>JAKSJL010000003.1 GCA_024398295.1 Bacteroidales bacterium
AAAGCTTGGTCTTGAGTTCCCATACAATGAGTTCCGCGCGTGCTGGAAGATGGGTGGCCAGCCACTTGTTCAGCGCCTCGGTGACAAGTCGTACAGCTGGAAGGCGGTGGCTAGCCTTGTACCTGATATGATCGCTGCTGGTATGCTTGGACATATCTATACATGCCCAGACATGATTGGAGGTGGAGAGTATGGCAGTTTCCTTAACATCGACCAGACCAAGTTTGATCAGGAGCTTATCGTGCGTTCATGCCAAATCCATTCAATGATGCCAATGATGCAGTTCTCTGTAGCTCCTTGGAGAATCCTCAACAAGGAGAATCTCGCCATCTGCCACAAGTATGCTAAGCTTCATGAGGCTATGGGTGCGTACATTGTCGAGCAGGCAGAGAAGAGCTCAAAGACTGGAGAGCCTATCGTTCGCCCTATGGACTATGCATTCCCTGGCCAGGGATTCGAGACATGCAACGACCAGTATATGCTGGGTGACAAGTATCTCGTGGCTCCTATGCTTACCCGTGGCACTGAGCGCAGCGTGAAGCTCCCTAAGGGCAAGTGGATCGATGAGAATGGCAAGGTATACAAGGGTGGAAAGACTTATGTCCTCGATGTCCCAATCGATAGACTTCCATATTTCGTACAGAAATAGTATCTTTGACTAGATACATAACCACATATCTTATGAAGCACATAGTCGAAAAATTCGCGATAACAGGTGATGTACTTGAGATCAAGCCATTGGGAAATGGCTTGATCAATGGTACGTTCATCGTCAAGACCACAGGTCCGGATTACGTTCTCCAGTGGGTTAACCACAAGGTTTTCACCGACGTCCCTCTTGTCCAGAGAAACATCGAGAACGCCACATCCCACATCAGGAAGAAGCTGGAGATGAAAGGGGAGACTGGCATCGATAGAAAGGTGCTTACTCTGGTACCTCTCAAGGATGGCAGCGCCACCTTCATCTTCGAGGGCGAGCACTACTGGAGAGTCCTTGAGTATGTCACTGATTCTGTAACTCTCGAAACTGTAACTCCAGAGACCTCCTTTCTTACGGGTCTGGCGTTTGGTGAATGGGAAGACATGCTCTCGGACTGCGAAGCTCCTATAGGTGAGTCGATTCCTGATTTCCATAACATGGAGCTGAGAATCAGGCAGCTTAAGGATGCTGTTGCGAATGATGCAGCTGGAAGAGTGAATGACGCGGAAGTCCGCGAGATGATTTCTTTCTTCGCAGAGCACGAGAAGGAGATGTGCAAGGCGGAAGATCTCTACCGCGCAGGTCTGCTGCAGAAGCGCATCTGCCACTGCGACACCAAGCTGCCAAACATCCTTTTCGATAAGGATGGCAAGGTGCTTTGCGTCATCGATCTCGACACAATGATGCCGAGCTTCATTTTCTCCGACTTCGGCGATTTCATGCGCACAGCCGGAAGCACCCTGCCAGAAGATGATCCAGCCATCGAGAAGGTGGCGATCCGCATGGACATCTTCAGGGAGTTCGCGAGAGGATATGTGAAGTCAGCGAAGTTTCTCACCGACGTGGAGAAGGAGAACCTCCCATACGCGACGCTGAGATTCTCATACATGCAGGGCGTCCGCTTCTTCGCGGACTACCTGAACGGCGACACCTATTACCACATCGACTATCCAGAGCATAATCTGGTAAGGACAAGAAACCAGATAGCCCTCTTCAAGAGCCAGCTTGAGCATCTCCCTGAGATGCAAGCCTTCGTGGCCGAGCTGTTATAATTGCTAGAGAGCAGCGTTTTTCGCTGCTCTCTTTTTTTGTCTGTTTTTCTTCTTTATTGGCATAAAAGTTGTTTTTTTGCGGCAGTCATTTATATTTGCTCGTAATTCAACTAAGTGCTGTATGAGAAGGTTTTTATTTCTTTTGTTTGCATCCGTTGCCTGTTTGGGATGTTACGCTCAGGATGTATCTACACTCAGCGGAATAGGGTACGCAAAGGTCGTGAATCTGCTGGGAACTCCCGAGAAGTATGAAGTGCTTGAGTACGACGGCTATTGGGATGTTTTGGATTATAAAACCAAACATTTGTTGTTTAGCACTGAGAATGGTGAACTCGATGGTTTCATTTGTTGGGATCCGTCTCTGTGTATGCTTTCCGACCAGATTCCTGGTGGTGTGAGGGTGGGCGACTCGATCAGTAATATTCCTTCCTCTGTGGGTGCGCTTCATCGCCTTCAGGATCCATTCTTTTACCATCCCTGCCCACTCATCATGAATTACGTGATGTTTGAGCACAGGTGCACGAATTATCTTCTTTCTGTAGAAAATGATGTAATTAAGGCGATTGCAATGACCATCTGTGAGGATAATACCGGTGCTGGAACAGACCGCGATTTTGGCGGCTGGTGGGTCGGTGAGGGACTTCCTGAAAAGTTCGGTACTTATTATGCATATGTGACAGGCAAGCATATCAGACGCTATCTTTGTATTAACAATGAAGACGGTTCTGTCACTGTCAGTCTGATAATCAGTGATCTGAATTGGCTATCCCAGCTCTCATCTGTAGGGAGTGGTCGAATGAGCTATAGTTACAGCGTGCCAAATGATCCTCGAACTTTTACAGAAACATTCTGCAGAGCGTCCGAACCATTCCCATATGAAATCAGGGAAGAACTGTACGAGAAAAAAGTCGCTCCAGAGACAGGAGTTGTATCCTATACTCTCGTAGTACCTGCAAGGTAGCGCTTTCTATCTTTTGAAGAAATGAAACTCCTCCGGCACGGGATCGTAGCCGGAGCCGCCCCAAGGGTGGCAGCGTAATATGCGACGGGCCGTGAGGTAGAAACCCTTCACGAGCCCGTGCTTTTTGAATGCCTCCAGGCCGTACTGCGAGCATGTCGGAGTGAAGCGACAGGTTGCCGGCTTGAGAGGGGAGATGCAGATCTGATAGAAGCGGATAAGCCCGATGAAAGGAAGGGCGAAGATGCGCTTTATGGTGTCCTTGATGCTCATGGTGTCAGGCTTTATCTGGCTCTGAAGCCACTGTTTCACTGGCCTTGAGCATCTTTGTACGCACCGCCATCAGCACTTCGATGACTGCTGCGCTTATCTGCTCGAAGGACAGGATCTCCTTCGTGTTATAGAAGAAGAAAAGATCACAGCCCATGCCGGGAACCTCCAGGATGCCCTTGTTCAGACGATAGGACTCGCGCAGAAGTCTCTTGAGGAGATTTCTCTTCACTGCTCTCTTGAAGAACTTCTTCGGAGCCGCGACCATGATGCGGTTCGCGCCCTCGGCTCCGCCTGGAATCAGGTAGCAGTATTTCAGAGGCCCATAGACGCCCCATTTCCCCTTTTCAAGGAGAGTGCTCACTGCGGTCTTGCCGTAGAGATGCTCCTCCTTTCCGAAGGTATGGCCCTTGGTCTCTGACATTTCGATACTAGCTGTTCTGCTTCAGAAGAAGCTCGATAGCGGCTGCTACTGATGAGCAGTCTGGGTTCGGTGCCTTGACAGCTACGCTGTATCCTGCCTCTTCCATGGCTTTCACCACGCTCTTTCCGTAGGTGATGAAGAGCAGGTCCTTCTGCTCGAACTCAGGATAGTTCTCGTCGAGGGACTTGAGGTCTGATGGGTTATATACCACTGCGCAGTCGTAGGCGTGAAGGTCTACATCCTTGAGGTTCTGTGATACGGACTTTACGAATGCAGCTGTCTTATAGTCAAGCCCTTTCGCATCGAAAAGTGATGTGAGGGACGCTGATGACGAATTATCTGAAGTGGTGATGAGGAACTTCTCTTCCTTGTGCTTAGGGCCGATGAGGTCGATGATGGACTGAGGTGTACCTGTGCCGAAGAAGATTTTCCTCTTCCTGTATACGATGTGCTTCTGGAGATACATGGCCACAGCTTCTGTCGAGCAGAAGTACTTCATAGTTTCAGGAATCTTCACGCGGAGTTCTTCGCTGAGCTGAAAGAACGCATCGATGGCGCTTCGTGATGAGAACACGATGGCTGTATGGTCAAGGATATTTATCCTCTGTGCGCGAAATTCTCTGGACGAGAGCGGCTCTATGAGAAAAAATGGCTTGAAGTCTATCTCTACTCCATACTTCTCAGTGAGCGCTGTGTAGGGGGTCAGGTTTAGCGGTGCACGCTGTGAAATAAGTATCTTTTTGATATCCATTCTTTTACAATGCTGCTGCCGTGGTCACGAATGGCTACAGAAGGACTGAAGCCGCTATGATCGCGCCGGTAGGCAAAATTTCAAGGGCGCAAAGATACAAAATAGTCTGGATAGGACCACAAAATGAATTGAAAATTTGGAGTTTGCGCACCAATGCAATGAAATATATCAGCCCTCCAGTGGCGTAAATGACCATTCTTGTGGTGGTTTCATCCACGCTGAGGAACATGCACACGCCCAAGGCGATGAAGAGCATGAGGCTGGCTATGATGAAGTAGTTATGCGATGAGTGATGGGCTGCCAGGGCTGTCTCCATCCTTCTGCAGCTAAGTGTGCTTAGGTTAAACAGGATCCTTCGTACCAGCACGTACAGCACCACGACGCCCATGGCGACCAGCGTCTGCATGGCAGGGGAGAGGGACTGGCAGAACTCAAGCTGGAAGAGGTCATAGCGGCTGGCCAGCAGGCTGACCGGCAGCAGCATGACCGCGGCTACCTTGTTCCTGGGATTCGCAAGCTTGAGGCTGGCGTCGATGTTCAGGTTTCCCTTCCATCTCCACAGGCAGTCCAGAAGTGAGGGGACGATGTCGATCAGGTTCGCGAGGTTAATGAGCGCGAGGATGACGAACGCGATGAGCAGGGACGAGTTCAGGAGGTTGTCGCTCCAGATCGCGATGTCAGCGATAGCGCTCGTGCCCTGGGTGGGCATGAGCATCCTTCCGCTCACGAATGCGGAGTCTCCAGGGTGTATCGCCAGAACCATCAGTTTCCTCTCTTCGCCTTATATCCCATCCCCAGAAGGAGATTTGTCACTTTTTCGCGCAGGTCGCCCTGGATGGTGATCTCGCCGTCCTTCGCTGTGCCGCCTACGCCACACTTGACCTTGAGGGCCTTGCCCAATGCAGCCAGATCCTCCTGGGTGCCCACGAAACCCTTCACCAATGTCACCTGCTTTCCCGCGCGGCCACTTCTGTCAATGGTCACGATGAGCTTCTGCTTGGAAGGCTCGAGGGTCTCGGCTTCCTCTGCTACTTCTTCGTTGAAAACGAAGTCGGGATTTGTAGAGTACACTACTCCAAGTCTCTTTTTCCAGTCGTTGTCTGCCATGGCGTGCATAATTTTTGCAAAGATAACGATTTTCGTTTGTATCTTTGCCTTTCTGAACATGACAAATATGGATAAGAAAAAATTCAACCTGTGGAACCATGTCACCGCTGCGCTGGTGTTCCTGGTGTCTGCAGTCACATATCTCTGCACCATTGAGCCATCTGCGTCTTTCTGGGATTGTGGAGAGTTCATCGCTTCATCATACAAGCTTGAGGTAGGTCACCCACCGGGGAACCCTATGTTCCAGCTCATTGCCCGCATATTCACCATGTTCGGTGATAACATGCATGCGGCGGTGCTCGTGAACTCCATGAGCGCATTGTGCTCAGCTCTCACCATCTTCTTCCTCTACCTTACCATTGTCTTTTTCGCAAAGAGGGTAGTAAAGACTGGTGCCGATGGTGAGTATAGCCTTGCCGGCAGCATTGCCGTGCTCGGCAGTGCAGCTGTGGGCGCGCTTGCATACTGCTTCTCCGACACATTCTGGTTCTCGGCTGTGGAGGGTGAGGTATATGCCATGTCATCCCTTTTCACTGCACTCGTGTTCTGGGCCATGACCAAGTGGTATGACCAGGCAGACACGCCATATGCAAATAGATGGATAGTGCTCATCTCGTTCATAATGGGCCTCTCCATCGGTATCCACCTGCTGAACCTGCTTGCCATCCCTGTCATCGTCTTCATCTACTACTATAAGAAGAATGAGACAGGAACCTATGGCTTCTGGGAGCTGGTGAAGATAATGGCCATCTCCGTAGTGATACTTGGACTTCTGGTGTTCATCGTGATACCATATTTCCCTAAGATGGCGGCATACTGCGACCTTCTGTTCGTGAATGGCTTCCACCTGCCGTATAACACCGGCGCCGCATTCTTCCTTCTGGCAGTGCTTGCACTGTGCTTCTGGGGCCTCTTCGTGACAATGAAGAAGTCACAGGTGTTCTGGAATACCGTGCTGCTGTGCGCGACCACAGTCATCATCGGATTCTCGGCATTCTCCATCGATGTCATCCGTTCATGTGCAAAGACCCCTACAAATGAGTATCAGCCAGATAACGCCTTCACCCTCGTGAGATACCTCTCACGCGAGCAGTATGGCAGCACCCCTCTCATTTACGGACAGTACTATGACGCACCATACGATCTCAATTCTTCGAAGTACTGGGCTCCAGTGGATGGCAAGTACAAGAAGGTGGATGGTCCAGTGGATGCCAAGTACCGCTCTGAGGGCAAGATGCTCTTCCCTCGTATGTGGAGCTCCGATGGCAGACACGTGGCATTCTATGAGTCATATACAGGAGGAAAGGGAAAGGTAGTGCCTGGCGCTTCCCACAGGAAGCCAAGCATGTTCGCAAATCTCTTCTTCTTCTTCGATTACCAGATGAACTGGATGTACTGGCGTTATTTCATGTGGAATTTCGTCGGCCGTCAGAATGAGATCCATAGCCCTTCTCCTGGAGAGGTCTTCTACGGAAACTGGGAGAGTGGAATCAAGCCTCTGGATGACATGCGTCTGGGTGACCAGAGCGACGCTCCAGCGGTGCTTAAGGAAAACAAGGGAAAGAACCATTACTTCTTCCTTCCTCTCATCCTCGGTCTCATAGGACTCTTCTTCCAGTTCGCCAAGGACAAGAGAGGCAGCTGGCTGGTATTCCTCATGTTCTTCATGACGGGTATCGCCATCGTGCTTTATCTTAACCAGCCACCTTATCAGGTGAGGGAGCGTGACTACGCGTACGCCGGTTCATTCTACTCATTCTGTATCTGGATTGGCCTGGCTGTAGCGGCCCTCTACGAGCTCATCACCGAGCTTACCAAGGGCAAGTCTGAGCTTGTGGCATCTGCTGCGGCTACCATTACTTGCCTCTTCGTACCTGCTCTCATGTGTGCCCAGAACTGGGATGACCATGACAGGTCAAACAGAGCCACTGCAGTGGAGATGGCGAAGAACTACCTTAACTCAGTGGGTCCAAACGGTATCCTCATCACCCATGGTGACAATGATACCTTCCCTCTCTGGTACGCCCAGGAGGTGGAGAATGTCCGCACAGATGTGCGTATATGCAACACCTCGCTTCTCGGTACAGACTGGCATATCGACCAGATGAGATACGCTTGTAACGAGTCTGCTCCTCTTCCACTTGCAGTGGGTCAGGACCAGTATCTCTATGGTACAAATGAGTACGTATACATCTACGATACCCGCGAGGAGATTACCGACATCTCCGATGTCATGAAGGTGTTCAGAGACCCTAGGGCGAAGGTTTCGCTCCAGAGTGGAAGAAAGGTGGACTATCTCTGCGCAAAGAAGATAAGGATCCCAGTGAACAAGGAGAATGCACTGAAGAGTGGCATCGTGCCAGAGTGCTTCGCCGAGCTTATCCCAGAGTCTATCGTCATCGAGATCCCTCAGGACAAGGATTATCTCACCAAGCCTGAGCTCTTCATGCTCGACCTCCTGTCGAACTACCAGTGGGACAGACCTATCAATATGCTGAACCAGGGTGGTGACATAAACATTGGCCTGAAGAACTATCTCATGTATGATGGCTTCTCTGCCCATATCGTTCCGTTCAGAAACAAGATAGGCAGCCTCGACGCAGGCATGGTGGATACAGACCGTCTGTATAAGATGATGAAGGAGACATTCACCTGGGACGCCCTCAGCAGGACAGACTATTTCGTGGATTATCAGAACATGTTCACCTTCCTCGGCGTGATGTCACAGAGAGGTCTGTTCGTCACTGCCGCACAGGCTTTCATGGATGCTGGTGAAGAGGATCGCGCCCTTGAGATGCTGGATATGTGCCAGGAGAAGGTGAAGAAGGAGATGTTCCCTTACGAGACCATCCCTGTGGGATTCTCCGGAAACGACTACATGGTCATAAAGATGGTGAGCATGTACTACCAGATGGGTCAGTCAGACAAGGCTCGTGACATCGCGGTGGATCTGTTTAACTCCCTGCTTGAATCTGCGAGATTCTTCATCGAGTTCTACGATTTCGCGAAGAGCGACTTCGAGCTCTGCGGTACCTATATGTACTATCTGGAGGATGCAGTCAAGGCAGGAGGCGACGAGGAGCTTGCCACGAAGATCCATGACAACTTCGAGTCCCTGCTGGACTACTATTCAAAGGGTTCGGATGAGTCCTAGCGCTTGAGGCGCACAAAGATACTGAGTGGGAGAGCTTTCTCGTAGCGGTCAAGCAGAGAGAGCTCTCCGCTTTCTATCTCGTAGCCACTCTTTCCGGTGAGCCTGAATGCCTCCTTCACAACGGTCTCGCCCAGCATGGCTGAGTAGCCGTTTGAGTAGAGGTTCAGGACCATGAATGAGTCCTTAGGCGCGAGAATCTGGGCTACGGTCTTCAGCATGTCGTAGAGGCACTCATCGAGCTTCCACTTCTCCCCGTCCGGACCGTGGCCGTATGCAGGAGGGTCAAGGATGATGCCCTGGTAGAGATTTCCTCTCTTAGCCTCTCTTTTCGCGAACTTCATGGCGTCCTCGACCACCCATCTTACATTGTCCAGGCCGCTGGCTTCCATGTTTTCCTTGGCCCAGGTCACCACCTGCCTCACTGAGTCGAGGTGTGTGACATCAGCTCCCGCTGCCCTGGCGGCCAATGATGCCGCTCCCGTGTATGCGAAAAGGTTCAGGACCTTGGGCTTCGGAGCGCCCTCTGCCTTCGCCTTCTCGACGAGCTTCGAGGTCTCCCTGTAGATGAACTCCCAGTTCGCTGCCTGCTCGGGGAACACTCCCACGTGCTTGAACGAAGTGAGTCCCAGGCGAAGACGCAGCCTCAGACCTGGCTGAGGGCTCAGGTAGTTTATGTACCACTGGTCATTCATGGCCTTCATCCTGCTCCAGGTACCACTGTCTTCCTTTCCTGCCTTGCCGAATCCGGCACCAGGAGTGAAGCGGGTATGTATGAGCTTGTTCCACTCGGACTCGCTCATCGACTTGTCCCAGAGAGCCTTAGGCTCGGGGCGCGCCATATAGTAGCTTCCGTAGCGCTCAAGCTTCTCTCCTCGTCCAGAATCGACGACCTCATAGTCCTTCCATGACTCCACAGGGTATTCTACTGCCATAAGTTCTAAAGATTTTGTCCTACAAAGATAGATAAAATCCTCCCGTTTTTGTAAAAACGAGCTTTTTTTGATTATTTTTGTGAATCAATCCGTACTAGGGAAATTTTTAAACTAAAAATATTTTATCATTATGGCATCAAACATCAATTCTTACGATTTCACCGGTAAGAAGGCTATTGTCAGAGTAGACTTCAACGTTCCTCTCAAGGAGGGTAAGATCACTGACGATACCCGTATCCGTGGCGCACTCCCTACCCTCAAGCTCATTCTCGAGAAGGGTGGTTCACTCATCATCATGTCTCACATGGGCAAGCCTAAGGGAAAGGTTAAGCCAGAGCTTTCACTCTCTCAGATCGTTGACGCAGTGAGCGAGAAGCTCGGCGTTCCTGTACAGTTCGCTCCAGACTGCCAGGCTGCAGACGCTCAGGCTGCTGCCCTCAAGCCAGGTGAGGTGCTTCTCCTTGAGAACCTCCGCTACTATGCTGAGGAGGAAGGAAAGCCAGTAGGAATCGAGAAGGAAGATCCTGCATACGAGGCTGCAAAGAAGGAGATGAAGGCTCGCCAGAAGGATTTCGCTAAGAAGCTCGCTTCTTACGCTGACTGCTGGGTTATGGATGCATTCGGTACCGCACACCGTAAGCATGGCTCTACCGCTGTCATCGCTGACTACTTCGCACCAGAGGACCGTATGCTCGGTCTGCTCATGGAGAAGGAGGTTAAGGCTGTAGATAACGTACTTAACAATATCCAGCGTCCATTCATCGCTATCATGGGTGGCTCTAAGGTATCTTCAAAGATCGGTATCATCGAGAACCTTCTCGGTAAGGTAGACAAGCTCATCCTCTGTGGTGGTATGACCTACACCTTCGCGAAGGCTCACGGTGGCGAGATCGGTACCTCTATCGTGGAGATGGACAAGCTCGATGTAGCTCTCAACGTAGAGAAGATCGCTAAGGAGAATGGCGTAGAGCTCGTTCTCGCTCCAGATGCTACCTGTACTGACGGTCTCGACTTCGGTACCATGACTGTAAAGCCAGGTTCTAAGGTTGAGGTTCACCCAGCTACCGCTATCCCAGCTGGTCTCGAGGGTGTTGACGCAGGTCCTGAGGCTCAGAAGCTCTTCGCTGAGGCTATCAAGGGCTGCAAGACCATCCTCTGGAACGGTCCTGCAGGCGTATTCGAGTGCGATGACTTCTGCGCAGGCTCAAAGGCTATCGGCGACGCTATCGCTGAGGCTACCGCAGAGGGCGCATTCTCTCTCATCGGTGGTGGTGACTCTGTAGCATGCTGTACCAAGTTCGGTCTTACCGACAAGGTATCTTACATCTCTACAGGTGGTGGTGCTCTTCTCGAGGCTATCGAGGGCAAGGAGCTCCCAGGCGTAGCAGCTGCACTCGCATAATCATAAAGCGACATATTCATGGAGGTCGGCCGAAAGGTCGGCCTCTTATTTTTGGTAAAGGTGCCATTTTTGTAGTAACTTTGCGTGTTATGAAAAAGTTTGTGTCCATCATACTGGCTCTTGTGCTGCCTCTGCTTGCCCAGGCACAGGCTGTGCTTTCTTTCAATGAGCCCGCGCGAGATGAGACGGAGGCATTGCCTTTAGGCGATACCTTCGGGAAGGCTCTCGTGTATGGTGGCGTCACGGACGATGTCATCCATCTGGATTATGGAGATATCCACATTCGTCAGGCATTTGCCTGTGACACAGTTACTTCCTATGAGAGAAGGCTGGATGTCACGAAGGCATTGGCCTCGATGGATATGGGCACCAAGGATGGCGGCATGTTCTCCAGAAAGTATTTCATGTCGCGCACGTCCAGGGCTATGGTGGTCCGTCTCAGGTCCTGGGAGGAGGGCGCGCTGAACTTCCGCGTGCAGGTGGACTCCACCTGGGTGGGCGCGCAGGTAGACAGCCTTTCGGAGGAGCAGTTCGCGGTGAGTGGACTCAGTGAGAGTGGCAGACCTTATCGCTATCTCGTGCACCTCGTCTCATGTGATGGATTGTATGACACAGACCCTTGCCTGGCGGTCTCTGATGCTTCAGAGGCCACCATCATCATAATGTCAGCGCCTGAGGAGTACATGCTGAAGGCGCAGCGCCAGAGCTATCGCGCGCTGCTGGAAGAGCATGTGCGAGACATGGCTGAGAGGCTTGCGAAGACCTCGCTGGAGGTGAAGGGGCGCGATGAAGATCTGCTCCGTTTCCACTTCGAGAGGTATCTGCAGGAGAGTGGCTATACCGTGACAGGAGTTCATCCTCTCGTGGATGGACGTGGCTTCGGTATAGCCGAGACAGGGGAGATGCTTGTCCATTCGGATGGGGGAGAGATGCTCCTGCTCCCGTCCCTGCCTAAGGCGTGGGCAGATGGATCGTTGAAGGGACTTGCTGTGGATGGAGGCCATATGGTCGACATCGACTGGCAGGCGGGCGCCCTCGAGCGGGCCATCATCCGCTGCGGCGGCTCCAGATGCGTCCTGCGTACCCCGCGCCCCGTCGTCGTCGCCCGCTCTGGCCGCGGCCGCCCTGTATCCTCTCACATGGATAGGATAGGGGATTGGTATGTCACAGAGGTGACAGCTCATACAGGTGACGTACTACTTGTTGTTTCGAATTAAATTATACTTATGTTTGATATTCTTGCAGTCAATTGGCATGTGAATCCGGTCATCTTCCAGGTAGGAAGCTTCGGCCTTAGATGGTATTCACTTCTTTTCGTTTCGGGATTCATTCTCGGATGGTTCATCTTCAAGTGGTTCTTCAAGAGGGAAGGAGTCCCAGAGACCCTTCTCGACCCGCTTCTCTATACCCTTCTCATTGCCACCATCGTAGGTGCGAGACTCGGTCATTGCCTTTTCTACCAGCCTGACTATTACCTGGGCAGCTGGGAGGGCTTCCTTGAGATATTCATGCCTTGGAAGGGTGGACTCGCGAGCCATGGTGGAGCGATAGCATTGCTGCTGGCCATGTGGTGGTTTGCACGCCATTACGGAAGAAGATACCACTTCGATTTCATGTGGATCATGGATCACCTCTGCATCGCAGTGGCCTTCGCAGGCTGTTTCATCAGACTCGGAAACCTCTTCAATTCAGAGATTTATGGTGGCCCTACATCACTTCCTTGGGGATTTGTGTTCCTGCTTAACGGTGAGACTGAGCCTAAGCATCCTACCCAGCTCTATGAGGCATTGTCATACCTCATCCTCGGTATCACCCTCATCTCGCTCTACTGGAAGAAGCTGGACAGCATGTACCGCGGATTCTTCTTCGGCGCATTCCTCCTCGGCTGCTTCGGCATGAGGTTCATCATCGAGTTCATCAAGAACCCTCAGGTGGAGTTTGAGCAGACCATGGCCATCAACATGGGCCAGATCCTCTCCATCCCATTCATTGTCGCCGGCATATGCCTTCTCGTATATGCGTACACGAAGAAAATACCTGCGAAGATAGTGCCTCCTGCTCCACAGAAGAAGGAGCCTACCCATTACGCGAAGTCGCTTGTGAAATAATGATCAAGGCGGTATTTTTCGACATCGACGGCACTCTGGTGCCTTTCGGCTCGCGCATGTTGGATTCCACGCTGGAGTCTCTTTATGCCCTTCAGCACAGTGGCGTGAAGGTGATTGTTGCAAGTGGGCGCCCTAAGTATCTGATAGACAATGTAAGAGGCTTCAATTTCGATGCCTGGGTGTGCTGCAATGGAGCTCATGCCACTATAGGAGACCGTACTGTATGCAGCATTCCTATAGCCCGTGAATCTATCGTCAAGGTGGCTCAGATAGCTGCGTCCAAGCGTATTCCCATTTATCTCTTTGGCGCGGAAAAAGCGGGCGTGAACTACATGAATGAGGAGGCGGAGCGACTTCGCAAGCTCATAAACCTCCCCATGCAGGAGGTGGTGGATGTAGTGAAGATGGCGGAAAGTGAGCCTATCTACGAGTCGACGGTCTATGTGACCCTCGAGGAAGAGCGAAACATACTTCATCCGGAGGTGAGCGACGTCGAGTATACCAGATGGAATCCATACTTCACTGATGTGAATCCCAAGGGCCTGAGCAAGGCCACGGCGATGAAGGCGGTGCTGGATCATTTCGGCATCAGCATCTCAGAGAGCATGGCTTTCGGCGATGGAGGCAATGATATTCAGATGATAGCCGCTGCCGGTGTCGGAGTGGTGATGGCCAATGCTTCCGATGAGGTGAAATCCCATGCCGATTACATCACGCTGGATGTCAATGATGACGGCGTCACTGCGGCTTTGAAGCACTTTTCTCTCATTTAACCCAAATTGGTGTATAGGTAAACCGATTTACCCTCTGGGGCCCCTTGAGAAAGGGTCTTCAGAGGGCAAGATTTTTGCAGTAGTTTTTGTCCTTTACATTAGATATTAATAGTGAAATAATATGTCAGTTAGTTCGAAGAAAGCCTTGTTAATAGCAGCGTTTGCGCTCCTTTTTCAGGGTATTATGTCGGCTCAGTATAAGGATGGACAGGCTCCAGCGGAAGAAAAACCTGCAGTTCTGACCCTTGAGGACGCCTTGAAGGTGGCACTGAGCGAGAATGTGTCTGTCAAGGTGGCAGACAAGGAGATTACAAGAGCCCAGTACGCGAAGAAGGGCTCGTATGCAGCACTTTTCCCATCTATTGATGGCTCTGCATCATATCAGCGTACCATCAAGAAGCAGGTCATGTATATGGATGGAGGTGGTTTCGACATGTCATCCATGATAGGTGATGCTCTGCTCGGATATCTCATGCCTCTTTATGCGCAGCATCCAGGAGTGATGCCACCAGTGCCAGAGAAACCAGATCCTAGCGAGGAGACTTCCTCTTCGAACGAAGGCTTCTCAGTAGGTCGTTGGAACACTTGGTCTACTGGAGTGAGTGCTTCCATGCCTATCGTCAATTTCCAGCTCTGGGAGAGCCTCAAGATTTCTGGCCAGGATGTAGAGCTTGCAGTTGAAAAGGCTCGCGCAAGCCGTCTGGAGATGGTGACTCAGGTTAAGCAGGCATTCTTCGCAGTTCTTCTCGCCAAGGAGTCACGCTCAGTGTTCCAGGAAGTGTTTGAAAACGCTGTGAAGAACTTCGAGAAGACAGAGATGAGATACAAGGCTCAGAAAGCCTCGGAGCTCGATTACGCTCGCGCTAAGTCTACCGTTCAGAATGCTATTCCTAACCTGTACAACGCAGAGAGTCAGGTGGCTCTCGCACTCTGGCAGCTCAAGGCTGTGATGGGTGTGGATCTGGACGAGAACATCGATGTAGCGGGAGCTTTGGCAGACTATTCGACACGCATGCTCGCAGATATCCACGAGAATGATGATTTCACCCTCGATGGGAACTCAAATATCCGTCAGCTCGCCATTCAGCTTGAGGAGCTTGCGGGAGCGGTTCGCATGCAGAAGTACGCTACTCTTCCTTCACTCGCAGTATCATTCTCATATATGATGAATGCCATGGCCAATGATTTCAAGTTCAGCACATATCAGTGGTCACCGTACTCTTTCGTGGGCCTCAGCCTCCAGATTCCTATTTTCGCAGGTGGCAGACGTCATAACGCCATCAGGCAGGCTCAGGTGCAGTATGACGAGGTGTATCTGCAGAAGGCAAATGCTGAGCGTCAGCTTCAGATAGCTATCCGCCAGTATCTGAACCAGATGGAGACATCCATGAAGACAGTCGAGTCTGCAGAGTCTGCAGTGGAGACCGCCGAGAAGGCTTACGGTATCGCAGAGATGTCCTACCAGGTGGGCCGTAGCACCATCACTGAGCTGAACGATGCACAGCTTGCGCTTACTCAGGCGCGTCTCGGTGTGTCGCAGGCTATCTATAACTTCATCGTAGCCAAGGCAAACCTCGAGCAGACCTTGGGCGCAGATTTCACAGAATAAAAAAGCAATACATATGAAAAAGATCGTTTACTCAGCCCTCGTGGTAGCATCGGCTATCGTGGCAGTTTCTTGTGGATCAAGAAACACAGAGCAGAAAGAAGTGCAGGCCGCTGAGGCCGTAGAGGTGGTGACAAATGTCAATGTTATCTCTGCTGCTATTCAGGAAGTACCTCAGAATGAGACCTATCCAAGTACAGTACAGGCTTATGTCACAAATAACGTAGTGCCTCAGGCAGGTTCACGTATTAAGAATATCAATGTCGAGATCGGCGACTTCGTGAAGAAGGGCCAGGTTCTTGCCGAGATGGATATGGCTAACCTTAATCAGACCAAGCTCAAGCTTGCGAACGACTCTACCGAGCTCGCTCGTCTCAAGAGTCTGTTCGAGCAGGGTGGTCTCTCGAAGTCTGACTATGACAACGTAGTTCTAGCATACAAGGTAAGCAAGACTCAGTATGAGAACCTTCTCGAAAACACAGTGCTTCGTTCACCTATCACAGGCGTGGTTACTGCTAGAAACTATGACAAGGGTGATATGTACACCATGCAGTCTCCAATTTTCGTAGTGCAGCAGATTTCTCCAGTGAAGCTCCTCGTAGCCATCTCTGAGAAGGACTACACCAGAGTGAAGAAGGGTGACAGCGTAGGTGTCACTGCAGACGCTCTTCCTGGAAGGTCATTCACCGGAAGGGTAAATCGCATCTATCCTACCATCGATCCAGCTTCACATACTTTCAATGCTGAGGTGCTTGTGACAAACGGTGACTACTCACTCCGTCCAGGCATGTACGCGAAGGCAAATGTCACCTTCTCTGTAAATCACAGCATAGTGGTTCCAGATATCGCTGTCCTCAAGCAGCAGGGCTCTGGACAGAGATCTGTGTTTGTGGTAAATCCTGACAACACAGTCACATCGAAGGTCGTTACTCTCGGCCGTCACTTCGACTCAAACTTTGAGATTCTCGATGGTATCGACGAGGGCGACAAGGTAGTCATCAAGGGCCACTCTTCACTCAAAAATGGTTCAAAGGTTAACGTAATAGACTAAACTATGAGCATTTATAGAACAGCGGTGAATCATCCGGTCACCACGACGCTCCTCTTTGTAGCGTTCGCGGTGTTCGGAATATTCTCCCTTACGAAGACTTCCATCGCTCAGTTCCCTGAGTTTGATGCGAATGTTATCATGGTCATGTCTTCATATCCAGGTGCCAATGCATCGGATATCGAGAATAACTTGACCAAGGTACTTGAGAACTCCCTGAATGGTGTGGCCGACCTCAAGAGCCTCACCTCCAGCTCCAAGGAAAATGTATCCATGCTTACCCTGGAGTTCGAATATGGAACTGATATCGACGAGGCGACAAACAATGTCCGAGACAAGCTGGACATGGTGAATTCCACCTTGCCTGATGGTGCATCCATCCCTGTCATCTTCAAGTTCAGTGCGGATGACATGCCTATCATGTTCCTCTCAGCCACTGCAGACGAGAGCCTCCCTGGACTTGAAAAGATACTTGACGATAAACTCGCTACCCCTCTTGCACGTGTGTCTGGTGTGGGTACAGTGTCAGTCATCGGTGCTCCTACCCGTGAGATCCAGGTGTACTGTGATCCGAACAAGCTTGCTGCGTATGGTCTTAGCGTAAGTAATATCGCCAGCATCATTGCCATGGAGAACAAGAACATCCCTTCCGGAAACATTGACATTGGTTCCAGCACATACTCTCTTCGAGTACAGAAGGAGTTCGAGGATCCGTCAGACATTCTCGATGTCGTACTTGGCTCTTTCGGCGGCAGGACTGTCTATCTTCGCGATGTGGCTACTGTCTATGATGGTGGCAAGGAGCGTGAGCAGGAGTCATACACAAATGGTGTACGCGCTGCCCGAATCTCCATTCAGAAGCAGTCAGGTGCAAATACTGTAGACGTAATCCGTAAGATCAAGAAGGAACTCAAGAAGATTGAGACCACACTCCCTTCTGACATCAAGATTACTACCATTGTGGATTCATCCACAAATATCATCAACACCATCAATACCTTGAAGGAGACCATTCTCATCACCTTCCTGGTCGTAATGTTTGTGGTGTTCATTTTCCTCGGTAGGTGGAGAGCAACCTTCATCATTGTCCTTTCCATCCCTATCGCGCTCCTCGCTTCGCTGGTTTACCTGTTTGCGACGGGAAATACCCTGAACATCATCTCCATGTCGGCATTGACCATTGCCATAGGTATGGTCGTCGACGATGCGATCGTGGTGCTCGAGAACGTCACCACGCACTTGGAGAGGGGAGAGAAGCCTAAGGAGGCTGCGGTCCATGCTACATCGGAGGTGGCGATTTCGGTTATCGCGTCCACCCTCACCATGCTCTGCGTGTTCCTTCCTCTTACCATGGTAAATGGTATGGCGGGTATCATGTTCAAGCAGCTTGGATGGATCGTCAGCATCATCATGATCGTGTCTACGACGGCAGCGCTCACGCTTGTGCCTATGCTCTGCTCACGCTTCCTCAAGGCGGGACCTAAGACTGGCAAGCTTCACAATGCTATCTTTGGACCTATCAACAAATTCCTTGACCTCATCTCACGTGGCTATGCTCGCCTCATCGGATGGGCCACCACTCATAGAACCATCGTGGTGGTGATAAGCATCGTGGCGTTTGTGGGTACTATCCTTCCTTTGGGATTGAATCTGAAGACGGAGTACTTCCCACGTGGTGACTCTGACCGTGTCAGCATTAATGTAGAACTTCCAATGGGTACTGCCCAGGATGTGACAAGAGACTTCGCTGAGAGGTTTTATGCTGAACTCAAGGAGTCTATCCCTGAGATCAAGATCTGCAACGTAACCTTCGGTCAGGCTGATACAGACAACACCTTCGCAAACATGCAGAGCAACGGTACACATATCGTCTCTGTGAACATGAACATCGGCAGCACCGACTCACGTAAGCGTAAATGTGCTGATATCGCAGACCAGGTTCGTGACATCCTCAAGAAATATCCAGAGGTGAAGAAGGCGACGGTTACGGAAGGCGGCGGTATGGCCATGGGTGGTGCTTCATCAGTCAAGGTGGAGGTCTATGGCTTTGACTTTGCTGAGACCGATGCTGTCGCAAAGGCTCTTCAGACAAAGATGATTGCCGATCCTGCATATTCTCAGGTAAACCTTAGCCGTGATGCGTATACTCCTGAGTACCAGATGGATTTCGATCGTACTAAGCTTGCTCTCAATGGACTTAACTCATCTACTGCAGGTGCTGCTTTCAGTGCTGCGATGAGTGGCGCGCTTAGCTCATTCTATCGTGAGGATGGTGATGAGTACAGTATCAGGGTAAGATACGCTCCAGAGTTCAGAACAAGCATCGAGGACATGGAGAACATCATGGTGTACAACTCCCAGGGTAGAGGTATCAGGATGAAGGAACTTGGAGAAGTAGTGGAGACTTCAGTGCCTCCTACCATCGAGCGAAAGGACCGTTCTCGTCTCATTACCATCACTGGTGTGGTAGCCCAGAAAGCTACGCTGTCAGATGCTGTCGCAGCCGCAAACAAGGCCATTGCTGAGACTGAAATCCCTTCAAGCATATCTACAGCGCTTGCCGGAGACTATGAGAACCAGCAGGATATGTTCAAGGATATGTTCACACTCTTCATCCTTATCATTATCCTTGTGTACATGGTGATGGCATCGCAGTTCGAGTCGTTCATGGCTCCTCTCGTGATCATGTTCTCTGTTCCATTTGCACTTGTGGGTGTAGTTCTTGGTCTGTGGACCACTGGAACTGCTCTCGGAGTCATGGCTCTTATCGGAGTCATCATCCTCCTGGGTATCGTTGTGAAGAATGGTATCGTGCTCATCGACTACACCATCCTTTGCCGTGAGAGGGGAATGGGCATCGTAGAGGCTTCAGTGGAGGCTGCTCGCAGCCGTCTGCGCCCTATTCTCATGACCACCCTTACCACAGTGCTCGGTATGCTGCCTATGGCTATCGGCAAGGGTGAAGGATCAGAGTTGTGGAGAAGCTTGGGTATGACCGTTTGCTGGGGTCTTTCGATCTCTACACTCGTCACCCTCGTTCTTATCCCTACACTCTACTGCTCATTCTCAGTGATGCAGGAGAAGAGAAAACAGAAGAAAGCCTTAAAATAGTAAGTTATGAAAGCGATTTTTATATCATATAACCAGGCCTATAATCAGGAGATTGTTGAGCTTCTGGAGACTTTCGGACAGAGGGGATTCACCCAGTGGCAGGAAATCCAGGGTAGAGGAGGCGTCGATGGTGAACCTCACTATGGCGACCATGCATGGCCTACCATGAACCATGCTCTTCTCACCATGGTTCCTGACGACAAGCTGCAGGGCATCATGGATGCGCTCAAGGCTACCGATGAGGCCAGTCCAAAGCTCGGATTGAGAGCTTTTGCCTGGAACATTGAGGCCGCCATTTAGGGCCTGGATTACAATTTTTGAAACCGACTATAAATTATTATATTTGTAGTCGGTTTATTATTTTTAAATTACGCATATTATGGCCAAAGTAGTAACAAACGCAAATATCGATGAGCTGCTCGCATCTGAGCAGCCTGTCCTCATGGACTTCTGGGCTACATGGTGTGGACCGTGCAAGATCCTTTCTCCTGCAGGAGACGAGGGGGCCGACGAGTACGAAGGCCGCGTGGTTGTCGCTAAGTGCAATGTAGACGATGCAGATGACGTAGCGATGCGCTTCCGCATCAGAAATATCCCTACACTCATGTTCTTCAAGGGCGGCGAGATGGTCCAGAGACTTGTGGGCGTCGTTTCCAAGGAAGAGATCGAGGCAGTGTTGAACTCAATGTTGTAGTCCAGTTATGAAAAAGATTCTCGCTATTGCAGTGACCCTGCTTGTCAGTGTGGTCGCAAATGCACAGTTCAGTATGTCTAGGGGCATGGGTGCAGCATCGATGGGCAGTGCACTCCTCAGCCGTGGCACTGGTGTTGTCGTCGGTCTGAACACGTCAAACATGAGCCTTGGCGAGCTCACGAAGCTGAATTCAAGCTCTATCGCAGGATACCGTATCGGCCTGGCGAAGAATATCCCTATAGCTGTGGGCTTCGCCCTCCAGCCAGAGGTGGTAGCATGTACCAAGGGAGCGAAGATTCCTATGAATCTCGGCGACACCCCGCTTGAGGACTTCCAGAACGGCACTGTGTCCGGAGCTATCACAAATGAGCTCAAGGCAAATGTGACTTTCGTGGAGATCCCTATCCAGCTTCAGTACGCTGTGGATCTTCTTTTCATCAAGCCTTACGTCTTCCTTGAGCCTTTCGCAGGTCTCGCGGTAGGCGGAAATGTAGACGGAAAGAAGATGACCTTCAACGACCTCAAGCAGCGCCTTGAGTATGGTCTCAGCATCGGTGGAGGTATCACCTTCTTCGATCACCTCCAGCTCTCGCTCCGCTATTACTGGAACATGGAGGACGTCCAGAATTTCAAGGATTATGCCTCACAGAGTGGTCATAACATCGGCAGCATGTTCAAGGGCAACGATGCGAAGAGCTTTGATGGTGTAGCAGTTTCACTCGGTCTTTTCTTCTAGTCGATGAAGGTTCTCTTTTATTGCTCTGCGAGCTTTGAGATTGATCCCAAGTTCAACCAGGCTGCACATGACATAGTCTGCGCAGCGTGTGCATTGGGATATGATATAGTGTCAGGTGGTACCATCAAGGGCACCATGAAGGTAGTGGCAGATGCCGCTGTGGAGTGTGGCGCGAAGAACATCGGCGTCATCCCTCGTTTCATGGAGCAGTATGTGTACCCAGGCCTTACTGAGTGCACCTGGACAGAGACGATGTCTGAGCGCAAGGAGAAGATGCGCGATGGCGTGGACGCCGTCGTGGCACTCCCTGGCGGCATCGGCACGCTGGACGAGCTCATTGAGACATTTGTGCTGGTGAAGCTCGACAGGTACCATGGCAAGGTGATCGTGGCAAACATCGATGGATTCTACGAGCCACTCAAGGCCCTTCTCGACCATTATGTGGCTACAGGTATGCTGGATGCGGCTTCGCGCCAGCTCATTGTCTTCCCAAGCACAGTGGAGGAAGTCACGGAGGCATTGAAATAGACATCAAGTGAGAAAGGAAATCATCGGATATCTCGGAGAAGACTGGAGCAGGGTTCAGAACCTGATCCGGGCTTCGCTGTCCAGTGACATAGAGCTGCTGAACCAGACCAATGACTCCATCCTTGAGAATGGAGGCAAGCAGCTCCGCCCGCTTCTCGCACTGCTCGTCGCGAGGGCTGTCGGCGGCGCCGTCACTGAGGACTGCGTCCGCATGGCCGCCGCCTCCGAGCTGCTGCATAATGCCACCTTGCTGCATGATGATGTCGCAGATGGCAGCAGCGTGCGCCGTGGTCGCCCTACTGTGATGTCGCTGCTCGGAAGCCGTGCGTCTGTGCTCCTGGGTGACTATTGGCTCGTGAAGGCTATGGATAACATCCTTGCTTCAAGCGTGAGCGACAGCGTCATGGGACTCTTCTCGAAGACCCTTTCGGATCTCGCTGTAGGTGAGATGCTTCAGCTTCAGAAAGCGGTGAAGGGAGATACGACGGAGAGCGACTACATCCGCATCATCTATTCGAAGACAGCGTCTCTTTTCGAGACCGCCTGCACTTCGTCGGCCATCTCTGCGCGCGCATCCCAGGAGGTGGTGGAGGCTATACGCCGATATGCGGTGAGCCTCGGCATTGCCTTCCAGATCAAGGATGACATCCTTGACTACGCTGGCACGCAGATAGGCAAGCCAGTAGGCGTGGACATCCGCGAGCAGAAGATTACCCTGCCGCTGCTGGGCGCTTTCGCTGCCTCGACAGAGCAGGAGGTACAGCATGCGAGGGAAATGATGCGTGAGGTGGAGAATCATCCACAGTTCTGCGAGGACCTGATGGAATATGTAAAGCAGAAGGGTGGTATCAGATATGCTGAGACCCGCCTTGACGAATATGTAAACGAGGCCATCGAGGCGCTCTCCGTACTGGAGGATAGCCAGGCGAAGGAGTACCTGGTGCTGCTGGCCAAGTATACAGCAAATAGAAACAAATGAGATTTTCAGATATAAAGGGAAACCAGGAGGTCAAGAATGCACTTGCCAGCATGGTAGACAGCGGCAAGGTGCCTCACGCGATCATGTTCCATGAGAACGAGGGTTGCGGTGGCATCGCCATGGCCATGGCTTTCCTCCAGTATCTGATGTGCAGTGTGCGTGGCGGTGAGGATTCATGCGGCACATGCCCTACCTGCAACAAAATCAACAAGCTCATTCACCCAGACATCCACTTCATCTTCCCGGTGGCGAGTGGATCGAAGGTGTCGACGGACAAGCCGACATCTGAGTCTTACGCCAAGTATTGGCGCGAGCTGGTGGTGGAGAATCCATTCTTCCTGGAGAATGAGCTCAATGCTGCCCTGGGAATAGAGAGCAAGTCGTCCGTCATAGCAGTGGCGGAGGCGAAGGGAGTCATTGACACATTGGCTCTCAGTGCGCTGGAAGGAGGATATCGCTGCATCGTGGTGTATCTCCCTGAGAAGATGAACGCAGAGACGGCGAACCGTCTGCTGAAGTCCATCGAGGAGCCGCCAGCGCTCACTCAGTTTGTGTTTATCACCCACGCACCGGAGAAGGTGCTGGTGACCATCTCGTCCCGCTGCCTAGCGATAAGGCTCCTCCCGCTCAGTCGCGAGGAGGTCGCAGAAGTGCTCGTTGAGCGCTTCGGGAAGGCTCCGGAGGAGGCGGCAGACGCATCAGCGATGAGCGGCGGAAGCGTAGGCAAGGCGCTTGCGTACCTGGCCGAAGCGGAGGAGGCTGAGGCTGATTTCCAGCTGCTGTCGTCGCTGCTGAGAGCATTGGCATCCAAGGATCTCTCGGCTGCGCTTGATGCAGGTGAGGCCATGGCTGCGCTGCCGTCGAGGGAGAAGCAGAAGGCGTTCTGCAAATACATGTCGGAGGCCTTCAGAAGCATCTTCATGCTGCAGCAGAACCTGCCTCAGATGGTGTCGGCTCCTGAGAGGGAAATGTCTCTGTTCAAGGAGGTTGCGCCTCGCGTGCGTCGCACTTTTGCGCGTCAGGCAGAGGAGCACATGAACAGAGTGTACATGCTCATTGAAAGAAACGTTAATCAGAAAATCCTGTTCTGCGACTTGGTAGACAGGCTTTATACAATGGTATGACAGATAATAAGGAATCTATAAAGTTTGACTGTTTTCGCGGTTGCACCGTCTCGCTTGATGAGACCAGCGGCGAGGTGAACTGCACCTACCGCCAGGGATGCTGCAAGCTGGAGGACTATGACTGGCTCCACGGCGTGGGCAGCAAGTCCGATGTCTTCGAGGTGCGCTTCAAGAATACCCGCAAGGGATTCTATGTCAATGCTTCCGGCCAGAACGTCAAGGTAGGAGACATGGTGATAGTCGAGGCTGCCACCGGTCATGATCTCGGTATCGTGACACTCGAGGGAGCCATCGTGGCGAAGCAGATGGCCTGCAAGGGCGTAGACCCTAAGCAGACAGAGCTCAAGAAGATATACAGGAAGGCGAAGCAGAACGATATCGTGAAGTGGCAGGAGGCCATTGCGCGTGAGCAGGAGACCATGATCAAGTCTCGCCGCATCGCGGCTGAGATGGGTCTGGACATGAAGATCGGTGATGTGGAGTTCCAGGGCGATGGCACCAAGGCCATCTTCTACTACATCGCAGATGGCCGTGTGGACTTCCGTCAGCTCATCAAGGTGTTTGCCGAGGAGTTCCGCATCCGCATCGAGATGAAGCAGATCGGCGCTCGTCAGGAGGCCGGCCTCATCGGAGGCCTCGGAGTCTGTGGACGCGAGCTCTGCTGTGCAAACTATATCAGCAGCTTCCAGTCCATCACCACCTCTGCTGCGCGTGTGCAGGATCTCTCCCTTAACCCGCAGAAGCTCGCTGGCCAGTGCGGCAAGCTCAAGTGCTGCCTTAACTATGAGGTGGCCAACTATCTGGATGCACAGTCTCGCATCCCACGCGTGAGCGAGCCTCTGGAGTTTGAGGATGGATTCGCTTATCTCATGAAGACTGATATCCTCAAGGAGACGATGTATTTCTCATACGACAAGTCATCCATGGCGGAGCTCTTCCCTCTGGATGCCTATGACGTGGCGGAGATCATCAAGATGAACAGGAATGGCATCAAGCCTGAGTCGCTCAAGTCTGATCCTGAGCCTCATGTCCCTGAGTTTGTGACTGCCGTAGGTGACGACAGCATCACACGTTTCGATAACCTCGACAAGAAGCGTAAGAAAAATAGGAACAACAGATCCCAGAACCACGGTCAGAGAGACGACCGTAGACGTGACAGAGGTCCACGTCAGGGTGGCGGACATCAGAACAATCACAAGAAGCATAACGGAGGAGAGCAGAAGAAGGATGCGTAATCTCGTTCATATTCTCTTCTGGGGCATGTGCGTTCTGGCTGTGGCTTCGTGTAGGAAGCCATCGGCCATGGAGTTCTTTGTGCTGAATGAGGACAGGGGAGAAGATGGGCTGTATCGCTATGAGCTGGATCTTTCAGACTCGCTGGCGACCTACGATGTGTATCTGTACTCGAGGATAGACGAGCAGAGCTCTACGCTTTCGCAGCTGGATGACATACCGATGGCGGCGTACTGGACGGCGCCTGATGGCGAAGTCTACAAGGACAGTTTCTATTTCCCTGTCAGGGATGCGAAGAAAGGCTTCTTCTCGTCAGAGTATAAGCTGCTGTATCGCGAGGGCATTGCCCCGGTACAGCGTGGCAAGTGGCGCCTTCACATAGATGTGGCGCAGTATGAGGGTGTGCCGGTCCTGAGGGGATTGGGCGTGGCTTATAAAACAATCAAAGACTAAGATGGGACACGATAAACTTAGAAAATTTGCTGAGAACGAGACATTTTCATGCCTCGTGCAGCCTTCTTCGCAGGATCTTCTCGCAGATGGCTACTTTTCACTCAAGGACCATGAGATCAAGGGGCAGTGGAACGCCCAGATGTTCAGGCAGCCTCAGCCTATAGTGCTTGAGCTGGGCTGCGGAAAGGGAGAGTATACCATTGACCTTGCAGAGCGTATCCCTGAGAGAAACTACATCGGCGTGGACATCAAGGGAGCCCGCTTGTGGAAGGGCGCCAAGTATGCCCACGAGCATCAGCTTCCCAATGTAGCCTTCCTGCGCACCAGGATAGAGTTCATCAAGTCCTTCTTCGCGCCTGGCGAGGTGTCGGAGGTGTGGCTGACCTTCTCGGATCCGCAGATGAAAAGCGAGAACAGCCGCCTCACGTCTCCACTCTTCCTTGACAGGTACCGCTCATTCATGAAGCCTGGCGGCGTGGTGCACCTGAAGACGGACAGCGTGTTCCTGCATCAGTACTCAAAGGCCATGTGTGAGGCCAATGGTCTCAAGATTCTCGCATGTACAGAGGACCTGTATGGCTCCGAGAGGCTCGATGTGCCGTCTCTTTATGAGGTGCAGACCTTCTATGAGAAGATGTTCCTTCAGCAGGGATATAAGATCACATACCTCTCCTTCGTGATAGATCACGAGGGTGACTATGTGTATCCTGAGTTTGATGATGAGTACTGGCGCAGCGTAGAGGGACCTCGCAGGTCATTCTCGCACCAGCCGCATAAGAAGGCCTAGCCTCTCTCCATCTCTCTTCGGAGATCCTTCTCCTTGATGGACTCTCTCTTGTCGTACTCCTTCTTACCCTTCGCCAGGGCTATGTGGAGCTTCGCGTAACCATTTTCCGCAATATAGAGCCTTACCGCTACGATGGTGAGGCCTTTCTGTTTTACGGCCTGCTGGAGGTGACGCAGCTCTTTCTTGTTTAGCAGGAGCTTTCTGTCGCGTGCAGGCTCGTGGCCATTCCACGTGCCCCAGAAATAGGTGGAGATGTTCATTCCCTTCACGTAGAGCTCGCCATTCACGAAATAGCAGAATGCCTCTGAGAGGGATGCCTTGCCCATGCGCAGAGACTTGATCTCTGTGCCGACCAGCACGATACCGGCCTCGTATGTCTCCAGGAACTGGTAGTCAAACGAAGCTCTGCGGTTGTTTATCTGTATTTTGCTCTTTGCTTTAGGCATAGGCTGCAAATGTACGATATTTTTCGTTAACTTTGAGGACGATATGCCAAAAATCAAGCTGACCATACCGGCTGAGCTCCCTGCGGCGGAGTTCATTGATGTAGAAGCCATCTCTTCTGCCTTCGACAGGGGAGAGACAGACCTCGTGTGTGTTCTGGGCCCGACAGCGTCTGGAAAGACGCGTTATGCTGTGGCGCTCGCGGGTAAGCTGGATGCGCTGGCGCAGGAGGCAGGGTCGTCACGCCGCTGTGAGATCATCTCTGCCGACTCCCGCCAGGTGTACAGGGGCATGGACATTGGCACAGGAAAGGACCTCTGTGAGTATGGGGATGTGCCTTATTGGATGATAGACATACGCCCTGCCGGCGATAGGTACAATGTTTACGAGTATCAGAAGGATTTCGTGAAGGTCTATCAGGATATAGTGTCACGTGGGAACCTTCCTATACTGTGTGGCGGCACCGGCTTGTATATAGAGGCTGCAGTCTGTCGCTATGACTTCAACAAGGAGACACCGACGGTGGATCCGTCACTGCTGCCCCAGAAGACCTATTTCATAGGTACATTGGTGGATCGTGAGACCAGGAACGCCCGCATAGATGCTCGTCTTCGCGCTCGTCTCGAGGAGGGCATGGTGGATGAGGTGAAGCGTCTGATCTCGGAGGGTGTAGACTCGGAAACGCTTATCTATTACGGACTTGAGTACAAGTTTGTCACCCAGTATATCCTGGGCATCCTCTCTTATGAGGATATGTTCACCCTGCTGTCAAATGCCATCCATCAGTTCGCGAAGCGTCAGATGACGTGGTTCCGCGGCATGGAGAGGAAGGGCATGCTGATTCATTGGACAGAGGTATAGTCTTCGCTCGGCAATATTGCCAAAGTTTGCTTTTTTTATTTTCGACCCCTACATTTGTCCCAGACAAAAGACGAAAGTTTTTATGAGAACATCTGGGATTTATTTTGATTCGTCGAGGTTTGACGAGGTAGTACCTTGTCAGCTTCGTTGTGTAGAGGGTTTGACCCTTGATGAGGGGGAGTGGGTATGTGCCCGCCTTCGCTGCAGGCTCCGCCCTTCTTTCTTCAGGAAGATTATGGGGCAGAGGGACGCCTATGGACTCGTTTTCATAGGACATACTCCACCTCCCGCAGACCTAATGACCTTCATCACGCCATATCTGGCCGACGGGGTCTGCATCACTCTGCGCTGTGGGGATAAGAAAATCCCCAAGCGCATCGCTCACTGCGACCCGCTCGGGGAATTCACTGTACTGTATGAGGCCTAGAGGCCGAATGCTTCCTTGATCCTGTCCACTGAGTCGAGAAGCTCCCAGCCGAAGAACTGGAGCTCTTTCTCTACCTTCTTTCCGTTGCGGATCAGAGGCATCACCTTGGTGTATGGCTTCTTTCCGAAGTGGCCATAGGTGGCGGTAGCCTCGAAGATAGGGTTCTTGAGTCCGAACTTGCTGATGATCTTCGCTGGTCTGAGGTCGAAGAGCTTTTTGACCATGTCAGCGATGTAAGCGTCGGTGGCCTCTCCGTGCTTGTCAGAGATGTTTGCTGAAGCAGGTGCGCTGACATGTGCTGAGCCATAGGTGTCGACATAGACGCTGACTGGCTCAGGCACGCCGATGGCGTATGCCACCTGCACGAGGCACTCGTCCGCTACGCCGGCGGCTACGAGGTTCTTCGCGATGTAGCGAGCTGCGTAAGCTGCAGAGCGGTCTACCTTCGATGGGTCCTTGCCAGAGAACGCGCCGCCGCCGTGTGCTCCGCGTCCGCCGTAGGTGTCCACGATGATCTTTCTTCCGGTCAGGCCGGTATCGCCTGCAGGACCTCCGATCACGAACTTTCCGGTAGGGTTCACGTGGAGGATGAACTTGTCGTCGAAGAGTTTCGCGGTCTTCTCAGGAAGGGATGCGATGAGTCTAGGGATGACGATGTTTCGTACATCTTCCTCGATCTTTGCCCTCATGGCGTCATCGTCGTCATCGAAAGGATCGTGCTGGGTGCTGAGGACGATGGTGTGTACTCTGAGAGGCTGGTGCTTTCCGGAAAACTCGATGGTGAACTGAGACTTGGAGTCTGGACGGAGGTAAGGCATGGTCGCAGGCTCATTGTGACGTATGTCGGCGAGGATCTCAAGCATCCTGTGCGAGAGAGACAGGGCGAGAGGCATGTACTCCTCTGTGTCTGTGCAGGCATAGCCAAACATCATGCCCTGGTCGCCGGCGCCCTGTGCGTCGTCGCTGTCCTTGGTCTTCTGTCCGGTGATGGCGTTTGTCACGCCTCTGTTTATGTCTACGCTCTGGCCGTGGATCCTGTTTATAATCTCACATGTGGCTGCGTCGAACTCATACTCTGGCTTGTTATAGCCGATGTGGTCGATCACCCTGCGTATGGTGCTCTCCACATCTATCTTTGTGCCCTCTATCGCGCTGGTCTCACCTCCTACGAGGACTAGGTCAGTGGTGCAGAATGTCTCGCATGCGACCTTCGCATCTGGGTCCTGGCTGAGATATGCGTCGAGGATGGCGTCTGAAATCTGGTCGGCTACCTTGTCTGGATGTCCTTCAGAGACCGACTCGCTGGTAAATAAATAATTCATGTCCTAATAAAAAAAAAACTCCGGCATAGGGATATGCGGAGCTGCTTGATGCGACTATAAATGCAAACAATATATGTAGAATTTTAGCATTTTTTAGTGTGGTTGCAAGCAGGCAAATCTGTCCACATTCCGTATGTTTTGGGAGTGCAAAATTAGCACAAAGAATTGGATTGTCAAAATTTTCCGCTCGTTTTTGTAAATAATGCATAGTGTTGACTGTTAAATCGTTAAATATTTTAAGAGACGCTTTTTTTGAAGTATATTTGTCGCTTTGAAGGAAACATTTAGTATCAATTCAAAATATTTATGGGAAATTTTAAAAAAGTATTCCTTACCATCGCAGCGCTTCTCGCAAGCGTAGTGATGTTTGCACAGGGCACTACATCATCGATGACAGGTGCCGTTACAGACCAGAATGGTGAGCCTCTCGTAGGCGCTACCGTAGTGGCTGTTCACACTCCTTCAGGCTCACAGTACTTCTCTGTAGCCGGTAACAATGGTTACTATACCATCAACGGTATGCGTCCAGGTGGTCCATACGTGGTTACAGTATCCCTGATCGGCTGCAAGTCTGTAAGATTCGAGAACCTCACCCTTCAGCTTGGTGAGACCTCTACTCTCGACGCCGCTCTCGAGGAGGACACCCAGATGCTCAATGAGGTCGTTGTGATCGCTGACGCTG
The DNA here is from genome assembly GCA_024398295.1 of Bacteroidales bacterium. Classification (GTDB taxonomy): domain Bacteria; phylum Bacteroidota; class Bacteroidia; order Bacteroidales; family UBA932; genus Cryptobacteroides. The sequence continues at coordinate 29,667 of JAKSJL010000003.1, forward strand.
CTTCTCGCTTCGCTACTGAGAAGACCGGTGCATCAACCAACGTCTCAAACCAGCAGATGATGAACCTTCCAAACACCAGCCGTAGCATCTCTGCTATCGCTAAGCTTTCTCCTTATTCAAATGGCATGAGCTTCGCCGGTGGTGATGGTCGTTCAACAAACTTCACTGTGGATGGTGCGAACTTCAACAACAACTTCGGTCTTTCATCAAGCCTTCCTGGTGGCGGTACCCCTATCTCACTCGACGCTCTCGAGGAGATGCAGATCGTCATCGCTCCTTTCGACGTTCGTCAGTCAAACTTCGTAGGTGGTGGTATCAACGCTATCACCAAGTCTGGTACAAACTCATTCGCAGGTACCGCATACACCTATTACTCAGATGAGAATTTCCGTGGTAACAAGGTTATGGGTGAGGACCTCGGCGAGCGCAAGCCAGAGCAGAACAAGATCTATGGTCTCACACTCGGTGGCCCTATCGTAAAGGACAAGCTCTTCTTCTTCGTAAACTTCGAGATGCAGAAGAAGCCTGAGCAGGCTATCAAGTATCAGCCATCTGCTGACAAGCAGAATGTTCTCCAGAAGATCAGCGACAAGCTCCAGAATGACTACGGTTACAATGCTGGTTCATACACTGACTTCCCTGGTGGTACCGACAACATGAAGATGCTCGCCCGTCTCGACTGGAACATCTCTGACGCTCACAAGCTCAGCCTCCGTTTCAACAAGACAAACAACCAGTACTGGTACGAGCCAAACGGAAACTCTTGTGATGACAAGTTCCGTAACAAGAGCTACAACCGTTCAAGCGAGCAGGCTCATCCTTTCTCAAACAACATGTACTCTCAGATGAGTAATGTTACCTCTTTCGCAGGTGAGCTTAACAGCCGTTTCGGCTCTAAGGTGGCTAACCGTTTCCTTGCTACCTATACAAACATCAACGATCAGCGTGGAAGCAACTCATCTTTCTTCCCACATGTCGATATCATGGACAGCGCTGACTACTCTTCAGGTAACTTCAAGCCTTACACCTCATTCGGTTATGAGCTCTTCACCTATAACAATGGTGTGAAGAATAACAACCTCCAGATCCAGGATGATGTTACTCTCTACCTTGGCGAGCATACCGTTACCGCTGGTGCGCGTTTCGAGTACATGAAGGCTCACAACTCTTACATGCGTAATGGTACTGGCTACTATCGCTATGCAAGTGCTGAGGACTTCCTCAATGGTGCCCTCCCTCTTTCATTCTGTCTTACCTATGGTTACGACGGAAATGATAATCCTGCAGGTGTTGTAGAGTACACTCAGTCAGCTGCTTACGCTCAGGATGAGTGGAAGATCGCCCGTAACTTCAAGCTTACCTATGGTGTACGTGCCGAGCTCGTTGCATTCGACGACAAGGCTATCGTGACAAACCCTAACATCGCTGCTATCGACTACGGCGGAAAGCACATCGATACCGGTGTATGGCCTAAGACTCGCATCCAGGTTTCTCCACGTGTAGGTTTCAACTGGGATGTTAATTCTGACAAGAGTCTCATCGTTCGTGGTGGTCTCGGTATGTTCCAGGGTCGTCTCCCTCTCGTATTCTTCACCAACATGCCTCAGAACTCAGGTATGATCCAGGGTAGCTACACTGCTTCTGCACAGATCAAGGAAGGCGTGCTCGTTTATGATGATTCTGTAAAGGAGGTTCTCGGCAAGCTTACCGCAGGTGGCAAGATGATGACCGACACCAAGGAGATCGTGAAGCTTCTTGGTCTCCCTACCACAGCAGATCCTGCAAAGGCAGGTCTCGGTGGCCAGAGCTATATCGGTGGTGTGGATTCAAACTTCCGCATGCCTCAGATCTTCAAGACCTCTCTCGCAGTTGATTACACCGTTCCTGTTAACTTCCCATTCACTATCACAGCTGAGGGTATGTTCAACAAGACCATCTACGGTGTGATGATCCAGGACTGGTCACTCAAGGATGATGCAAGCGTGCTCAAGCACTTCGCTGGTCCAGATAAGCGTCTCATGAATATCAATGATTCACGTTATCACAATACCAATGCATACGTGATGACAAATACAAACAAGGGTTACGGTTACTCTGCAAACGTTACTCTCAACGCAGAGCCTGTAAAGAACCTCAAGTTGATGGCAGCTTACACTCACATCGAGTCTAAGGAGCTCTCAGGTATGCCAGGTTCAGCTGCGAACTCAGTGTTCACAGGTCTCCCAACCATCAGCGGTGCAAACAACACAGATCTTCAGAGAAGCCAGTATGTAGTTCCTAACAAGGTTATGGCTAGTGTTAACTACGCTATCTGGGGCTTCAACTTCAACCTCTACTACACAGCTTCTTCAGCTGCAGGTAACAGCTACATCTACACCAACGATATGAATGGTGATGGCAATGCTACCGACCTTATCTACATCCCTGCTACCAAGGACGAGATCAACTTCAAGACCCCTGCAGATGCAGACGCATTCTGGGCATTCCTTGAGGCTGACAAGTACCTCAGCAGCCACAAGGGTCAGTACGCAGAGGCTTATGCAGCTCGTTCACCTTGGCTCCACAGATTTGATTTCAGCGTAAGCAAGGACTTCAGCTTCAAGATCGCAGGCAAGACCCACGGCTTCCAGCTCAGCGCTTCTATCGACAACATTGGCAACCTTCTCAACTCTAACTGGGGCGTTACCAAGATGTCTGCTTACCAGACTTCACTCAACGGCACCATCGCTCCTCTCAAGTATGAGGGTGTAAATGCAAGCAACGAGCCTATCTTCTCAATGGTTAAGGCTGGTGAGGTTTACCCTGTACAGAACTACATCAAGTCTTTCATCGACAACACTCAGTGCTGGCATGCTCTCGTAGGCATCAAGTACTTCTTCAAGTAGTCTATCCTACAAACTACATGATACTGGGGCCGCTCCATTTGGGGGCGGCCCTTTTTTGCTATCAAATTAGTACATAAAGAAATACGATAGTTGCAAATTATATAGTATATTTGTGGTTTAAAAGATATGTTTAACTTTTCAGCATTTATGAAAAAATCAATCAAGGTTGTGTTGTCGCTCATCGCGATGATGCTCATGAGTGTGTCTGCCTTCGCTCAGGTGACCACTTCATCTTTGAACGGTAAGATCACCGATGCAAATGGTGCTCCTGTGGCAGGAGCTGCAGTGATCGCCGTCCACACTCCTTCTGGTACCCAGTACTATGCAGTGGCTGACAATGATGGTAGCTACTACATCAACGGTATGCGTGCCGGTGGTCCTTACACAGTTCAGGCTACTTGCCTCGGCTACAAGGATGTAACTTTTACAGATGTTACCCTTCAGCTCGCAGAGCCTTTCGTGCTCAATTACAATCTTCCAGATGACTCTGAGGTCCTTTCTGAGGCCATCGTCATCTCGACAGCATCCACCAAGTTCTCTTCAGAGAAGACAGGTGCTGCGACAAACATCAGCAGTAACCAGATCATGACACTTCCTTCTATCAGCAGAAGTGTGACTGACATCACCAAGCTTTCTCCTTACGGAGGAAACGGTATGAACTTCTCTGGTACCTCTGGTCGTTCAGCGAACTTCACTGTCGATGGTGCGAACTTCAACAACAACTTCGGTCTTTCTACCAGCCTTCCTGGTGGTGGCAACCCTATCTCTATCGATGCTATCGAGGAGCTCCAGGTCGTTATCTCACCTTACGATGTACGTCAGTCAAACTTCATCGGTGGTGGTATCAACGCTATCACAAAGTCAGGTACAAACACCTTCAAGGGTTCAGCTTACACATACCATCGTAACGAGAACATGCGTGGTAACCGTGTGAATGGCAAGGAGCTCGCAGAGCGTACCATTGACCGCACCACTACTTACGGTTTCACTCTCGGTGGCCCTATCATCAAGAACAAGCTCTTCTTCTTCGTGAACGGTGAATACTCAGTGATCCCTTCTACCATGAACAAGTGGAGACCATCTGAGGACGGTGTCGCTGATCCTGACAAGAACATCAGCCGTGTGACCATGAAGGAGGCTCAGGACATGAGAGATTTCCTTATCAGCAAGTACGGCTATGATCCAGGTTCTTTCACAGAGTATCCTGCAGACAAGAAGAACTACAAGATGCTCGCTCGTCTCGACTGGAATATCTCAGACAAGCATCACCTTGCACTCAGATTCAACCACACAAACAGTGTGACCTGGTCTATGCCTTCTTCTTCACGTGATATCGCAGCATTCGCAAACAGCTCACAGAGCCAGTACGCTATCACATTTGCGAACTCTGCATACTCGATGAACAACAAGATCTCGACTGTTTCATTTGACTTGAACAGCCGTATCTCAAATAACCTTTCAAACCAGTTCCTCGTGACATATTCTGATATCGAGGATGTACGTGGCAGTAACTCAGACCTCTTCCCTATGGTGGAGATCGCTGCAGGTGACCTCGGCGAGACCGATATGCCTTATATGCTCTTCGGCTATGAGCTCTTCACCCTCTATAACAGAGTGGGTAACCAGACTCTTACCGTAAAGGATGACCTCACATACTACAAGGGTGCTCACAAGCTCACCGCAGGTATCAGCTACGAGGGCCAGGTCGCTCTCAACTGCTACATGCGTAATGGTACCGGTATGTTCCGTTACGACTCTATCTCAGCATTCAAGGAGGGCAAGGCTCCTGTAGCCATGGCATTCGACTGGGGTTACAACGGCGCTGACGACCCTTCTGCTACAGTACGCTTCTCTCAGATCGGCGCATACGCTCAGGACGAGTGGAAGCCTGTTGACAACTTCAAGCTCACTGCTGGTGTGCGTTTCGATACCATCGCATTCAACAATGCTGACGTGATGACAAACAACGCCATCCTCGAGGCTGATTACGGCGGACGTCACATCGACACTGGTATGTGGCCTAAGACCAACATCCAGATCTCTCCACGTGTAGGTTTCTCTTGGGATGTACTCAGCGACAAGACTCTCACCGTTCGTGGTGGTACCGGTCTCTTCGCTGGTCGTCTCCCTCTCGTGTTCTTCACCAACATGCCTACAAACTCAGGTATGGTTAAGGGCCGTGCTACACGTATCACCGACAAGGCCCTTCTCGAGAAGTTCGCAGGCGGTCTCGTTACCGACAGAAAGGAGATTCTTAACATCCTGAACTCACACGATCCTAAGAAGTATCCTACCACCATCACTCCAGAGGATGGTACCATGCCTTCAGAGATCGCAGGTGTGGATCCAAACTTCAAGATGCCTCAGGTATGGAAGTCTTCTATCGCTATCGACTACAGACCTAACGTCTCATTCCCTCTCTCATTCACCGCTGAGTATATCTTCAACAAGACCATCAACGGAGTGATGCTTTCGAACTGGAACATCAAGGACGAGAATGCAGGCTGGGCTACATTCAATGGTGCTGACGGACGTCACATCTATCCATCATCTTACAAGTACACAAAGACTGATGCTTTCGTGCTTACAAACACAAACAAGGGTTATGGTTCAGTGCTCGCACTCTCTATGAACGCAGAGCCTGTGAAGAACCTCCGCGTGACTGCTTCTGCTACCCACACTGTGGCTAAGGAGCTTACCGGTATGCCTGGCTCAAATGCATCTGCAGCATGGCAGTACATCCCTTCAGTTGAGGGTCCTAACTTCATGACTCTCCACAACTCTTCATACAACAACCCATTCCGTGGCATGGTGTCTCTCTCTTACACCACAAAGAATGATGTCTACAGCCTCTTCTATGAGGCAAATCAGTACGGCGGAAACAGCTACATGTACTTCAACGACATTAACGGTGATGGCTATCAGTATGACCTCATGTACATCCCTAGAGATGAGTCTGAGATCAGCTTCGTTTCACCTGCTGATGCAGCTCGTTACTGGGCTTTCGCAGACCAGGACGAGTACCTCACAGCTCACAAGGGTGAGTACGCTGAGGCTTATGCAGTGACACAGCCTATCGTTCAGACCATTGATTTCCACTACGCACATAACTTCAGAATCAAGGTCGGCAAGAGCACAAACACTCTCCAGCTTAACTTCGATATCAACAACCTCCTTAACCTCTTCAACTCTTCTTGGGGTGTAGCTAAGACTTTCTCTCCAGAGGCTATGTCAGGCCGTCTGCTCAAGTATGAGTACACAAACAACGAGGGTAAGCCAGTATTCTCTACCAGAGTTCCTGAAGGTGCAAAGACTTGGGATTACACATACTCAAGCGGCAACTGCTGGTACATGCAGATTGGTCTCAGATACATGTTCAACTAATCTAATCCGCAAGCAATCATGAAATTCAAGTATATTCTTACAGCTCTCGTAGCAGCTTCACTTGGTTTTGTAGGCTGTAATGAGAAATTCGAGATCTCATCTCTCGAAGGCGTAGAGATTTCAAGCTCTGTGGTTGGTTTCGCCACTGAAGGTGGCACCAAGAGCATTACTCTCAACGCAGACCAGGCATGGCAGATCAAGGACGAGGATGTTCCAGCATGGCTCAGCATCCAGCCTGTATCTGGCGGCGCTGGCCAGACTACCATTTCGCTCACTGCGACCGCAAATACAGGTGCGCAGAAGAACGACCAGACTGTCATCACCTTCGCTGATGGCAAGACCCAGATCGTCAAGCTCCTCCAGGATGGTGGCGAGCCTACAGCTTCTACCTGTGCTCAGGTAATCGCTGGCGATGACGGTGTCGCTTTCAAGGTTACTGGTACAGTCACAGGCATTGCCAATACCCATTATGGAAACTTCTACATCAACGATGGTACTGGTGAGGTCTACATCTATGGTACCATGGACAAGAAGGGCAACACAAACTCAAGCTCTAACTCGTACGATAACCTCAACGACCCTAACAATGCAAACAGCTGGGATATTTCAGTAGGTGATGTTGTCACCGTACAGGGTCCTAAGAAGAAGTACAACGACACTCACGAGCTCGTGGATGTGGCCATTCTCGGCATCACCAAGTCTCTTCTCACCATCGTCGGCGAGACTGAGTACAAGGTGGACAAGGAGGACAATACCATTGACGTGAAGGTTGTCTACAAGGGCAATGACCTCCAGGTGAACACTGACGCTTGCTGGCTCACACTCGCTGGCATCGACGTCCAGAAGGATACCACTTTTGTGAAGCTCCATGTAGCTGCAAATGCTGAGGATACCCGTACCGCAGAGGTGACATTCTCTTCAAATATCCCTGGCCAGGCTTCTTCAGCTAGCATCACCGTTACCCAGGCTACAGGTCTTTCTATGTACACTCTTCCATTTGCTGAGGACTTCCAGGCAGGTCAGGGTGCATTTGAGATCAATGATATCGTGGCTCGCGCAGACGGCAAGGACATCTGGGCATTCGCTTCAGGCTATGGTATGAAGGCTACAGGTGGCTCTAAGGTAGATACCAAGTCTATGCTCATCTCTCCAAAGATCAGCCTCGCAGGCGTCGCTTCTCCAGTTCTCACATTCGAGCACTGTGGTAAGTACTGTGGCGATCAGGCTGAGGAGCTCACTGTATGGGCTTCTACCGATGGCGGTGAGACCTGGGCACAGCTCCTCATCCCTAATGAGCATCCAAACAACTGGGGTTGGGTTAATTCTGGTGAGATCAGCCTCGCTAAGTTCGTGGGCAAGGATTACATTCAGGTAGCATTCCAGTACATCTCAAATACCGCATTCTACGGCACCTGGGAGGTGAAGAACCTCAAGATCGAGGACAGAGCCCTCCAGATGACAAGCCTCGCAGAGCTCTCAAATGCCGCTACTTCAGCAAGCGTTGAGTACACTGTGAACCTCAAGGATGCCATTGTCACTTATGTGAATGGTTCGAATGCCTTCATCCAGGATGCTACAGGTGCAGTTCAGGTTTACTCAAAGACCCATGGTCTTGTGGCTGGTGACGTATTCAATGGCCCAGTCAAGTTCACCCAGACTCTCTACAGCGGCTACCAGGAGGCTACAGCCATCGATTTCTCTGCTGCCACCAAGACCACTGGCACAGTGGAGCCTATCGTACTCACTGTAGACAAGCTCAACAAGGATTACACAAGATACACCTGCTGCCTGGTGAAGATCGAGGGCGCTACCTTCGCTACCGGTTCAGCTGGTACCGCCAAGGTAAATGACACCATGAGCCAGGATGGCGCTTCTGTCGCTACCCGTACTCAGGTCAATGCTGTCGCTTACGAGGCAGGCAAGGCTTACGATGTAGTCTGCGTTCCTGTAAGATACAACTCAGCTCCTCAGGTTTCTATCTACGAGAATCCTATCGCTAAGTAATCACTTCTTCTGCATATGGAAGGGCTGCGAGAAATCGCAGCCCTTTTTTGTGCCCACGTGGCGAGGTCTGGCCTTAATCGTTTTGATAAAAGGATAAAAAGTGCTATATTCGTAAGTTAAATTGCATAAATAGCAACTAATCAGAATAATTATATGAAAATTAAGACATTAGCCTTATCAATGCTTGCATTTCTGGGCATCGCGACAGCGTGCCAGAACAAGCCTGAGGACCTCGGTCCTGCCGGTATCAAGGTAGACCAGACCGAGCTTACATTTACCTCTGCTGCGGGTACTCAGACCGTCACTCTCCTTGCGACACGTGACTGGACTGTATCCAGCGATGCTGAGTGGGTGATCTGCACTCCTAGCGAGGGTGAAGCTTCAAAGGAGAACAAGAAGATCGAGGTTTCAGTCCTCGCGAATCCAAACTATGACCGCACCACCACACTCGTGTTCTCTATCGGCCTTGCAGATCAGATCGTGACTGTGAAGCAGTCAGGCGACCTGGGCGAGAAGAAGGCTCTCTCCGTTTCTGAGTTCAATGCTACAGATGCAGACGAGACCACCGTATACGAGGTTCAGGGAGTTGTGACCGGCTCTATCAACACTCAGTACGGAAACTTCTACCTCACAGATGGTAAGGAGCAGATGCAGGTCTATGGCACCACAAACTGGGCGGATTACTCTGATAAGCTTGCCGTTGGTGATACAGTCATAGCAAAGGGCGCTCACACTCTCTTCAATACGACCCACGAGATCAAGAATGCAGAGATCATCTATTATGCGAAGGGTCAGGGTGGCAATGTAAATCCAGGTCCTACCGATGCTATCTATTATAACAATTTCGATAAGTCAGTAGCTGAGAAGACCTACGGTTCAGGTAGCAGCTATCCTTATCTCGATCAGTCTGACTGCTGGCAGAATGCTACCGGTTCAGGTGCAGCAAATGTTACCTACGACTACAAGGCCATGTCTGCTAGAAGCAACTCAAATTCAGACAGTAACTACTCAGACTATGCTGGATCGGGTGCAAACAACCTCTTCTTCGGTGCCAGCGCACACTTCGCAGTGAAGGGCATCACTCTCGGTGGTGCAAAGAACCTTACCGTAAGCTTCGGTTCTGAGAGATATGTGAATGGTGCGGACAACACCTTCAACCCATCAGAGTTCCACGTCTACGTAAGTGAGGATGACAAGAAGTGGGTAGAGCTTTCATACTCATTCCCTAATGGCCTCAAGGATGGCCGCTGGGACATGGCTTCTTCTACATTCACCGTCCCTGCATCTACAAGCAAGCTCTCTATCTATATCTCGACCGATATAGCAAGTGCATACAGACTCGATGACCTTACCCTCGTGGCTGCATCTGCTGCGGGTACCGCTATCGACTTCAGCAAGGGCATTGACATCGACGCAGGCGGCAGCACTGGTGGCGGCGACAACCCTGGCGGTGGCGATTCTGCTGAGGCCAAGGCAGTGACTGTAGCCGATTTCATTGCGGCAGCAGAGTCAAGCACTCAGCCTTACAAGCTCACTGGTATCGTAGGTGGCAGCATCAACGCGACTTACGGAAACTTCGACCTTACTGATGCTACTGGTACAGTATACGTTTACGGCCTTACGAAGACAAACCTCGGCTATGGCGCGACAAACGACAAGTCATACGCTTCGCTTGGCATCAACGCTGGTGACGAGGTGACCCTCATCGGTTTCCGTGGCTCATACAATGATAAGATAGAGGTTATGTACGCTTACTATGTAAGCCACAAGCCTGCTGGCGGCAGCGGTGACAACCCTGGCGGTGGCGAAAACCCTGGCGGTGGCGACACCGCTGAGGCCAAGACTGTGACTGTGGCCGATTTCATTGCGGCAGCAGAGTCAAGCACCCAGCCTTACAAGCTCACTGGCGTGATCGGTGGCAGCATAAACACCACTTACGGAAACTTCGACCTCACAGATGCTACTGGTACAGTATACGTCTATGGCCTTACGAAGACAAACCTTGGCTATGGCGCGACAAATGACAAGTCATACGCTTCGCTTGGCCTCAAGGCTGGCGACGAGGTGACCCTTATCGGCTACCGTGGCTCATATGGCGACAAGGTCGAGGTGCTGTCTGCATACTATGTAAGCCACAAGCCAGCAGCTGGTGGCGACAACCCAGGCGGTGAGAATCCACCTGCAGGTGACGCTGGTGAGTATGCATCAAATGTGACTTGGACCCTGGGTGCCAATGCTTACGATGCCACAAGTTCAGGCACATCTGCCCAGTCTGCTACCGTAAACGGTGTGGCTGTGTCCAATCTTCTCAAGCTTGGAAAGAGCTCTGCAGCGGGTACTGCTACCATCACTCTCCCTAAGGGTACCTCTAAGGTAAGTTTCTACGGTCTCTCATGGGCAGGCAAGGAAGCTACTCTTTCTATCTCAATGGGCTCTACTGAGGTCATGTCACAGCCTCTTGCAGTAAATTCTGGAGTGACCGGAAATGCACCTTACACCATCACTGTGAGCGCATCAGACAAGTACACAAAGTCTTTCGATGCTCCACTTGCAGCTGATACCCAGATCACGGTGACAACCACTGGTACAAACTATCGTGTCATCCTCTTCGGTATCAAGGCAGAGTAATATTTGATGTTTGGACGTAGTAAAATACTCTTCGCGCTTGCTGCGCTGGCAGCTTTCTTCGTGGTAGCATCGTGTGAGCCAAAGACTCCGGATGTTCCAGAGGAGGAAGGGGAGACTTCTGTCGCTATCTACAAGGGAAAGGCCCTTGTGGATAGCAAGGCAGGAAGCCAGTTCATCATCGTGCAGGCACCGGGAGCGTGGATGCTTTCTGTGGAGTGTGCTGATGGTGGGAAATGGGCGACACTGTCCCAGACCAGCGGTGAAGGCTCGAAGAACAACATTATCCTTTCTTACGAGGAAAATAAGTCAGAGGACGCCCGCGTCGTGACCGTGACCCTGAGGTATAGGAGCGACGAGGCCGTGTGCTCCCTTACACAGGCAGGCGTGAACCAGAGTGGAAACAAGAACAATGGAGTCTCAAGCACCCAGAAGGGATGGATGGAACTTCCTGCTACATCTGAGAATGATGGACTGGATTTCTTCACCCACATCATGAAGGTGGGCAGTTCTGACTTCAGAAACTTCTCGTATTACTGGGACTACACAAACTTCGTGTCTCACTGGGTGGCTTATCCATTGAACAAGACCCTGAGAGGCTCAGGAGGCCGCTCGGATGCGTGGGCGCTTGACCCAAATCTCCCTGAGGCTGAGCAGTCAAACATCACCATGCGCGGCTTCAGACCTTATGGTTATGACCGTGGCCATCAGTGCCCTTCAGCGGATAGACTCACAAATGTGGCTGCAAACATGCAGACCTTCTATGGCACGAACATGACTCCGCAGCTCTCCGACTTCAACCAGAATCTCTGGGCGAGCCTTGAGGGCAGGGTGAGAAGCTGGGGCGACGCCTGTGACACACTTTACGTGGTCACCGGCTGCGTGGTGGCTCCGAACTCGACTTCAGGTGCAGAGGGCGCCATAGGCGGATATGCCTGGGACAATGTCCAGAACAAGGTGGCCATCCCTAAGGCATACTACAAGGCGGTTCTTCGTTACTCGAAGACCTCGAATGTAGGCTGGGGCGGCTATGCTGCCTGCGCCATCTACCTTGAGCATAAGAACTATGGCTCCTCGGCTTTCATAAACAAGTCGATGTCAATGTCCATCGACGAGCTTGAGAAGCTTACGGGCGTGGACTTCTTCGTGAATCTTCCTGCCGCCATCGGCAAGGAAGATGCAGACAAGGTGGAAGCCCAGAATCCTCAGAATGTGGGACTTTGGTGGTAAAACAGAAAATTGACGATATGAAAAGAATAGTTGCATTGGCATTCTGCCTCACTCTCTGCCTGGGTGCTCTCGCCCAGACAAAGACACAGCAGAACTATGTGATAGGTTTCTATAACCTTGAGAATCTCTTCGACATCTACGATGACCCTGTCAAGAATGATGCTGAGTATCTTCCTGACGGCGCGAACCAGTGGACAGAGGTCAAGTATAACAAGAAACTCCACAACATGGCTACCGTCATCGCTGAGATGGCGAAGAACAATGGCCGTTTCCACACCATTCTCGGTGTGAGTGAGATCGAGAACCGCCTGGTGCTTGAGGATCTCGTGAGCCAGCCGGAGCTCGCTCCTGCGAACTTCCAGATCGTTCACTACGACAGCCCTGACAGACGTGGTGTGGATGTGGCTCTTCTGTATAGGCCTGACTCATTTGAATATCTTGACAGTGAGGCGATTCCGTATACATTCGACCCTACGAAGACCTATCCTGACACAGATACTTCCTACTTCAGGACCAGAGATGTCCTCATGGTGCATGGAAAGATAGCAGGGGAGCATTTCGCTTTCTATGTGCTTCACCTTCCATCACGTGTCGGCGGCAAGGGCGGCGACCTCCGCAGCCGTGGCGCTGAGATCGCCTATCTCCATTCACTCAAGATGATGGAGCAGTATCCAGGCATCAAGATAGTGGTGATGGGTGATATGAACGACAACCCTACTGATGAGAGCATGGCTGTGGTCATGCGTGGTAAGGAGAACATTGAGGATGTCGAGGAACTCGACTATTTCTCTCCTTACACCTCCATGCTGAAGGCTGGATACAGCTCTCTTTATTATCAGGGAGGAAACAACATTTACGACCTTGAGCTTGTGAATCATGCGTTGGCCAAGGCTCCGGAAGGCACCTTGCAGATCCAGCCTGTCACTAAGAACAAGAAGAAGTGGTATTATGGCGTCATCTTCAAGCGCCCATTCATGACCTCGCAGAGTGGCCCGTACAAGGGCTATCCTATGCGTACCTTCTCGAACGGCGCGTTCATGAATGGCTACAGCGACCACTATCCTACTTACATTGTAGTCGGAAAATAAAAAATTGAGATAGATATGTCTAAGAAAATCTTTTTGGCACTCGCGGCTTTCCTTTGCTCGGTGGCGCTCTTCGCACAGGGTCTCCCTGGCGGCGTGACCGCGAAGGTGGTGAACCGTGCGGGAAGGGTTCCTGTACAGGGTGCTGCCGTGACTCTCTCCAAGGGAGGCGAGACAGTGGCGACTGCCGTTTCTGATCAGGAGGGTAAGTTCCTGATCGAGTTCCTCCAGAATGGAACCTATCAGCTCGCAGTCAGCGCAGAGGGTTTCCTTCCAGTGAATGTCAATGTTTCCGTGGAAGGTTTCGTGCGCGACCTCATCTTCGTGTCTCTCGTCGCAGAGAGTGTGGTGGCTGAGGTAGATGACTCGAACTTCGCTGAGTTTGACATGGAGGATTCGGGTTATTCGGACAACCCAGCCATCCTCTATGGCTCGAATGACCCATACAACAACATTGTCGGTTACGGATTCAGCGACATCCGTTTCAAGAACCGTGGTTTCAACAGCGAGAACCAGGATGTGCTCCTCGCTGGCATCAAGCTTAACGATGCCATCACAGGTTACTCTCCATATTCGCTGTGGAGCGGCCTTAATGAGGCGATGCGCGCGAAGGACACGACCATTGGCCTTGAGGCGCATGATGGCAGTTTCGGTGGCTACAATGGTGTGACAAACATCCTCGCGAACCCTTCATCTGTCCGCAAGGGCTGGCGCTTCAGCGTGCTCTCAAACAGCGCACTCTATCGCCTCCGCCTCATGGCGAACTATGCTTCAGGTGAGCTCGACAACGGCCTTTCATACGCCGTGAACGTGTCGGCTCGTCTGGGCGGAAATGATTGGGTACAAGGAATTTACTACAAGTCTCTTTCTTACTACCTCGGTGTGGAGAAGAAGTTTGACGACGTGCATCGTCTCGCTTTCATGACCTTCGCTGCCCCAGGTGAGAGAGGCGCTCAGAACTCTTCTACCCAGGAGGTTTACGATCTCATGGGCGACAACATGTATAACTCGAACTGGGGTTATCAGGATGGCAAGCTCCGCAATGCTCGCGTACGTACTACCTTCGAGCCTGTGTTTGTGCTCAAGTACACTGCTACCCCTACGGAGAAGCTCACAGCGAACGCAGCCATCCTCTTCCGTACCGGTATGAACGGATACTCTGCGCTTGACTGGTATGACGCAGCTGATCCTAGACCTGACTATTACAGGAATCTCCCAAGCTATTTCTGGCTTGATGACGAGGTCCTCCGTCAGGATATGAACAGGGACAACCCATTCAAGTATGCCGCTGCGAAGGAGGCTTGGACATACAATCCAAATGTCCAGCACATCGATTGGGATCACCTTTACAATGTGAACTATGCATCTGAGGGTGGCCGCTCGAAGTATGTTCAGCAGGAGCGCCGCACCGACCAGAATGACCTCAACTTCGCTGCTTCAGCCAAGTGGCTTACAAACAGCTGGCTCTCAGTGACAGGTGGCGTGAATGCGCGCATGAACCGCACGGAGTTCTTCCAGACTGTAAGGGATATGCTCGGTGGACAGTATTTCGTGAACATCGACAACTTCGCAGAGCGCGATTTCGCCTTCTCGGAGGCCAAGGTGCAGAATGACCTTGACTATTGGATGGCCAATGGTTCCGCTGAGAAGATCACCAAGGGTGGCAAGTATGGCTACGACTACTATGCACACGTGCGCAACGCGAACATCTGGTCAAATGTGAAGTTCGACCTCGGCATGTTCAAGGCGTTCGCTGCAGGCCAGCTCGGCTACTCTACCTTCTGGAGAGAGGGACTTCTCAGAAAGGGTCTCTTCGCAGGTCTTGATGACAATGGCCGCGAGATCGTGGTGGACGGCATCAAGCTCACCACCTACGATGCTGATGGCAATGTGATCAGCTCAAAGGGTAAGTCAGAGGCTCCTAAGTTCATCACCGGCTCAGTGAAGGCTGGTTTCGAGTTTGACTTCACCGGTGGTCACAGAGTATATGCAAATGCAGGTTACTTCCAGGATGCGCCTAAGTTCAACCAGGCGTTCCTCTCACCAAGGACCCGCAACTCCCTGATCCCTGACCTCAAGAACGTGAAGACCACTGCTGCAGATATCAACTATCAGCTCTCGAACAATGGTTACGAGGTGCGTCTCACCGGATTCTGGGCATTCATCAAGGATCAGACCGACATGATGAGCTTCTATGATGACTCACATAACTCATTCTCAAACATGGCCCTCAGTGGCATCAATGAGCGCCACATGGGCATTGAGCTCGGCTTCAAGATCCCTATGATCGTGAGTGGACTCAACCTCCAGGGCGCGTTGAGCGCAGGTGAGTATGTGTATACCTCTACCCCTACCATGACCGAGACCATTGACAATTCAGCGGAAGTGGTGGTTTCAGGTGCCCCTGTGACTTACTGGGCTGCACATCCTGTCTATGCCAAGGGCGCAGATGGCAAGTACATCACCGATGAGTTCGGCAACTACCAGGTCGAGAAGGTCCAGAAGCACTATGTGCCTTCTACCCCTCAGCTTGCCGCAAACCTCGCCCTCAACTACAGGACCAGCTCATACTGGTTCTTCACATTCGGCGCTAACTGCTACGCTCACTCATACCTCGACATGAACCCTCTCTATCGTACAGAGCTTGCTGTGGTAGGTCCAGACGACCACCTCACAAACGCTGTGAGAAAGGAGCACCGCATGAACTGGTATATGAATGAGACTGTCATTAACCAGGGTCTTTCTCCAGATGAGATCAGCTACATGGCATCGCAGGAGGAGTTCGCTCCAGCATGCGTGCTGAACCTCAGCATCGGAAAGAGCTGGTACATACAGCGTAAGTACAACTTCGGCTTCTCTCTCGAGGTCAAGAACATGCTCAACAACCGTGGCATCAAGACCGGTGGTTACGAGCAGACCCGTCTCGTGAGCAGCCAGAGCTATGAGCGTTACTATAGGTTCGATTCCAAGTATTTCTACATGCCAGGAACGAACTATATGTTGAACCTTTATTATAGATTCTAAGGAGGCACGGATATGAAAAGAACATTCATTGCTATCGCTGCCATCGCGGCATTCCTCACTTCTTGCCAGGAGTTTGAGCCAGTCGTGACCTTCAAGTATGATGACCCTGCAAACTACGGCACTTCCCTTGCCGGAAACGTGGTGAAGCCAGGCGTGATCACACCGAACTGCACCATTGCAGAGCTTGCTGCACTCTATAAGAATGGCCAGCCTATGGAGATCACCGACGACATAATCATTGCCGGTCGCGTGTCTACCACAGACAAGCCAGGAAACTTCTACAAGAGTCTCTATATCCAGGATGAGTCCGGAGCCATTGAGCTCAAGCTCGGAAAGAACAGCCTCTATAATGACTACGCTCCAGGTTCGCTCGTATATGTGAAGTGTGGACCGGTGATTGACGCTGCCACAGGCTACAAGACCCTCAAGGGCCTCTATCTCGGCAGCTACGGCTACAAGACAGGAAACTATGGCGGAAACGGCATGGTGCAGCTCGGCTGCGAGGATCCTACCGGAAGCTACGAGACCTCATACATGGAGCTTGACTACATCATCAAGTCACATGTGTTCCGTGGCCTTCCTACTGATATCCAGCCAGTGGAGCCTGTGGTAATCGGAGAGTCTGACCTCCCAGCGGCCACAGCCACCCTCGCTAAGTGCCCTTATCTCGGTAAGCTCGTGACTCTCAAGGGTTTGACCTATGCAAATGAGAGCTTCACCCTTCTCTATATCAATGGTAATGAGTCGAACAAGAACTCAAAGAACCGTGTGTTCCTCTCTGACAAGGCCTGGAATATCTACACTTGGGCTATGAGCAAGACAAACTTCCTCGCTCACCTCACTGCAGGTGACTGGGATGAGGCTACCATCGGAAACTCAGGTGATACGAACTATGGTACAGTGGGAAGCACAAAGATCGACTATGTGAAGGAGACCGACCCAGTGTATATCGAGAATCTCGAGAAGTCGGCAGACTATGTGGCTCAGGTGTACAGGACTGTCTACGGTACATCGATGCCAGCTACCGCTGACTGGAAGGCCGAGGGCGAGAAACTCAAGGAGAAGTGGTGTCGCTACTGCCTCGTGAACAATGCGAATGGTTACAGCGTGAGCCAGTACTTCAACCTTGGATCTAAGGAGATCCAGCTCCGCACCAGTGGCTTCTCGAAGTTCTGCGATGCAGACATCCCTCAGTCCGTCCTCGACGGCAAGGCTACAGTGGACCTCACCGGAATCCTCACCCTCTATCAGGGAAGCATCCAGTTTGTGGTGAACTCCCTTGATGACATCAAGATAAACGAATAATGACAATGAAAAAGACTATCGTAATAGTTGCAGCGGCTATGGCACTTTCAGCTTGCGCATCACATCAGAACCCATTCCTCACCGAGTGGGACACCCCATACGGCATCCCTCCATTCGACAAGATCGAGTATGCTGACTATATCCCAGCCATCAAGGAGGGTATCAAGCAGCAGCAGGCAGAGGTGGACGCTATCATCGCGAATCCAGAGCCTGCCACCTTCGAGAACACCATTGCGGCTTATGAGCTCACTGGTGAGCTTCTCGCGAAGGTGACCGGCGTCCTCTACAATGTCTCTGAGACCGACAACTGTCCAGAGCTCGAGGCCATCATCGAGGAGGCCACCCCTCTTATGAGCGAGCACAGCTCGAATCTCGGTCTTAACAAGGCCCTCTACGAGAGAGTGGCTGCAGTGTACAATGCTGACCAGTCTGCCCTCACAGAGGAGCAGAAGACTGTCCTCAAGAAGATGTACGACGATTTCGTGCAGGGAGGTATCGCCCTTGACGAGGCGTCTCAGGCGCGCATCCGTGAGATCGACGCTGAGATGGCTGCAAAGACAAACAAGATAGGAAACAACATCCTTGCGGAGTCAAACGCCTTCAAGGCTAAGTTCGGCATCTCAGTGTCTGCTTATCCTACAGCGATGACCACCACAGAGGACCGTGCGCTGCGCGAGGAGATGTTCAAGGCTTATTCTTCACGTGGACATAATGCCAATGAAAACGATAACCGCAAGCTCGCGCTTGAGGTGCTCCGCCTCCGTCTTGAGAAGGCGAAGATCATGGGTTTCTCAAACTCAGCTGACTTCATTCTCCAGAACAAGATGGCTCACGACCATGAGACTGTGGACGCTTTCCTCGATGGCATCATCAAGGCATCTGTAGCCAAGGCCAAGGAGGAGATCGTGGACATGCAGGCCATCATGGATGAGGATATCAAGGCAGGCCTTCTCCCAGAGGGCACCAAGATCCAGCCATGGGACTGGTGGTACTACGCAGAGAAGGTACGCAAGGCTAAGTACGACCTCGATGAGGACATCACCAAGCCTTATTTCGAGGCTGGAAATGTGCGCAAGGGTATCTTCGAGGCAGCACACAGGCTCTACGGCATCAGCTTCGAGGAGCTTGCAGACGTCCCTTCATATAACAAGGATTTCGTGCAGACCTTCAAGATCACAGACGCAGATGGCTCGCTCATCGGTATCTTCACCACTGACTACTTCCCTCGCGATTCGAAGAGAGGTGGCGCGTGGATGAACAACATCCGTGAGCAGAAGGTAGATGCCGAGGGCAATGATATCCGCCCTATCATCGTGAATGTAGGAAACTTCACATCTCCAGACGAGAATGGAGTGTCACTCCTCACTGTCGACAATGTAGAGACCGCATTCCATGAGTTCGGACATGCACTTCACGGACTTCTGACCAAGTGTCACTATCCATCAGTCAGCGGTACAAACGTGGCTCGCGACTTCGTGGAGACCTTCTCTCAGTTCAACGAGAACTGGGCATTCCAGCCAGAGCTTCTCTCTTTCTACGCCAAGCATTACCAGACCGGTGAGGTAATCCCTCAGGAACTTGTGGAGAAGATCATCGCTGCGTCCAAGTTCAACCAGGGATTCATGACCACAGAGCTCTGTGCGGCATCTATCCTCGATATGAAGTGGCATGAACTTACCGAGATTCCTGACGACGAGAACTTCGTGGATGAGTTCGAGGCAAAGGTATGCGCGGAGATGGGTCTTATCGACGAGATCATCCCTCGCTATCGTACTACATACTTCAACCATATCTTCTCCAGCGGCTATGCTGCAGGTTACTATGGTTACCTCTGGGCAGAGGTGATCGACAAGGATGCGTTCGACTACTTCGAGCAGAATGGCACCTGGAATGTCGAGCTTGCGAAGTCATTCCGCGAGACCTTCCTCGAGAAGGGTGGTAGCGTAGAGCCGATGAAGCTCTACACTGGCTGGAGAGGTCAGGAGCCAGACTCCAAGCCATTCCTCAAGGGAAGAGGCCTTCTTTAGAAACTATTAAAATACAGAATATAAAATGAACAGAAAAGTACTTCTTATGATCCTCGACGGTTGGGGAGAGGGTCAGAAAAATTGGACAAATGCAATTTACACCCAGGGCGCACCATATATCGAGTCACTCCGTGCCAAGTATCCTTTCGGACACCTTAAGGCATGTGGTGAGGCCGTAGGTCTCCCAGAGGGCCAGATGGGTAACTCTGAGGTAGGTCACCTTAACCTCGGTGCAGGCCGCGTGGTATATCAGGACCTCGTGAAGATCAACATAGCTTGTCGTGAGCACAAGCTCCTCGAGAATGCTGAGATCAAGGCTGCATACGATTATGTAGCAAAGACAGGAAAGAAGCTCCATCTCATGGGCCTCGCTTCAATGGGTGGTGTGCACTCTTCACTTAATCATGTATACGAGTTCCTCGCAGTGGCTAAGGAGTATGGCCTTGAGGATGTATACGTACACTGCTTCATGGACGGTCGTGATACCGATCCTAAGAGCGGAAAGGGCTTTGTGGAGGGCCTTGAGGCAGAGATGGCGAAGACCACCGGTAAGGTGGCTACCGTCTGCGGCCGCTTCTATGCCATGGACCGTGACAAGAGATGGGACCGTATCCAGCTCGCATACAACATGCTCGTGAAGGGCGAGGGCGAGAAGGCAGCATCTGCTACCGCCGGTATCGAGGCCTCTTACGCTGAGGGTGTGACCGACGAGTTCATCAAGCCTACCATCATCGAGGGTGTCAATGGTAAGGTAGAGGAAGGCGATGCCATCATCTTCTTCAACTTCCGTAACGACCGTGCGCGTGAGATCACTTCAGTGCTCACCCAGCAGGATATGCCAGAGATGGGCATGAAGACCCTTCCTCTCTACTACTGCTGTCTTACTCCATACGATGCATCATTCAAGGGTGTGCACATCCTCTTCGACAAGGAAAATGTAGCTGATACCCTCGGCGAGACCGTTTCCAAGGCAGGCAAGAGCCAGCTCCGTATCGCTGAGACCGAGAAGTATGCTCACGTAACCTTCTTCTTCAACGGTGGCCGCGAGGCTCAGTTCGAGGGCGAGGACCGCGTGCTTGTAGCATCACCTAAGGTGCCTACATACGACATCATCCCTGAGATGAGTGCACCAGAAGTGACAGAGAAGCTCGTTGAGGTGCTCAAGAGCGGCGAGAAGGACATGGTGATCCTTAACTATGCGAATGGCGATATGATCGGCCATACAGGTGTGTACAGCGCTATCTGCCGCGCGGTTGCGAAGGTTGACCAGTGCGTGAAGGAAGTGGTGGAGACTGCTATTGCCAATGATTACGTAGTCCTTATCACCGCAGACCACGGTAATGCAGACAACGCAGTGAACGTGGACGGAACACCAAACACCGCTCACTCACTTAACGACGTGCAGTTCCTCGTGATCAACGAGCCTTCAGTGAAGGAGGTGAAGGACGGTGCCCTCTGCAACGTAGCACCTACCATTCTTAAACTCATGGGCATTCCGCAGCCAGCTGCGATGACCGCAGAACCTCTCATCTAATGCCTATCTTCAAGTTTACACCATGGCTCCGTACAATGGTCTGGGGAGGTGCGCTTATCGCACCTTACAAGGGCATTGTCACGGACCAGGCAAATATCGGCGAAAGCTGGGAAATCTCTGCCTTCAAGGGTCACGAGACAGTGGTCTCTGAAGGGGAGTACGCAGGCATGACCATCACCGAGCTCGTCTCTCTGAAGAAGGGCGAGCTCGTGGGTGAGAAGGTCTATGCCGAGTACGGCGACAAGTTCCCGCTTCTGATCAAGTTCATCGACGCTCGCGCTGACCTCTCCATCCAGGTGCATCCAGATGACGAGATGGCTGCGAGAGTCCATGGAGACAAGGGCAAGACAGAGATGTGGTATGTCGTGGATGCAGAGGAGGGAGCTTCCCTCTATTCTGGACTCTCTGAGGCCATCACCCCGGAAGAGTACGAGAAGCGCATCGCGGACAGTAGCATCACCGACGTGCTTGCACGCTTCCAGGTGAAGGAGGGAGATGTGTTCTTCCTGCCTGCTGGCCGCATCCACGCTATCTGCTCAGGCTGTTTCATTGCCGAGATACAGCAGACCTCAGATTTAACCTACCGTATCTATGACTATGGCCGCCTCGGATTGGACGGCAAGCCTCGCGAGCTGCATACTGAGCTCGCCAAGCAGGCTATAGACTACAAGGTATATGATAACTATAAGACTGACTACATCTCCAAGCCAAACGAGGAGAATGTGGTAGTCAGCTGCAGCTATTTCACCACATCGCTCTATGAGCTCACGGAGCAGGTCACCAAGGACCTCAGCTCCCTGGATTCATTCGTTGTGGTGATGTGTGTACGCGGAGAAGGCACTCTCTGTCTTCCTGGCGAGGCTCCTGTGGCCGTTCGCCAGGGCGAGACAGTCCTCGTGCCTGCAAGTGCGTCAGCACTCACCATCACCCCATCTGGCGACTCGCCTATGAAGGTGCTGACCAGCTGCATTGAGTAGAAAAATACATTCAAGATGTCTAGACAGAAATCAAGCAGGGACTTGCGCAGGAGCTTGCGCAATGCAGGAAACAAGAACCGTAAGGCTCAGAGGGACCTCCCTCGTCTTACTGGTAAGGTGCTCATGTCACGCGAAGGACATATCTTCGTGAGGGTTGAGGGCGATCCTGACGATATCTATGTAAAGTCAGGGAAGACCAAGAATGCCCTTCACGGCGATACCGTGCTTGTGGCATTGACCAAGGAGAAGATAGGAAACAAGAGCCGCGAGGGCGAGGTGCTGAGCATCATCGAGCGCTCGGCGAAGCCATTCGTGGGCGTCCTTCACTTCGTGGGTAGTCAGGCCTGGCTTCTCATGCAGTCGAAGACCATGCCTTACGACATCGAGCTTGACCAGCAGCAGGCCTTGCAGATGGGTGGCAAGACAGGCATGAAGGCCGCAGTCGTGGTGGACAGGTTCGAGAAGTTCGACATGTCTCCTAAGGGACATGTGGTGGATGTGCTCGGCATGCCTGGTGAGAATGACACCGAGATGCATGCCATCCTCTCTGAGTTTGGCCTGCCATATAGGTTCGAGCCTGAGGTGGAGAATGCCGCTGACAAGATTTCTGAGGAGATCACGAAGAAGGACCTGAAGGGAAGAAAGGACTTCAGGGATACATTGACCTTCACCATCGACCCATTCGATGCGAAGGATTTCGATGATGCGCTCTCCTTCAGGCCGCTTCCGAATGGAAACTACGAGGTGGGTGTGCACATCGCGGATGTGTCATATTATGTGACGCCGGGGACCGCTGTGGACAAGGAAGCCCAGGAGCGCGGTACATCCGTGTACCTTGTGGACAGGACTGTGCCAATGCTTCCGGAGAAGCTCTGCAACAAGCTCTGCTCGCTGCGTCAGGATGAGGACAAGCTCACTTTCTCCACCGTCTTCGAGATTACTCCGCAGGCCAAGGTCGAGAGCCAGTGGATAGGCCGCACCGTCATCTGCTCGAACCGAAGGATGGACTATGAGCAGGCTCAGGCCGTCATCGATGCCGGCAAGGCAAATGATGATGTGGAAGAGGCTATACTCAAGCTCAATGAGCTCGCTCTCATATTCAGGAAGAAGCGCTTCTCCGCAGGCGCGATGAGCTTTGACCGCCCAGAGATGAAGGTCATCTGCGACGAGAAGGGAAAGCCTATCGATGTGCGTCAGACCGAGTCCACGGAGTCTCACTGGCTCATCGAGGAGTTCATGCTCCTTGCAAACCGCACTGTGGCCGAGTTCATTGCCACTGACGGAAAGATGAATGGCACCGCTTCGAAGAAGGCGAAGACCTTCGTATATCGTATCCATGACGAACCGAACATGGAGAAGGTGTCAAACCTTCGTGAGTATGCGGCAGGTTTCGGCTACCAGATGGCAGAGGCGGAAGGCGGCAAGAGCGTGGCTAAGGCCCTGAATGGCCTTCTCTCGTCTGCCAAGGACCGTCCTGAGTTCAGTGCGCTCCAGATCATGGCGCTCCGCTCAATGGCCAAGGCTAAGTACTCTACCGAGAACATTGGCCATTATGGCCTGGCTTTCAGGTTCTATACCCATTTCACCTCGCCTATCCGCCGCTACCCTGATACCATGGTTCACCGTCTTTTGGCCATGTATCTTGATGGCGCAGACTCGCAGAGCCGTGACTATTTTGAGCAGCAGTGCGTGCATGCTACGGAACGCGAGATACTCGCTGCGGAGGCGGAGCGCGCTTCCATCAAGTACAAGCTTGTGGAGTTCATGCAGGACAAGATAGGTCAGGAGTTTGATGGACATGTATCAGGCTGCACCGAATGGGGCATGTATGTCGAGGTCGAGCCTACGAAGATCGAGGGCATGGTGCCGCTCAGGACCATCAAGCAGGACTTCTTCGATTTCGATGAGGCTCATTGCAGACTCATTGGACGCCGTACCGGAAAGGTGTTCAATCTCGGCGATCCTGTGCGTATCAGGGTTAAGTCTACCAGCCTTGAGCAGAAGCTTCTCGATTACGAACTTGTCGAGACTGCCCAGGAGGCTATGCCAGAGCCTCAGGCTGATATGAAGTATTCAAGCCGCAAGGCTATGGTTAAGGAGGCTATAAGGAAATCAAAGAAGATAGCCGAAGCAAAGAATTCACGAAAAAAAAGAAAATAGACTATGAAAAGAGTATTTATCACATCCCTCATTGCCCTTGCTGTGGCTTTTTCTGTCAGCGCTCAGGACAAGGTGGTAAAGAAGGTCCTCGAGCTCGGAAAGGAGGATAACAGGACCATGGAGCACGCTGACTTCCTCGCGAACAGGATCGGCGGACGCGTAGTGGGTTCGCATGCACTTCAGGACGCAGAAGCCTGGGTGGCTGAGCAGTTCAAGTCCTGGGGACTGGAGGTCATGATCCAGGAAGTGGGCGAGATCCCTGTGGGATTCACCCGTGGGCATTGGACTGGAAGGATGATAGGCGAGGGCGGTGAGATGCACCTGCATTTCGCGACTCCTTCATACACGGCAGGCACCAAGGGACCTCAGAAGGGACGCGTGTTCATGGAGCCTCGCACTCGCGCTGAGTTTGAGAGGATGAAGGGCGTGCTCAAGGGCTCATGGGTACTCATAGGTGGCACTTCAAATGGCTTCCCTACGGACTGGAGCGCCCAGGGCGACTCTATCCGTCGCGAGAAGATTGCGAAGAATGAGGAAATTACGAAAAGGAACAATGAGTTGATGAGATGGGTGCTGGCGCACCCTGGCGAGGAGAAGGAGTTTGAGGAGCTCGACGAGACTCCGTGCCTATTCTACCGCGAGATGGTGGATGCTGGCGTACTCGGATTCATCCAGTCTTCGGGTCTTCCTATCCAGGCACATTATGACAGGAAGGGCTGCTATAACATCACCATGGAGAACCTTCCTACCGTGTGCGAGATCAAGCTCGACAGGGAGCAGTACGATATCATTGCCCAGAAGGTGAAGGATAAGAGAGACATTCAGCTGGAGTTTGACATCAGGAACTATTTCTTCCGCGGGCCTGTGAAGTATCACAATGTCATCGGTATCATCCGTGGTGCCAAGTATCCTAAGGAGTATGTGCTTCTCGGTGGGCATCTGGATGCCTATGATTCAGCTACAGGTGCCGTGGATGATGGACATGGCGTCGCAGTGACCATGGAGGCAGCCCGCCTTCTCGCTGCCGCTGGCGCCAAGCCTGCCCGCACCATGATGTTCTGCGTGTGGACTGGTGAGGAGTATGGTCTTCTCGGCTCGAAGTACTTCGTGGAGAACAAGACTGTGCCTTACGAGAAGATCGCCAATTACTTCAATAGAGATGGTGGTCCTCTTGCATCAGTGGGTATCGATGTGCCTTCGGCAATGTATCAGGACTTCGTGAAGATTTGCAAGCCTCTTGAGAATTATGACGAGAGCATGCCGTTCTCTGTCACCGAGCGCAAGGGCGAGCCTCGCCCACGCCCTAAGTCTGCCGGTGGTTCTGATCATGCCTATTTCGCGATGAACGGCGTGCCAACTATCTCGTTCGCCGAAAGAGATGTAAAGGGTTATAACTTCAACTATCGTGACATCTGGCATACCGACCAGGATCTCTACTATCGTCTTTATCCTGACTATATCGAGTACTCAGCAGTCGTGGAGGCCGTCACCGCCTATGGCGTGGCGAACCTTGACCACCTTCTGAGCCGAGAAGGGCTGTATAAGGAGTAAGCAGTACTGCCTTTAGAGGAGAAATACTTAGGTCGTTGTTGCAACGAAGTTTTGTGGATATGCCCATTATCAAAGCATATCCACTTATTATTTGTGTATTGAGAAGTTTATGGAATGAGGTGCTTACATCATTATCATATTGTTCGTTGTATTAGTATAAACATGTATACACACTGGAAAATTTATTATCTATTTATGGCCAGGGTCGCATACAGATAATAAATAGTTGCTTATGTGTAATTTGTTCTATGCTGTTTTTGTGGATAATCAGCTATATTTGTTTGCGATGAATGCTCTGTATGCGTTTTCTAGACCATTCTATGGTAGGCGGTGAAGTTAAGTAAACAATAGAATAAAATGAGCAAGTACTTTTTACCAGTTATCTTTATGTGCGCGCTAACTGTATGTGTCAATGCGCAGAATCCCACTCATGTTTATTGGCTCCATGGATTAAATGACAATTGGATGTTTTGGGATAAATACCAGAAAACCATTACACCGCTATACTGGGATAACCAACAATATGACAGCAATGATAGTGCATACATTACAGCTAGTGCCATTTCTAATAGGATGGCCTCGCCTGCGATTCTTGTCGGACATAGTGCAGGAGGTGTTATTGCAAGAGAAGTTGCAGAGGTTGACCAAGGAGCAAATACTATCAAGGGAATCATTACATTTGGAACACCAAACTCAGGCGCTGGAATAGTTCGATCTGTGTTGAATCATGATTACTATAACGTAATTGACAGAGCCGGTGAAAAAGTCGCCTCTGCAATTAATGGTACGCTGTCAACTATTAGTATATTACCATTTCCGGCCATTGTCAGCATTGTGCTATATTTGCAGAATTCGCTCGCGGTTGGCGGCCTAGAAATGTTGGGCCTAGAAATGTGTAAAGATATTGCAGATTCATATGTTAATGAGAACTATTTGAGTTGTCAACTCTTTCGCGATTTGAGCCCAGATTCAAATACGATTAACTCACTGCCTCAGATTAATCAAACTATTCCTATCATTAATTACTATGGAGAGGAAGATACATGGCCATTGATAAGACTGCTAGGCTCCTTAAGTCACTCAAATGATATTAGGACACAGCATTTCAGTAGTAACGTAACATATGATGATGCCTTTCTTGGTTATATGAGGACGGCCGAAAGCGTCTGTAATGGTTTTATCGCCGGCCATGCAGCTATTTCAGCTGCATTAGGTGTGATTTCTTTCTACAATCCGTCATTCCTACCAGCATCTGTAATGTCTGCCTATGCTGTTACCCAGTGGAACTCACTTAAACGGTATATTGACTATGATATGCATAACGATTACTCAGAACTCATAGGAGCATATCATTATGTGGTCAAAGAAGAAACTACTGGCTGGTGGCTATGGAGGCGTGTTACATACACAACGGTGAAAGTATATGAGGGACATGATGGACTTGTGGCAAAGAAACAATCGATGATGGACACTTCTTCTGGGAATGTTATTAACATATCGCTCCCCGGAGTCAACCATATGGAGATGAATGGTCACCCTTTGGCTAAAGTCGCAATAATACAATCTTTGAATGGTTTAGTAGATAGCAGAATAAACATGAACAATTAGAAGATAAATTATGAAAACATATCTGAATGTCGCAATCATAAGTCTCAGCCTTAGCGTACTGTTTTCCTGCAACAGGGCAGAGAATAGAGTGGAAAATCCTGATAATAACGACTTAGAATCAAGAGAAATAGCAATTATTCAGAGCCAAAAGTATAGGCATTTGAGCCGGAGTAGAAGAATTATACCTTCAAAAGATAATGAATTTCTCTCTGACGACATAACTTCATCGATGATGTCTTCATCTAGATATAAGAATAATTGGACAAAGAGTGGTAGCGATAGCGAGGATGAGTACGATTCTTCTGAAGAGATACCTATTGATGAGGAAGTGTATGAGAATCTTGTTATTTACTACGATGGTGGCATAGAGTTCACTCAGGAAACAGTTTTAGATACTACATCGAATCCAATTCTAGCCGTATATGACTACCCGCTTGATTTGTCTCACTATGTCTCGAGGGTTGAGATTGTGGACGGAATCTGTTGCAGCTATAGCAGAGACGGTGAACTCCTTTACGAAGGACCGACGAATGTGCCAGATATGCATGAACTCATACTAGAAATGGAAGCGTATTCGGAAGGACTATATGAGGAGGAGGAAGGAGATACGAGAAGCGCTCCACTAAAGGGTAGGGATAGACTGGAAAACATCCTTTCGAGGCAACTTCGTGGTTTGTCAAAGGCAGACTACCTGATAACAGAGACACACGAAGGTATTGAGGTGTCGATTAAGGTTGGAGATTCCATGGAGACAAATGCACTATATGATGATGGTTCATTATCTGTCACTAAGATGGACTTGATTGTTGGTGGGCAACTTGTGGAGCGTCAGGTTTTTGGGTATGACAATAATTCGATGATGCAAGCGATAACAGGAGATAAGTTACTGAAACATAATCCTAGCGTGATGAAGACTATGAAAATTGGCATTTTTGCAGATGGGAGCCCTTGCATGATCGAAGATACGAGAGTTTATTCAGAAAATAGAATGACATACATACCAAGAAAAATGAGAAAATGAAAAGATTGGCTTTGCTCTTGATACTATTTGTTGCGGTGACGGGATGCGACTTTTTGAAAGCGCTAAACGATGAAATACACACCTTTGTGATACCGCTTTATGACTATCCTGAAATCATAGATGCACCTCCTGAAGGAGGTTTTGTTAATCTGTGCTTTCGCACAAATGCAAGGGATCTTGATATGTACCCGTTACGTGATACTACTCTAGCTGAATACTGTACTATGGCGAAGGAAGTCAATGGAAATGTGTATAGTTTCACTTTTTCTTTAGACGAAAACGAAACAGAGGAAGAGCGAATGCAATGTTTAGTGGTCTGCTATACGAAATTCTCTGGCTTTTTTTGGGATAAAAGGTATACGATAAGACAATTAGGTCGTGGTCTCTCCAGTCGAAGAGATTGACCTTCAAAGTTTGCCTGCCTGCTTTGCCTTTCTGTACTCTGCTGGAGTTTGTCCTGTCTCTTTTTTGAAGAATTTCTGGAAATGAGGCGCCGTTTTGAACCCCAGATGGAAACCTATCTCTTTAACGGAGAGGGATGTGTATTGCAGCATACGTTTGGCTTCATAGATGACTCTTCTTACTACTGCTCTTTGCGGTGGTATGCCTAAGTAGTCGATAGAGCTTAGTGTAAGTGTTTTAGTGGATATGCCCATAATTTGGGCGTATCCACTAATGGGTATGTGCTCAAGATAGTGTTGTTCTATTAGCTCTTTGAACTGTAGCCCATAGTTGTTGTTATTCTCAGTCAATACTAACGCTGAATCCCTATTTATGATATATAGAATGGATAATAGAAGACTACATAATATTTGATGTTTAGCCCCTTTATCTTCGTTTTGATGTTCGAGTGAAAATGCCTTCAGGATACTCTCCAATGCTGATTCCGATGATACATTGATGCATTTCGGCGATGGGCCAAAGAGGTTATACTTGATGTATTTTTGTTGCCTGTTATCTAAGATTGAAAGGAATTGTTCTGTAAATGCAATTATATATCCCTTCATACTCTTCACTTCTGTCGTATTGTGAACACAATGTGGTGGCAGTATAAATACGCATCCTGCATGAAGGGGTATAGATGCTCCGTCAATTTCATAAATGCCAGACCCAGATGTGACGATATGAATGAAGAAATATGAGTGGGTATGTGGTTGAACAATAGCTCTACCGACTGTCATTGGTATTTCTCCAATCTCTTCGATTATTATCTGAGTGCCGGTGGGGAGATCCTCATTAATTGTAATATTGGGCACTTTCTTCTCGTAATCTTGTAACTGCATCTTTTCCATAAATGCAAATATAGGACGATTTATTATCTATTTGTTACCTATGTAATAAATGGATAATAAATCGTAATGAATGTATAAGATGCCCGGAGTTGTCGCATTGGTTTATTGGTTATATTCACTTGAATTATAAATGTTTTGTCTCTATGAATACGAAATTTGCTATGCGTTTTGCTCAAGTGCTCATGCTTGGGCTCATGACATCCTGTGCGGTGATACAGGAAGAACCTGTTCCCGTGCAAGTCGAGAAACCATCGAGGGGTAGAGTCGTCAGGATCTCTAACCCATCGCGATTCCAGTCGTCGCCAGATATTACTCTCATAAACAGCGTGGAGCGTAATACGGACGGGACCTATTGCCTGGCTATCGACAAAGATGAGGCGAAGGAGATAGGTATCCCTACCGAAATCTTTGAGAAGTATGTAAAGATTGTCGAACTCATGAACACGCACAGAAAATGAAAAAGGCAGCATCTATCATACTGGCGTTGTTCGTGTCAGTATCCATGTTCTCCCAGAATATTGAGGACACACCTGCTATCCGTACTGCGATAGAGAACCTCTTTGAGAATCTAGACTTCACCCATGTGTCATCAGGCTATCTGCGTGACTACGCCACAGACCTGGTCGACCTTGACATGTATAACGGCATCCGTATGGATGACAGCAGTTATGTCGACATATCCACGCTGGAGTCGATCATGAGGAGCATTCGTTCAGCTAGAGTAGGTGGTCAGACCTTCCCTGATATTACGACTCTTATGAGTTCGATGTCCGAACAGACAAACTGCGCCACGATACCGGTAGGCAGTGCCCTGTACAGATATGATTACATACGCGAGGATGCCATAACAGGAGGATATCTGTCTTATACTGGCGGTCAGGTGATTGACAGGACAGACGCTGGAGGCAACTGGATAGATCCGTATCTGCAGGAGTATGTCTTCGCCCTTTCCCCAGCGTCGAACGTTGTCGGCCTCAGCTCCACATTCACTTTTGGACAGTTCATGCTTTCAAACATAGAGGGAGTTCAGATCGAGGTCGATCTCGGCGATGGCAGTGGATATCACACATTATCTTCAACAGGTGGCACCTCATTGACGGCATCATATCCAAGAATTGGCACTTACGAGATGAGGGCGAGGGTGACTGTCGGAGGACGTACACTTCAGACGCACAGTGAAGTGTATGCAGTAGATTACATCCGTAGCTCTCCGAGTAGCAATGACAGTAGATACACGTCCCAGACTTTTTCAACGAACTATAATGGCGCAACTGTCTCAGCCATACTCTACTATCTTAGAGGTTATACTTCCATATCACGGCCATTTATCATGGTGGAGGGGTTCCAGCCTAAAGACTTGATGGCGGCCAAAGAATTAGAAGATACCCGAGATAGTAGGTTTACTGACCTTGGCCCTGATATCCTCACTGATTATGAACCGTTCTATGTCGAATGGAATAATGTCGAGGCTGATATCAGAGCCAATGCCAAGTTGCTGGAGGATATAATTGATTATGTCAACTCCATGAAGGTCGGAAACGAGCGCAATGTTATGGTGGGATATAGTATGGGTGGTCTTATCGCAAGGTATGCACTGAGGACAATGGAAATGGAAGGACGACCCCATGAAGTGTCCTCATATATAAGCTACGACTCGCCACATTTCGGAGTCAATGTCCCACTGGGCGCACAGTATGCTATCAATGACCTCCTATATGGTACTTATGTTATGGGCGTGAGCGCCAACAACATATGGCGTGTGGTCGGCTCGATGATGAATTTCTTTGGGAGTGGAGATGCTATTGAATATTACGACTTGCTGCACAAGTACATAAATGCGACATCAGTCAAGCAGATGCTGATAAATTATGTGGGTCCAGACATGAGGATAGACAACTCAGTCCATGAGGCATGGCAGGCTGAACTTGAGAATATAGGATTCCCGACAGGAGACCCAGGTTTTCCTATGGTGAAACTTGCAGTGTCAAATGGAGGAACGAACGAGCTTGATCCCTCGCAAAACTTTGTTGATGGTAATCTTGATGTACAGTCAAGTATAATAGGCAGTCTATTGTATAGTGCTATATGTTCTGGGTTATTGAGTATGGCTTCCTCTCTTGTGGCGTCTGAATCCATGATATTGTTATCGTCACCTGGAAAATTGAATTTACATGGCTCAATCGCTGTTTCTCCATATTGCCGTCATAATCAAACAATATACTCTTCGAGTTTGACATATACGAAGAAGCTCCTTTGGCTTGTAAATCTTGAAACGAATCTGCATAGTTGTGAGGTGTATTCTCCGTCTTCGGGAGTTATCTGGGATACGGCAAATGGCTCATATTATGACCTCCCTCTTTCTACCTCTGACTATGATCATGATTATTCTAATGTCTTCCTGGGGGATCTCAACTACTCGCTTCATCTCAGGAAAAGGTTCATGTTCGTCCCAACTGCCAGCTCTATTGCTCTCGGAGGAGATTATTCGTCGCTGTCAAACTCTGATTGCCGGAGAATAGATTATACCAGCTCGGAGACCCCGTTCGATGGAATCTATATGAATGACACGTGGTCATATCATACATTCGAGCTCTCCGATAGCCTGCAGTATGAGTGGATATACAATTCCCTGCAGACCTTCTTAAGGCTTGACGGACCACGAACGCCAGTGACGGGACAGGGTTATTCAGTCACAGGATTCCTCGCAAATCCAGCATGGTCAACGACCGACCCATCAGTAGCTACGGTCGATGCAGATGGCGTGATAACAGTCATCTCCACAGGCTTCACGACTGTGCAGGTCACGGGCGTCGATCAGCTCGGAGAATCCAGAACGCTGTCCATGAGGATCATGACTGGCATTCCAGAGTTTGTTATAACTCAAGGTGACGACGTTCTGAGGCTAACTAATTATGAGGCTGTGTGCGCGGACAACGAGTTCTTTGACTTTGCCGATGAAATCGGAGCTGTATATAAGTGGGGCGTGAAAAACTCTACCAATTTGACGACCTGGACGTCAGGTTCATCGCTGAACACAACAGTCAATAGGTACTCCGTGAAGTGGCTGTATTTCAAGGTCGAATCATCTTTCGCGAACAGTGAAACATACTCTCTCTTTGTGAGCCGACCTATCGAATTTGACCCAATAGTTGTCACGAGTGACTCCACTATGTTCGCAAATGGCAGCGACGGAGAGTATGTCGGTGTCAAAAGCTCTTCTGATAAGGTGGTCACATACTTGGTTGAGAATAGATTTTTACTTACCTTTGACCATATCCCAGATGCTGTGGAGTTCTGTCGCGAACTTATCAAGGATGATGAGTTCGAGAGGCTGCTCAGATCGATGAGGCCATGGGGAGAGGAAGACTGCCTCATACTAGGAATGACCATAGA
>JAKSJL010000030.1 GCA_024398295.1 Bacteroidales bacterium
ATTTGTTGTTAAATTTGTGTCCCGTTATGAAATACGGATTTGACAACGACAAGTATCTCAAGATACAGTCAGAACACATTAAGGAGCGCATCGCTCAGTTCGATAACAAGCTTTACCTTGAACTCGGAGGAAAGCTTTTCGATGATTTCCACGCCAGCAGGGTACTGCCAGGTTTCCAGCCTGACAGCAAGCTCCGCATGCTTCAGCAGCTCAGCGATTCAGCTGAGATCGTGATCGTGATCAGTGCCATTGACATTGAGAAGAACAAGGTTCGCCAGGATTATGGAATCACCTATGATATGGATGTGCTCCGTCTTAGGTCTGAGTTCATGAACTGCGGTTTCCTTGTGAACTCTGTCGTCATCACTCACTATAACGGTCAGAGCAGTGCCGATAACTATCGCTCGAGGCTCGAGCGCATGGGCATCAAGGCTTACTACCACTACACCATTGAGGATTATCCGAACAATGTAGCTCTCATCGATTCAGGTGAGGGTTTTGGACGCAATGATTATGTGGAAACCACCCGTCCGCTTGTCATTGTCACCGCACCAGGCCCAGGTAGTGGAAAGATGGCTGTCTGTCTCAGCCAGCTCTATCAGGAGCACCAGCGTGGCGTAAAGGCTGGTTATGCGAAGTTTGAGACCTTCCCTGTATGGAATCTCCCTCTCAAGCATCCTGTGAACATCGCTTATGAGGCTGCTACCGCTGACCTTAATGATGTGAATATGATCGATCCGTTCCATCTCGAGGCCTATGGAAAGATCGCCATCAACTATAATCGCGACATCGAGATCTTCCCTGTGCTGAACGCACTGTTCGAGGGCATCGACGGCGATAACCCATACAAGTCACCTACCGACATGGGCGTGAACATGGTCGGTTTCTGTATGTCCAATGATGACGCTTGCTGCGACGCTGCACGTGATGAGATCATCCGTCGTTACTATACCGCTCTGAACAAGCTCGCTGATGGCGCATGCAACGACAGTGAGGTGAACAAGATCTCACTTCTCATGAAGCAGGCAAAGATCACCACCGAGTATCGTAGGGCTACTGTGGCAGCGAAGGCTCGCCAGGAGCTCTGTGAGAAGCCATCTTCGGCTATCGAGCTCGCAGACGGTACCATCATAACCGCTGAGACCAGCTCGCTGCTTGGACCTAGCGCTGCGCTCATTCTGAATGCTACAAAGCATCTTGCGGGCATTCCTCACGATGTGAAGCTCATCCCTGAGAGCATGATTGAGCCTATCCAGAAGACCAAGGTGGATTATCTTCATGGACATAATCCTCGTCTTCATACCGACGAGGTCCTCGTGGCACTCTCCATGCTCAGCACCCAGGACGAGAATTGTAAGAAAGCCCTGGACAAGCTTCCTGAACTCAAGGGCTGCCAGGTGCATTCTACGGTGATGCTCAGTGAGGTGGATAGAAAGGTTTTCAATAAGCTGGGAGTAGGTCTTACCTGCGATCCTGTCAGAAGAATCACTCTCGAGGCTGGAGAATAACATAGATCTGGATATTTCATCCCCGGTACCATTCATGGGTGCCGGGGATTTTTTTGTCCTCTGAATTCTTGGTTGAAATGATTCAATTTGTTGGCTGATTTGGCTTATTGTCTTGTGAATAATTGAAACCTTTCATATATTTGTGATGTTTAAACAGACAACCATGGTTAAAATCACTAAGACTATCCCAGTAGTGGGCGAGTACGACGTCGTCGTATGTGGCGGCGGGCCTGCCGGATTCATTGCTGCCGTGACGGCAGCTAGGGAAGGAGCACGTACAGCGCTCGTGGAGCAGTATGGATTCCTTGGGGGAATGGCCACTGCTGGTATCGTGGCGCCGCTCAGCGTCTTTACTTACAAGGGAAAAAAGGTAATTGGAGGTATTCCTTGGGAATTCATCGAGCGTCTCGAGAAGATGGGTGGCGGTCTTATCGAGAAGCCTCTGGGGAATGTCGCCTTCGAGCCGGAGCTCTACAAGCTCTGCTGTCAGCGCATGGTTCTTGAGGCTGGGGTGGAGCTCTATATGCACTCATATTTGAGTGGATGCATCTGCGAGGATGGCTGCGTGAAGCAGGTCATCATCGAGAATAAGAATGGCTCTGAGGCACTGTCGGCGAAGGTCTTCATCGACTGCACAGGCGATGCCGACCTGGCCTTCATGGCAGGTGTGCCGATGCTTCCGATGGAAGGAAAGCCTCTTCAGCCAATGTCTACCTATTTCGTCCTGTCGGGTGTGGATACCGATTCACCGCTCATCCAGGAGGCTATGCATCATAACAAGCAGGGAGAAAACTGCCATTGCCTTCCTATCCGCGAGGCGCTGCTTTCGAGGAGAGAGGAGCTCGGCATACCGGAGTTCGGCGGCCCGTGGTTCTGTACCACTCTCCAGCCTGGCGTGGTCACTGTAAACATGACCAGGACGGCAGGAGATGCCCTGGATAACAGGGACTTCACCCGCGCGGAGTGTGAGCTACGCGAGGGGGCGTTCCAGATGGCCAGGGTACTGAAGGAGAATTTCAAGGAGTTCGAGAACTCATATGTCTCATCTGTGGCTGTACATGCCGGCATCCGCGAGAGTCGAAGGATACAGGGCATGCATGTGATCACGGCTGAGGAGTATGTGAGTGGTTTCCACTACGACGACAGCGTGTCCAGAGGTGCGCACCCTATCGATATTCATGTGGCTAAGGGCCCATCGCAGAATGTCACGTTCCTCGAGCAGGCCGCGTATGTGCCATACAGGGCGCTTGTCCCTGAATCAGTGGGGAATCTTCTCGTAGCGGGAAGGTGCATCTCGGCAGACAAGACAGCCTTCGCGTCCCTGCGCGTGCAGGCTAGCTGCATGGGCATGGGCCAGGCAGCAGGCGTAGCCGCAGCGCAGTGCTCGGCTTCGGGCGTCACGGTTCAGAATGTTAATGTCAATGCTCTGGTGGAGAGGCTCCGTCAGATAGGGGCGCAGATCTAATAAGCATATATGGGAGTTCTAGATTATATCGTCATTCTTTTCTATTTCCTCGGACTTGTGGCAGTGAGCTTCATCATGTCACGAAAGATAAAGAGTTCAGAGGATATGTTCATTGCCGGCAGAAACTCATCGTGGTGGCTGTCAGGTGTATCTTCATACATGACCATCTTCTCCGCCAGCACCTTCGTTGTCTGGGGAGGAGTGGCATACAAGTCAGGACTTGTGGCTACGACCGTAGCCCTGTGCTTCACCGTCGCGTCTTTCATCGTCGGAAAGTGGATTTCGGGCCGCTGGAGAAGGCTTCGCATAAAGTCTCCTGGCGAGTTCCTGACCATCCGCTTTGGGCATAAGACGGTCAGTTTCTACACCATTTCCGGTATCATTGGCCGTGGCGTCCATACTGCAGTGGCTCTCTATGCCGTCGCTGTGGTGATGTGCGCCCTCATCGCCGTCCCTGAAGGAAGCCTGCTGGCTTCCACGGGACTCGCTGGCGATGCTCCGGCCGGGCACCTGAGCATCTGGTGGGCTCTGCTCATACTTGGAGCCATCACATTGACCTACACCATCGCAGGAGGTTTCCTGGCCGTTCTCATGACTGATGTCATCCAGTTCGGCGTGCTCTTCTCGGTGGTGGTATTCTTGATCCCGCTTTCTTTCCACGAGGTCGGTGGCGTGTCCACTTTCATCTCGAAGGCTAGCGAGATACCTGGTTTCTTCTCTGGCACCTCATCTACCTACACCTGGCTCTGGCTCGCCCTGTGGACCGTGCTCCAGGTGGCGATGATGGGTGGTGACTGGCCTTTCGTGCAGCGCTACATCAGCGTGCCTACAGCGAAGGACGCCAGGAAGAGCACCTACCTCATCGGTGTGCTCTACTTCATCACCCCGCTCATCTGGTACCTTCCAGCCATGATCTATCGCGTCATTGTGCCTGGACCTGGCATGGACGTGGACCCAGTGGCCATGACAAGGATAGGTGAGAGCGCGTATGTGAACATGTCGCAGACAGTGCTCATGTCCGGCATGCTCGGAATGATGCTGGCAGCCATGCTCTCCGCCACCATGTCAAACTTCTCCGGAAACCTGAATGTATATGCCAATGTATTCACATATGAGATATGGGGACAGGGCAAGAACAAGGCTGCAGATGAGAAGAAGCGCATCCGCGTAGGACGTATCTTCACCCTCGTGTTTGGATTGGCCATCATCGCAGTTTCCATGCTCGTGCCATTTGCGGGTGGAGCCGAGAAGATGGTGGTTACCTTGCTTACCATGGTCATCTGCCCTCTTTACATCCCGTCCATCTGGGGACTTTTCTCAAAGAGGCTTACTGGAAACCAGCTCATATATGCAATGGCCATCACATGGGTGGTGGGCTTCACCGCGAAGTTTACCGTGCCTTCTGAGATTCTCAGCCAGAGCCTCATAGAGAGCATCTCAGGCTGCGTCATGCCTATTCTCATCCTGGCTGTGATGGAAGTGTTCTCCGCGAAGAAGGGACTCTCTGCGGAGGGATACACACAGATAGCAAGCTATGTGGATGAGAATGCCGATGTGGAGCCTGACGAGCACATGAAGAAGGCCACGAAGAAATTCTCACACATGGCCATCAGCTGCTTCTGCATCACCCTCGGAGCCATCGCCCTGCTTCTCATTGGAATGGTTATCGCCCGCGATCCGAAGACCGTGGCTGTACAGGGCATTGTGCTCTGGTTTGTGGCAGCCATCATGGCTATCATCGCTTCATATCTGATCTATAGATTCATCGATTCAAGGAAAAATGCGTAAGTTTACTGCTATACTGGCCGCTTGTGCCCTGTCATTGCCTGTCTCAGCGCAGCTATATGTAGATGTGGAAAAGGATGTGGACTGTTCTGTGTTCATCCAGAAGCAGGGCATGACCAGAGCCCAGCAGGGCATGGCTATCAGTGGCGACTACATCTTCTCGTTTGAAGATGGAGGACATGTGAATATCTACAGTTTCAAGAACCCTACGGGCAAGCCTCTGGCCGATTTCGATCTGGAGTCCAAGCGCCCGGACAATCATTCAAACAACGCTGAGTTCGGTGTGGAGACTGCTCCAGGAGGGTCTTTCCCACTTGTCTATATCTCTGTCGGAAAGCCAAGCAGTGAGATAGACTGGACCTGTTTCGTGGAGAGTATCACCCACAAGGGCAAGAAGTGGTCCTCGAAGCTTGTTCAGACCATTGTGCTTGATGGAAATGATTGGGATAAAAGAGGTTATGCCTCTATTTTCGGCGCGCCCAGCTGGCTCGTAGACCGTGAGAGGGGAGAGATGTGGGTGTTCTCTGCGATCAAGCGTACCGTAGCCAAGGTGACCAAGGAAGCCCACGAGAACCTCTATGTGGCCACGAAGTTCCGCATCCCTGCTCTTTCCGAAGGACCGGAGGTCCGCCTTACTGTAAATGATATCCTCGATCAGGTGGTATTCCCTTATGAGGTGTGGTTCACGCAGGCAGGCTGTGTCCAAGATGGAAAGATTTATTACTGCTACGGAGTGGGCAAGCAGGACCCTACCAGACCATCGCGCATCCGCGTATATGATACTGACAGACGCATCATCTCCGCTCGTTATGAGCTCCAGGAGGAGATCCCTTACGAGATGGAGGATATAGCCATCCGCGATGGCTGGATGTATGTAAACACAAATGTGAACCGCAAGAAGACCAAGGATCTTCCATGCATCTACAAGCTCTCCCTTCCTAAGGCTAAGGAGGCTCCGAAGACACTTGAGGAGTCCCTCAGGCAGGATCCAGAGAAGGCTGGCGGTATCTACTACATCGATTCTTTCAGTGATGTCAATGTTACCGCAGCACCAGCGGGCTACAAGCCATTCTACATCACGGGATACTTCCGTCATGGAGCTCGTCACATGGATGATAACTTCACCTATCCGGATGTATATAATACTCTTAAGAAAGCATCTGTTTCGCAGAATCTTACAGCTCTCGGTGAGTCGGTATGGAAAAGAGTCGAGGCCTTCTGGCCACGCCTTGACCTTCGTGTCTGCGACCTTACCATGGTAGGCTACAGACAGAGTAAGGACCTGGGACGCCGCATGGCTGATAACTATCCTGAGGTGTTCGGTGGTGATCCTTATGTGAAGACAGTTTCCACCAGCGTGGTGAGAGTGTCTGAGACCATGCATGGCTTCAACCTTGGCCTTCAGTCGAGACTTCCAGGGCTCGAGTGGGACAAGATAGATGCGACAAGGACAAACATCAGATATATGAACCCATACGCTGACGGAAATCCAGACAAGATAGCTCTTGACCAGATACTCAGGGATTTCCGAGGTGAGTGGTATCAGAGGTATAAGTCGTATGCCCTCAGCATGTTCGATCCGGAGAAGTTCCTTGCGCGCCTTTTCGTGGACATTGAGCCTGTGAAGGCAGAGTACGATCCATTTGATCTCATGTGGCGATACTGGCTTGCTGCTTCTGTCATGCAGAATCTCGACGAGACCATGCCTCTGTGGGATGTCTTCACTGAAGATGAGATCATAGGCTGGACCAAGGCAGAGAACTATAAGTACTACATGCAGAAAGGACCTGATCCAGTGAACCTGGTGAGGGGCTGGGGATATGGTACACGTATCCTTCGTGACATCATGGACTCAGCACAGGAGAGCATCAGGCTTGGCCGTCATGGTGTAGACCTGCGTTTCGGTCACGACGGAGTGCTCATGGCCACCATGACTGCGCTTCATGCAGATGATTGGGCGACCGTGGTCTCTGATCCTGACGCAGTGAGTGATATCTGGCAGGTATGGAATATCCCTATGAATGCGAACCTGCAGCTGGTATTCTACAAGAGTGAGTCTTCGGACGAGATACTCGTGAAGGCCATGCTCAATGAAAGGGACTGCAAACTTCCTTTCGAGGCTGTGGATGGCGTATTCTACAGATGGAGCGATATGTATCCATATTATCAGCAGCGTTTCGATGAGGCTGAGAGGCAGATGGCAGAGACAGCGAAGACCGATATCTCAGGATATCCTAAGCAGGCGGTGATGCATGCTGTACCATCAAAGAAGTAAGTTTTAGATATATCATATATGGACAGGAGGAGTTTCCTTAGAACATCAGGTGCCCTGGCAGCGGCTTCCGCTTTGATGCCAGGTCTGCAGGCCTGTGGAGAGGTATCGGATTCAAGCATACCTCAGAAATTCGACACTGACATACTGGTAGTGGGCGGTGGCCCTGCCGGTGTGTGTGCTGCCATTGCCGCTGCCCGTCTGGGTAGCAGGGTGATGGTGGTGGAGAGTGGTAATTGCCTCGGTGGCATGGCCACCAAGGGTATGGTAGCGCCGTTCATGACGTCTTTTGACTCTGCTGGTGAGCAGCAGGTCATAAAGGGCCTCTTCGATGAGATCGTCTGCAGGATGGTGGACATCGATGGTGCTATCCATCCATCCAAGGTACGCGCCACATCTCCTTATTCGGCCTGGATCACTGCGGGACATGATCATTGTACCCCATTTGAGCCAGAAGCCATGAAGTATGTACTTGATCAGATGACTGCTGAGGCTGGAGTGAAGGTCCTGTTCCATGCGCAGTTTGTGCGTCCTGTCATGAAGGGCGACCAGATCAAGGGTGCTGTCATCCTCGCCAAGTCTGGCCTTCAGGGTGTTTCAGCCAAGTGCGTGATAGACTGTACAGGTGATGGTGATGTGGCAGCTGCCGCAGGTGTTCCGTTCGAGTTCGGAAACCAGGCTGTAGGCAAGGTGCAGCCATCGACCTTGTTCTTCCATGTGAATGGAGTCGATTCGGCGGCATTCGAGAAGGAAGTCGAGTCGCATCTGCACGAGTTCAGGAAGGTCGATGGCGTCAGCTACCGCACCCTTCACTGGAGAGTCGCTGAAGCTGAGGCTGCAGGGGAGTGGGACATTGCCAGAAAGTCCATCAATATCTACAAGTGTGTGAAGAATGACCATTGGGCAGTGAACTGCACTCGCGTGAAAGATGTGGATGCTACTGACTCTGAGAGTCTTACCTCTGGAGAGATAGAAGGTAGACGCCAGGTGCAGGAGCTCATGAACTTCTTCCACAAGTATGTTCCTGCGTTCAAGAACGCCTCTCTCATGAGCTCAGCGTCTACCCTCGGTATCAGGGAGTCACGCCATATCCTTGGACAGCATGTCCTTCAGGCTGAGGATCTTATAGCTGGAGTAGTTCCTGACGACAGCATCCTTCTCGCATCGAACTCAGTCGATGTTCATGGAGGTGGAAAGACAGCAAACAGCACTACATATACCACTATCAATGCTCCATGGTACGGCGTCCCTTACAGGTGTCTCGTGCCACAGGGCGTCAAGGGATTGCTGGTGGCAGGACGCTGTCTGTCTGCTACTTCCGACGCAGCTGGCGCAGTGCGTGTCATGCCGCCTGCCATGGCGATGGGAGAGGCTGCAGGTACAGCCGCAGCCCTTGCCCTCAAGGCCGGAATCAATCCAGACAGCATCGACATCGATGCTCTCAGAAAGCAGCTTAAATCACAGAATGTATTCTTATAAAAAATGATAATCACAATTATTGGAAGCGGAATGATGGGCTCGGCCCTTGCATTCCCAGCATTTGAGAATGGACACGAGGTCCGTCTCGTCGGTACCCCTCTTGACAAGGAAATCATCGATGCGTGCAAGAAGACAAATCAGCACCCTAAGTTCGAGATCCCTTTCCCAGAAGGTGTCAAGTACTATTATTATGAGCAGTGGAAAGAGGCTGTCGAGGGATGCGACTTCGTCATTGGAGGAGTCTCTTCATTCGGCGTGGACTGGTTCCTGGAGGCTATCCTCTCGAACCTTGACCCTCAGATTCCAGTTCTCTCTGTGACAAAGGGACTCATTGGCCTTGAGGATGGTACCCTCATCTCATACCCAGACTACTGGGAGAGGGGACTGGCTGCAAAGGGCATCCAGCGAGAGATCTGTGCCATCGGAGGCCCATGCACCTCTTATGAGCTCGTCTTCCACGATCAGACAGAGGTCGCATTCTGCGGCCGTGACACGAAGACCATCAAGATGATGAAGGAGGCCATGGCTACAGACTATTACCATATCTCCCTGACCAATGATGTCGTAGGTCTCGAGAGTGCAGTGGCGCTTAAGAATGGCTACGCCCTCGCTGTGGCCATGACCATTGGCCTTGTAAACAGGCACCACGGTGCGGAGGCTGGCCTTCACTATAACAGCCAGGCTGCTGCATTCTACCAGGCAGTGAAAGAGATGCGTTACCTTCTCGAGATGCAGGGCGCAAGCCGCGACTGCGAGAATATCGGTATCGGCGACCTCTATGTGACTGTGTATGGCGGCCGTACCAGAAAGGTGGGTATCCTTCTGGGCGAGGGCAAGACCTACCAGGAGGCAATGGACATACTTGCAGGTGTCACCCTTGAGAGCCTCGTTGTCGCCAGAAGAGTATATAAGGCAATGGAGAAGAAAGCTGAGCTCGGCAAGGCTGACCTCTCAATGTTCCCTATGCTCTGCCATGCCGCAGCAGTGCTTGACAATGGCAAGGACGCTGAGCTTCCATGGGAGTCATTTACTTTCGATCAAACAAACTAATCACATATCATTATGAAAATCAGACAATTAATGCTCGTGGGACTGGCCATGATGTCGCTCATTTCCTGTCAGAAGGAAGTGGAGCACTATATGAGGCTCTCCACGAAGAACATCAGTGTCGGCTCAGATGGAGGTACTGTCACTTTCGATATCACCGCTGATGTGGTGTACAGAGTGAACAATGACTGCGATTTCGCCACCATCACCGCCACCCAGACCGTTGGTGATGTCACTACATTCACCCTCAAGATCGATGAGAATGTAACGGAAGACGCCAAGAAGAGCCAGATCCGTTTCATCGGAGATCATGTGACTCCTCTCAAGCTCGTCGTCGAGCAGCGCGGATTCGTGCCTTACGGCGTCAGCGAGACTGCATTCAATGTAGATGCAGCGGCTACCTCTGTCAAGTTCACCATCCTTGGCGAAAAGGCATGGACAGCTTCAGTGGATAACCCTACATTCAAGCTCAGCCAGACCAGCGGAGAGACCGGCACAGATGTCATCGTCACCTTCCCTGAGAACACAGGTGAGGACAACGCAGACGCTGTAGTTACAGTAGTAATCAATGGCGAGACCTTCACTGTGACCATCTCGCAGAAGTCTCTCTTCTATACAGGTGTCGATCCTCAGGATATCTCTGTAAGTTACTCTGCTACAGAAGCTTCCTTCTCTATCAGTACTCAGAAGGACTGGACTGTGACAAGTGATAATACAGCATTTGTCCCTACTCCTGCTTCTGGTACAGGCAATGCTACCGTCACCGTAAGCTTCCCTGAGAATACAAAGGAGGAAGTGAAGACTGCCAAGCTCACCGTGAAGATCGCAGAAAAGACCTTCGAGGTGAACATCACTCAGGCCGCTGCTCCTAAGAAGGATTATGTGGACCTCAGTGCAAAGGGTACGGCTAACTGCTACATTGTCCCTCAGGCTGGCTACTATAAGTTCAATGCGAAGGTAAGAGGAAACGGCACCGTTCCTGCAACTCTCAGCGGCAAGTTTGGCGCTCTCGAGCCAGCATCAGTAATCGCTCTGTGGAGCACTACAAATGATGTTCAGGCTCCTCTCGCTCCAGATGCATTCATCAAGTATCTTGAGCTCGAGGATGGTTATGTTCGTTTCTTCGTCCCTGAGACTGTGACTGGAAACATGTCTATTGCAGCTCTCGACGCAGATGGAAAGATCATCTGGTCATGGCATATCTGGTTCACTGAGACCCCTAAGAACATCGAGGGCGGCTCTTACACCTGGATGGATAGAAACCTTGGTGCCGT
This sequence comes from Bacteroidales bacterium, assembly GCA_024398295.1. GTDB lineage: Bacteria > Bacteroidota > Bacteroidia > Bacteroidales > UBA932 > Cryptobacteroides. Next base: position 10,831 of record JAKSJL010000030.1, read on the forward strand.
AGCAGTGGCTCAGGAAGGTCAGTTCGCCGCTCCTGGTACAGCTGGATTCTTCTTCTCATGGGGCCGTAAGGATCCTATGAGACCACTCGGCTCATACGAGGAGACCGCATTCGGTGACATCCAGTTCATCGGAACTTCTCTTTACAATGGCTACGAGTGGGGCGCAAACACTACAGAGAAGGCTGTATATCTCATCGAGAGAATGATTGCCGAGCCTACCAAGTACTATGAGGACGCAGGTAAGTTCTGGGTGGCTGAGGATGGTACTACCAAGCTCACCGACCTTTGGAATGATGCGGCAAAGACCATGTTTGACCCATGTCCTGCTGGATACCGCATCCCTAGCAAGGACCAGTTCACCACCCTGGCTACTGATGCCGGCATCGCTACCACAGCGAAGAAGTCATCTTCTACCGACTATACTGACAACTACAGTGCTGACAATCACTATTTCAAGTTCGGTAAGGTCATCTTCACCCTTGGTGGTGCATACACATTCAACAACAATGGTAATGTGGTCAATGGCGGTATCGACGGAAGATATTGCTCATCGACCTATAACACAAGCACCAACTGTTATTGGATCAATGTTAACGCGACAGCTTACAATGTAAACAACTCTGGTGCTTGCACCCAGGGAGGTATGGTACGTTGTGTAAAGGAATAAGCATATGAGAAAGTCAATAATAATAAGCCTCATTCTGGCCGTTGTTCTGCCTATCAGCGCATTTGCACAGAACACCCTGAAGGGAAAGGTATCAGATAAGACAGGTCCTGTAATCGGTGCCATGGTTCATGATATGGCCACCGGAAAGTGGGCCACAACAGACCTTGACGGCGCCTTCACTCTCGAAGGCGCGTCAAAGGGCAACACCCTCGAGGTGACATGCCTCGGATACAATGCACTCAGCTTCAAGTGGGATGGTGCTCAGCCATTGGCCATCACCCTCGTTGAGGATTCCATGGGATTGGACGAATCCATTGTCATCGGTTACGGTTCAGTGAAGAAGAAGGACCTCACAGGTTCGGTAGGTGTGCTCAATAGCTCCACACTCGAGCAGCAGAGTACCGCTCAGCTCTCCCAGAGCCTTCAGGGTACAGTCCCTGGACTCATGGTTACACGTAGCAGCAGCATGCCTGGCGCGAGCGCATCCATCAAGGTACGTGGTATCACCACCATCACCGGCGACGGCTGTGACCCTCTCATCCTCGTGGATGGTATGGCAGTGAACAGCCTCGATAATATCGCACCTGACGATGTAGAGCAGATCACCGTCCTCAAGGACGCTGCGTCTGCTTCCATCTACGGTGCGCGTGCAGCTGCAGGTGTGATCCTCGTCACTACCAAGAGCGCCCGTGAAGGTGATGTGGCCATCACCTACAACGGGGAGTTCTCAGTGATCACAGCATCTGAGCGCGCGGAGTTCCTCACTGACCCTCTGAACTATATGAACATGTTCAATGAGTACAAGTGGAATGATGCCGGCAACCCAGTAGGTGGAGACTACCAGCAGTACGCTCAGGACTACATCGAGAACTACTTCAAGATGAACGAGCTCGATCCTATCGAGTATCCAAACTTCGACTGGAAGAGCGCCATTCTCAAGCAGTGGGCACCTCGCCACAAGCACTCTATGACCATGTCTTATGGTAACAAGGTGGTAAAGACTAGAGTCTCTGCTTCTTACGAGAAGACTGACGCTCTCTACGAGGGCTCAAGCCACGAGCGTATCATGGCTAGAATGAAGAATAACTACAAGATCAGCAAGCATCTCAGTGGCGACTTTGACATCTCATTCAAGCATGCTACCAAGCTCGATCCTCAGACCACTCCTCTTCAGGCAGCGAACATGTATCCAAGCATCTATCTTGGTCTTTACCCAGATGATCGCATCGGACCTTCAAAGACTGGTTCAAACACTCTCGCTGTCCTCAAGGAAGGTGGATACATCTCGAACAGAAACGACTACATCACAGGTAGGATCGCCCTTACATACAGCCCATTCGAGGACTTCAATATCACCGGTAGCTTCACTCCTACATTCTCTCTTACCAAGAAGAAGGACTGGAGCAGAGCCATACCTTACTATGATGCATACGATACAGGTCTTGTGCTTGGTTACGTAAGCGGCCATACCACCAATGACCTTACAGAGAGCAGGTCTGATGCGAACACATTCGAGACACAGGTAGTCGCTACCTATGACCACAACTTCGCGAATGCACATAGCCTCAACCTCATGGCAGGTTATGAGGAGTACAGCCGTTTCTCAGAGAGCATGTCCACCAAGTCTGTGGGCATGGAGCTCGGAAACTTCCCTTACCTGGACCTTGCAAACCTTAAGAACCTCACTCCTGCAGGTGACGCCAGCCAGAATGCATATCGTTCATTCTTCGGCAGACTCATGTACAACTACAAGAGCCGCTACTACATCCAGCTCAATGCCCGTGCAGATGGTTCAAGCCGTTTCCACAAGGATTCACGCTGGGGATTCTTCCCATCAGCATCACTCGGTTGGGTGGTAAGCAATGAGGGCTTCATGGAGAATGTGAAGCCAGTCAGCTACCTCAAGCTTCGCGCATCTGTAGGTACCCTCGGTAACGAGCGTATCGGTAACTATCCTTGGCAGTCAAGCATCAGCTTCAACAATGCCATCATGTACGACCAGGCAAACCAGATCCTTTCTCAGATGACCGGTGCCCAGACCTCTTATGCAGTACAGGACATCACTTGGGAGACCACCTGGAGCTATGACCTCGGTATCGATGCTTCTTTCCTTGAAAACAGACTCGACTTCACCGCTGACTACTACTTCAAGGAGACCAAGGATATGCTTCTTGACGTGAAGATCCCTTCATTCATGGGCTATGGTGATCCTTCAAGAAATGCAGGTACCATGTTTACCCGTGGTTGGGAGGTGAAGGTAGGCTGGAGAGACAAGATTGGCGATTTCAGCTACTCTGTCGGAGCTAACCTTTCTGACGCGAAGTCTGTGATGGGTAACCTCAATGGTACAGTATTCATGGGTGACCAGATCATCACCGAGGGTGAGGAGTATCACGCATGGTATGGCTACAAGTCATCAGGTATCTTCCAGACCGCAGATGACGTGGCAAATGCTCCTACCCAGCTCATCGCCACCCTTGGTCCTGGTGACATCGGCTATCTCGACCTTTCAGGTCCAAAGAATGAGGAAGGCATTGCTGAGCCAGACGGACTCATCAACGCTACTTACGACAAGACCATCCTCGGAAGCTCACTTCCTCACTACATCTTCGGTGGTAACATCAATCTCGGTTGGAAGAACTGGAGCCTGGGTGTCCTCTTCAATGGCGTAGCCAAGCAGCTCAGCCGCGTGACCGGATACATGGTAAGACCATTCTACAGCCAGTGGCTCGCTGCGCCTGCATGCTACATGAATGCAGATGGCACCAAAAATTACTGGAGTGCATACAACACTCCTGAGCAGAATGCCAAGGCTGAGTATCCTAAGCTCTGCTACACTTCTTCAGAGAAGAACAACTATGAGATGTCAGACTACTGGCTCATGGATGGAAGCTACTTCCGTGTAAAGAACATAAACCTCAGCTACGCAGTTCCTTCCAAGGCTGCAGCTAAGGTGGGTCTCAAGGGACTTCGTCTTTATTTCAATGCTGACGATCCATTCTGCTTCGACCATTACCTCAAGGGATGGGATCCAGAGCAGACCACGAACTCTTACATCGCTAGGACATTCACAATGGGTGTTGACATCAAATTCTAATCAGGTATGAAAAAGTTTAGATACATAATAGCCATCGTTACCGCACTCGTGCTTGGTGCATCGTGTGCAAAGCTCGACCTGAACCCTCTCAGCCAGGCTTCAAGCGAGAACTGGTATTCAGATGCAGACGAGATCGTTATCTCGCTGAATGACCTCTACAGAACATATCTCTATGGTATGCATGTAGAGTATTGGACTGACCGTCGTACAGACGACTGGGCTCAGAGAGACCAGGTTTATGAGATCTGCAATGGTTCTGTGACCAGTACCACTTCTACCTTTATCACCTATTGGGAGAACAGTTACAAGGGTATCAGCCGCGCAAACCGTATCATCGAGGCCATTGACTCAAGGTATCAGGATGACCCATCCATGATCCCTTTCAAGGCTGAGGCTTCCTTCTTCAGGGCTTTCCTCTACGGTCGTATGATGCTTCTCTGGGGTGATGTACCATTCTATGTAGGCACACTCGACCTCGATGAGGCATTCAAGATGGGCCGCACTCCTAAGAACGTGATCCAGGATCAGGTGATGAAGGACTTCCAGTATGCTATCGACAACCTTCCAGTGGACAACATGGTGAAGGGTATCTGGAGAGTCAACAAGAACGTCGCTCTCGGTATCGCAGCCCGTTTCTGCCTCAATGTGCACGAGTGGGAGAAGGCTGCTGACTACTGCAAGCAGGTTATGGATTCTGGCGCATATTCTCTGTACTATTCCTCTTCAGATCCTGCAGACAGCTATGGCGAGCTCTTCCGTGACAAGACCATGAATACAGAGATCCTCTGGGCTATCCCTTATTCATTCGCACTTGAGACTTCACAGTCTATCAAGAGCTGGGTACTCAGAACCGCTGGCGGAAATAACACAGCGCAGCCTTCTTGGGACCTCCTTGCCGCTTACGAGTGCATTGATGGAAAGCCTATCGATGAGTCTCCTCTGTTCGACTGCCACGATCCTTACAAGAACCGTGACCCTCGCTGCTGCATGACCTTCGTGGCACCTGGAACCTCTATCTACGGTGTGGAGTTCAACCCAGAGCCATCGATTACCACCACCCTCAAGGATGGACAGCTCGTAAAGAACAAGGACAACAAGACCCAGGATCAGTATGCTGCATATAACAGCACATGTCTGCGCAAGGGCGCTCAGCCTGAGTGGAGAGATCCTATCTACAGCGAGAACCCTTGGATCATGCTCCGATACGCTGATGTCCTCCTTATGTATGCTGAGGCAAAGTGTGAGATGAACAGCATCGACGGCAGCGTCCTGAATGCTATCAATGACATCCGTGCACGTGCATACGGCGTCAAGAGAGGCGACGCAGACAAGTATCCAGAGATCACCGAGACCGACCAGACCAAGCTCCGCCGCCTTATCCGCAAGGAGCGCCGCGTTGAGCTCGCGTGGGAGGGCCGTCGTTTCTTCGACCTCCGCAGATGGGGCTGGCTTGAGAAGGTTTACAGCATCCATTATTATGGTCACCTGAATGCTACCCAGATCAAGGCGTACTATGCTGCAGGCAATTGGTACTGGCCAGAGACCCCTCAGATCGATGAGGACGGATTCGCTGATTTCGAGCCTATGTTTGACAAGGGCCTCATCCAGCGTTACGGACTTCATGTCTACGATCCAAAGGTGGAGCTTTTCCCTATCCCTAATGAGGATATAATCATTAACGAAAATCTTCTTCAGAATCCAGGATATTAGTATCTTTGAAAAATCATGAGTGTAGATGAATTATTGCTCCGCAGCAGGTTCACGCCACTGAAGAACATCCTCTCATATGACGTGTTCAACACAGGACTGAATGGATGGATGACTTTGATGCCAAACTTTACGGAGTATCCTGATTTCGACGTGCCGAAGACACTGGTCTGCAAGGACCAGTGGCCTCCGGTCATGCTTAGCTCTGCTACATACAGATACCCAGGCACCCATGGCGCCATGTCTGGAACATACAGCCTCAAGCTGTCTACCAGGCCTATAGCCGCTCCATATACTGAGATTCCTGCCCCAGGATGTCTGGGACATGCCATCAAGAGGCTGTCCTTCTATCGCCCTGGATGCAGATACCTTCAGATGGAATGCTGGTTCAGCTATACCGCAGAGCAGGATGCGATGGACCCTGATGACAGGCCTCAGCCAGGCCTTCATGAGAACTCTATCCGTGACTTCGGAATGGGCTTTGATGTCCAGGAGGGAGGAAAGAGATATCATGTCGGCATGCGCTACCTGAATGCCGTGGATGGCAAGATGGTCCAGAGATGGCAGTATGAGAGTGCGACTCCAGGCACCGACAAGGACTGGGCGTTCGGACTTGAAGGCGACTGGTGCAAGAGAGGTGTCGACCCATGGTGGTTCGGCAAGAGATATCCAGACGGCAGCCATGATGGTTTCCAGTGGCTTGAGGACGGACATCAGAAGCTCTGTTACAACGAGACTGACTGCAAGCTTAACTGGCAGTACATGCGTCTGAAGATCGATACTCAGAAGCGTGAGTACGTGGAGTGTCAGTGTCAGGACAGGATATGGGACATGAGGGGCATCCCTTGCGATACAGTGGACGCCTACGGACGTATCGACAACCTCATCAACCCTCTGTTCTGGGTAGGTACTGATACAAACAGACGAGTGTTCCTTTATATTGACTCAGTAGTGGTTTCACAGGAATAACATGAAGACATTCAATGACTCTCACCTTGAGGTGAAGAAATTTTTCTCTGGCCCTTTCGAGACCCATCCTTATGAGGTGGGCTGGGCTGACGAGGCCATCTTCTTTGTGATGGTGGAGAAGCTCGAAGGAGATCCAGTGATGAAGGCCAAGGTCCAGCTCTCGCAGGACGGTGTTCATTGGGCAGATGATGACACGCCAGAGGCTGTGATCACAGGACTCGGTCAGCATATCATAAAGGTTAATCCGAACTTTGGCAACTACATCCGCATACGTGTGGACATCACAGGAGGCCAGATGTTCTTGAATATCCATATTGCATGCAAAGGATAGGTAAGGCTTTTGTTGCGGTGGCTGCGTTGGCAGTCGCCGCAATCTCGTGTGGTAACGGCAAGGAAGGCCCTGTCGTAGGACCTATTATCAACCAGGGTGGGGAAGGTGAAGGCGGAGGCAGCACTGCTGCTGAAGTGAAGGTAGGCCAGCCTCTTCCTGCGTGGAAGGAAGGTGAGATGGACCTTCATTTCATCAACACCACGGCAGGAGAGTGCGTGCTCGTCATCTTCCCGGACGGTACCCAGATGCTGATAGATGCCGCAGGTTCACAGGTGGCTACAGGCAATGTAGGCTCGACCAAGAATACAGAGATCCGTTCGCGCTGGGATCCTACCCAGGGCGGTGAGCGTTATGGACAGTTCATCTCAGCTTACATCAAGCACTGCATGGAGTGGACTGGAAACAACAAGCTCGACTACATCATGCTCACCCATTTCCATAATGACCATTTCGGTGGTGCAAATGGCCTTCCTAAGTCTTCGAAGTCATCGACCTACACACTTCAGAGCCTTCCAGAGATCATGGATACCTTCCCTGTAGGCAAGCTCGTGGACCGCGGCTATCCTGACTATGACTACCCATTTGACATGGCGACCAAGGCTGACAATGCATCCAACTGCGCGAACTACATCAAGGCAGTGAAGTGGCACGTGGCAAACAGCGGCATGAAGGCCGAGAAGTTTGTGGCAGGTGCGAACTCTCAGTTCACACTTACACGCAAAGCTTCTGATTATCAGAACGTAAGAGTGCAGAACATCGCCGTCAATGGAGAGGTGTGGACCGGTACCGGAACCTCTACGGTGAAGACTTTCCCAGCTCTCGCTGACATCAAGGTGGCAGACACAAAGAATGTCGTGAGCGCTGACAACTGTCCTGAGGAGAATCATTGCAGCGCCATGGTGAGGATATCTTACGGCGACTTCGACTTCTTCGAGGGAGGTGACGCCCAGTACGATGGTATCTCAAACTATAGCTGGAAGGATATTGAGACTCCTGCGGCCAAGGCATGCGGAAAGGTAGAGGTCATGAAGGCCGATCATCATGGTACTCAGAATACCAATGGTTACGGCTACAAGGACAAGGCCTGGGCGATGAGGTATTTACAGCCTCAGGTGTGGGTGGTATGCTCGTGGACCGACGAGCATCCGCGCAAGGCTACCTTCGAGGGCGTGACCGACTGTGTGCCAGGCATGCATGCCTATATAACGAACTCAGGTGCTACTCAGAAGGCGTACAGTGGCTTCGCGCAGTCATTCAAGGCTGGCAATGGTCACGTGGTCGTAAGAGTGGACAAGGGAGGTAAGACATATCACGTGTATACCCTCTCGGATTCAGACAAGAAATATACTGTCAGATACGCGAGTGCAGAATACAAGTCTAGATAAAGATAGATTGACCTATGGCTATGACTATTAAAGATGTTGCTCGAGAGGCTGGTGTATCCGTGGGACTCGTTTCCATGGTCATCAATGGCAGGGAGGGCGTAAGCAAGGAGACCAGCGAACGCGTGCTTTCAGTCATCTCGAGGCTTGGATATAAACCTAACAAGGCTGCAGCAAGCCTGAGAAGTGGAAGGAAGAAGATCATCGGAGTCATCACTCCTGACCTGTCGAACCACTATTTCTCCGAGATTTCCAGACATATCGAGAACATCGCCTATGGGGCTGGCTACACAGTTCTCTTCGGATCTTCTGATGACAATGTGAAGAAGATGAGCGAACTCGTGGACACCTTCGATGCAAACGGTGTCGGAGGTATGCTCATCACGCCATGCGATGGCGCAGATGAAGCTGTGTCCAAGTCCCTCAGACTGGGTATCCCTGTGGTCCTTATGAACCGTAATCTTCCTGATATGCATAATGTGGGAAGAGTGATGCTGGATAATCAGAGTGGTGTGCGAATGGCACTGGATCATCTCATCAAGAGCGGTAGAACGCACATTGGGGTGATCTCAAATGCCATCGTGAACTCGACCCTGAACTGTAGAGAGCAGAGTTACCTTTCCCTTATGGAGGAGTATGGGCTGTCACAGTTCTCACGTATCGACTATGTGAGTGAGAGTGACTATCCTGTAGAGCTTGTCCCAGTGCTCAAGGAGGCCTACGAGGCGGGTGTAAATGCTTTCCTCGTCCCTAGAGGCCATCTTGCGCTGGCAGTGTTCAAGGCTGCTCAGGTACTTGGTCTGAGGATTCCAGACGACATCGCCCTTATGGGATTTGATGGCGGAGAGTCGTACACTCTCACTAGTCCTGAGATCTCGCAGATCGTGCAGAATACCTACGACACTGCAAATGTCGCATTCAAGATGCTCCAGGATATCATGGCAGGTGGAATGCCAGAGGATATCCTGCTGACCCCGGTCATCAAGCATGGTGGCTCCACCGGCCCTTCTTCATCAGACAAGAGGCGTAGCCGTATGATAGTCTCGGGCTCACTGTTCAGTCAGAAAGGTGGATGGACGCTAGACCAGCAGTTCCTTAGGCAATGTGGCTCGTCAGTCCTGCTTGCACATGGATTGGGAACTCCGGTCAAGGATGCAAAGACCGCCCTCACCATCACAGAAGAGGGAAAGTATCGTATCTGGGTGAGGACGAGGAACTGGACTGCAGCGTGGTCTGACAAGTCTGCTCCAGGTGTATTCACGGTCAGCATCGATGATGCGCAGGTGCCTACTGTATTCGGAAACGGTTCATCAGAGTGGGCATGGCAGGAGGGAGGAAGCATGTTCCTCGCAGCAGGTAGCCATGTGATCACGCTTCATGACCTCACTGGCTTCGATGGCCGCATGGACAGCATCTACTTTAGCCTTGAGGATGCAGATGGACATTATATCGCTCCGTCGGACGATATAGTGGCGATGAGGGAGGATATCTATGGCCTGCCAGGAGTCCCTCAGGACAAGGGCCATTTCGACCTCGTAGTAGCAGGAGCAGGAGTCGCTGGTATGTGCGCTGCCATCTCGGCAGCTAGAAAGGGTCTGCGCGTAGCGCTCATCCAGGACAGGAAGGTGCTTGGTGGAAACAATTCCTCTGAGGTCCGTGTCGGCCTGGGGGGAAGACTTAATATCGGAAAATATCCGTCACTCGGATACCTGCTGAACGAGTTTGGCCCTGTGAGGAAGGGCAATGCCCGTACTGCGGATATCTATGAGGACGACAAGAAACTCCAGGCAGTTCTCGACGAGCAGAACATCACTCTCATGCTTGGCTATAAGGTCACTGACGTGAAAAAGAACAAGGATGCCATCTGCTCTGTGGTAGCTACTGACGTGGAGAAATACACACAGATAGAGGTGAGGGGAGACCTTTTCGCCGATTGTACCGGTGACGCCGACCTGGGCGTGCTTGCTGGAGCGAACTGGAGCATGGGTCGCGAGGCCCAAGTGACATACGGCGAGCCATCGGCTCCAGAAACAGCGGACGGCATGACCCTGGGCGCTTCGATGCAGTGGTACTGCGAGGATGAGGACACACCAGTGGCCTTCCCTGACATAGACTGGGGGCTGCCCATCGATGAGGATACTGTCCAGAAGGTACGCAGGGGCCAGTGGTACTGGGAAGTAGGCATGTTTGACGATCAGATCGCAGATGCCGAGAAGATACGCGACTATGGAATGTATGTGGCGTATTCAAACTGGAATTATCTGAAGAATCATGCTTCATTCAAGAAGGAGTACGAGAAGGCATCATTGAAGTGGCTCTGTCATGTTATCGGAAAGAGAGAGTCCAGAAGGCTCCTGGGAGATATAGTTCTCACGGAGAATGATCTTCTCAGCTTCACCCAGTATCCTGATGGATGTGTGAGCACCTCGTGGTACATCGACAACCATGAGCCGGATCCTGCAAATGCTGCCCGCTTCGCGGAGCCTTGGCTGAGCCGTGGATGTCTGAGACCATTGGACTTCTATCCATTGCCTTATAGATGCTTCTACAGCCGGAATGTGGATAATCTCTTCATGGCTGGAAGAAACATCAGCGTGAGCCATCTCGCGCTCGGCACCACCAGGGTCATGCGCACCTGCGCCATGATGGGTGAGGTGGTAGGCCTCGCTGCCAGGGTGTGTCGCAGTCACGCAGCCCTGCCTCGTGATGTGTATGAGAGGTACTGGGATGAGCTGGATGCGCTGATGAAGAAGGGCGCCGGACGCACGGATGTGCCTTATATGCAGATTTATACGCTGGTAGACACTACTGGCGAAAGAAGTGAGGATTGCTGAAGATGCAGACAGAATATGACATTATAGTGGCGGGCGCAGGCCCTGCGGGTATCTGCGCTGCCGTAGCTGCTGCCAGGATGGGCTCGAAGGTGGCCCTCGTGGAGCGATATGGCGTGGTAGGTGGTAACCTTACCGCTGGTTTTGTGGGCCCTATTCTGGGTATGGTGGGCAAGGGAACCATGAGGGACGAACTCGTGGAACTGCTGGAAGTGCCTGAGAATGATATGATTGGGGAGACAGGAAAGGCTCATGACATGGAGCGCGCGAAACTCGTGCTGGCGCGCTTTGTCGATCATCCTCTCATCGATGTGTACCTCCAGAGCATGGTGGCAGATGTCATCAAGGATGGGGCGCGCGTGAAGGGATTGGTCCTCGCCACAAATGAAGGACCTATACGCCTCGAGGCTCCCGTGACCATCGACGCTACCGGAGATGGCGTGGTGTCATTCCTCGCCGGAGCGCACATCGAGAAGGGCAGGGAAGACGGTCTCATGCAGCCTGTTACCCTCGAGTTCAGGGTGGATGGTCTCGATGAGCAGAAGGCCATCATCTGCATCGGTGATGTGGACAATGTAGAGCTTTTCGGCATGCGTTTCCTCGACTGGTGCAAGCAGCAGGCCGACGAGGGCAAGATCCCTCAGAAGATAGCCGCTGTGCGCCTCCATCCTACCGTGAATCCAGGTTCGCGCCAGGTTAATACCACACAGGTCAATGGAGTCGACATCACCAGGGTCGACCAGATATTCAAGGCTGACCTGGAGCTGCGCGAGCAGATAGAGATGCTGGTGGAGTTCCTTCGTGCCAATGTCCCAGGCTACGAGAACTGCCACTGCGTGGCCAGCGGCACCACCACTGGTGTGCGCGAAAGCCGCCGCGTCATGGGCGACTATGTGATCACCGCCGAGGAGCTCGCGGCCGGCTGCCGCTTCCCTGACGTGGTGGTGCACAAGGCCGAGTTCATCGTGGACATCCATAATCCTGCAGGCGCCGGCCAGGCCGAGGCGAAGATCCAGTACTGCAAGCCTTACGACTTGCCTTACAGATGCTTCCTTCCAGAGGGCCTTGATGGCCTCCTCGTGGCCGGAAGATGCATCTCAGGCACTCACAGGGCACATGCGTCATATCGCGTCATGTCCATCTGCATGGCGATGGGCGAGGC
>JAKSJL010000031.1 GCA_024398295.1 Bacteroidales bacterium
AGCCTCCGGGGACGGACTAGGCCTGGCTGTTGTACTCCTCGAGGGCCTTGCGGAGGACGATCATGGCGCGGCCGAGATCCTCCTTGTTTAGGACATAGGCCATGCGGACCTGGTCGCGGCCGTCGGATGGGTTTGTGTAGAAGCCGGTGCCGGGGGCCATCATGATGGTCTGGCCTTCGTAGGAGAAGTCGGTGAGGCACCATTGGCAGAACTTCTCGGCGTCGTCGACCGGGAGGCGGACCATCGTGTAGAAGGCGCCCATCGGGGTCGGCGAGAAGACTCCGTCTATCTTGTTAAGCTCGTTGATGAGGTAGTTTCTGCGGTCGAGATACTCGTCATAGACGGCATCCATGTACTCCTGCGGCGTGCTGAGGGAAGCCTCGGCGATGACCTGGCCCACGAGTGGCGGGCTGAGACGCGCCTGGCAGAACTTCATCACAGCGTTTCTCACCTCGCGGTTCTTCGTGATGAGCGCGCCCACGCGTATACCACATTCAGAGTATCTCTTTGACACAGAGTCAATGAGAATGACATTCTGCTCTATCCCCTCCAGGTGGCATGCTGAGATGTATGGGCGCTTGGTGTAGATAAACTCTCTATACACCTCGTCCGAGAAGAGATAAAGGTCGTGCTTCTTCACGATGTCGCGGATCTGGTCCATCTCGTTCTTGGTGTAGAGGTAGCCAGTAGGGTTGTTCGGGTTGCAGATGAGGATGGCCTTGGTCTTGGGCGTGATCTGCTTCTCGAACTCCTCGACAGGCGGAAGGCGGAAGCCGTCGTCGATGGAGGTCTTCACCGACTTCACCACGGCGCCTGCGCTGATGGCAAATGCCATATAGTTCGCGTAGGATGGATCTGTGACAATGATTTCGTCACCAGGATTAAGGCAAGCCATATATGCGAACTGCACGGCCTCGGAACCACCCGAGGTGATGATGATCTCATCTGGGCTAAGGTCAATGCCATACTCCGCATAATAGCTCACGAGCTTGGTGCGCAGCGACTTGTAGCCCTGCGACGGACTGTACTCAAGGATGCTTCTGTCAAGCGACTTCACTGCGTCCAATGCGCACTGAGGAGTCTGGATGTCAGGCTGGCCGATATTCAGATGATATACTTTGATGCCGTTTCTCTTCGCATCGTCTGCGTACTTCGCAAGCTTTCGGATCGGAGAGCTTGGCATATTCTGGGCTCTTTCAGAAATTTTCATAGGTATTTTGAAAAAAGAGTCCAAGAACGCTTGATTCCTGGACTCACTAAAGATTAGTTTCTAATGATTATCCAAGGAATGAAATCAGCACACCCGCGGCGACCGCTGACCCGATGACACCAGCGATGTTTGATGCCATACAATAATTCAGGACGTGGTTCTTAGGGTCATACTTGGTACTGATACCATTACATACGCGGCTCGCCATAGGCACAGCCGAAAGACCTGTAGCACCTACAAGTGGGTTGATCTTCTTCTTGGAGATGAGGTTCCACACCTTCACCATACAGATACCGCTGGCGATACTGAGAGCAAACGCACAGAAGCCACCGGCCACGATACCGAGGGTCTTGACGTTCAAGAACGCATCTGAAGTCATGGTCGCGCCCACGCAAAGACCGAGGAAAATGGTCGCAGTGTTCATGAGGCCATTTGAGGCAGTCTGGAAAAGGCGGCTTGTATCGGCACCGATCTCCTTGATGAGGTTACCGAACATGAGCATACCGATGAGCGGAACAGCTGTAGGCACGAGCAGTGCCACGATGGTGGTCACAGCTATAGGGAAGATGATCTTCACTGCCCTCATGTTCTTGATCTCCATATTCTGAGGATAGAGCTTGTCCTGCTCCTTCATATTGATCTTCAGCTCCTTCTCTGAGCAGAGAGCCTTCACCACAAGAGGGATGATCACAGGCACAAGCGCCATGTAGCTATAGGCTGCAATGGCGATAGGGCCGAGAAGGTGCGGTGCAAGCTTGATGGTGGTGAAGATGGCTGTAGGGCCATCTGCTCCGCCAATGATACCCAGTGATGCAGCCTCCTGAGGGGTGAAGCCAATGGCAAGGCTCACGAGGAGCACTGCGAATATACCGAACTGCGCTGCAGCTCCGAAGATGGCAAGCTTGAGGTTTCTGAGCATAGGACCGAAGTCGGTGAGTGCACCTACACCCATGAAGATGATAGGTGGAAGCAGACCAGACTTGATGAGCGCATAGTAAAGGTAGTTCATGATACCGAACTCATGCGCAATCTTATGCAGAGGCATGTCCCAGATGCTCTCCATGGTGCCGTCAGCGAGGGGCACAAGTCCCTGACTGTCGGCCTGAATGACGCCCATCTCGCCTCCAGGGAAGTTCGCGATGAGAACTCCGAAAGCGATAGGCACGAGCAGAAGCGGCTCATAATGCTTCACCACGCCGAGGTACAGAAGGCCGAAGGCGATCAGGTACATCAGCAGGAATGAAGGGTCTGCGATAATGCTGCTTATGGCAGTCATATCGTACAGACGCTGGAAAATATCACCTATAGAGCCCATACTATGCCTTGACCATCTTTACGATTACATCATCCTCCTCGACTGAATCTCCGTTTGATGGAAGAATAGCTGTAATGGTTCCGTCAAATGAAGCACAGATGGAGTTATTTATCTTCATGGCCTCGATGTAGCAGAGCACATCGCCAGCCTTGACCTTGTCACCTACCTTGCGGGCAGTCTCACTTGAGTCCTTGGTGAGGTAGAACTTTCCTGAGAGAGGTGCTACTACATCCTCACCCTCGCCCTGTGGCACTGCGGCCTGCGCGGCAGCTGAAGGAACTGGCATCTGGTCGCCGTAAGCGACATCCAGCTTATAGGTCACACCGTTCAATGTCACAGTGATGACGCTTGGCTGAGAGCCTGCGGCTGGCGCGTTCTTCGCAGCCTTGCGCTTCGCGAGGTCAGCTTCGAAATCCGCCTTCGCCTTGCCACTCTTATATGCCTCATACTGAGTAGGATGCATCGCATACTCGAAGAGCTCCTCGTCATCGGTTCCACGAGCCCAGCCCTTGTCTGCCATCTTCGCGATGAAGCTATCGAGGCAGTCAGGATAGTTCTCCTGAGGGTCGTTCGACACGAATACCTTGCCCTTCGACTTGGCAAGCTCTACAATCTCCTCATCCACTGGTCCAGGAAGCTGGCCTGGCTTTCCGAGTATCATATCCCAGATATCGTCACCGATCATGCTCCAGCGCTCAGAGCCTTTCTCCATCTGGATGACATTCATGAGCGCGAGATTCTTCACATACTGTGAATAAGGAGTCACAAGGCAAGGATATCCTACCTTAGGCCATACATATGCCACCTCATCGAAAAGCTTCACCAGGAGCTGGTCTGTGGTAAGCTCAGGCATGCCTCTCTTCGCCTTCCACTTGTTCAGCGAAGCGAGGTTTTCCTCGAGGTCGGTCATGAGCGATCCCATCATACCGCCAGGGAGACCTGGCTTGATGAGAAGGGAGTTATCTATTCTGTTAAGGTCTGGACAATAGTAGCCAAGGAAGTCATCCAGCATGTCCTGAATCTGGCTGCGCACCTCCATGTAGGCTTCCATATTAATGTCCTTCACCTTGAATCCAGCATCACGGAGCATCTCCTGGACCGCGATCACATCCACGTGGCCAGTACCCCAAGAAAGAGGCTGCATACCTACATCCACGTAGTCACATCCATTCTGACAAACCTCGAGAACCGATGCCATGGCAAGACCTGGTCCTGAGTGCGAGTGATACTGAATGACAATGTCCTTGTATGCCTTGATGCCCGCAACGATCTTTCCGAGAGAGACAGGACGGCCGATACCGGCCATATCCTTGAGACAGATCTCATCTGCACCCGCGTCGATAAACTGCTTCGCGAGGTCGATATAATACTCCACGGTGTGGATAGGCGACTGAGTGATACAGAGTGAAGCCTGAGCGATCATGCCGGCATGCTTCGCATACTTGATGGACGCAATCACATTTCTCGCATCATTGAGGCCATCGAAGATTCTGGTGATATCAGTTCCCTGAGCATACTTCACCTTGTAGAAGAGCTGTCTGAGATCCTTTGAACAAGGGCTCATTCTCAAGCCGTTAAGCGCACGGTCAAGCATGTGGGTCTGGATTCCCGCCTCATGGAAAGGCTTGGTGAATGCTCGAACCGCATCGTTCGGATTCTCACCATAAAGGAGATTGACCTGCTCGAAGCCGCCGCCGTTTGTCTCGACTCTGTCGAAGCAGCCCATCTTGATGATGGCCGGAGCGACCTTGACAAGCTGATCAAGTCTAGGCTGGTACTTGCCAGCGCTCTGCCACATGTCCCTGAAAACAAGGCTGAATTTTACTTCTCTCATATATAATACTACTAACTAAGCTTGGTAACGTTCACGATATGTCCCTTTCCTCCAGTGATCTGGCTGACCGCCTGCTGGAGTACATCCATAGGCACATTATCGCTCTTTTCTTTGGCTGCTACCACCTCTGCAGGAACGAACTTGTTTATCACATAAACGAGAAAACGACTACCATAAATCACTATCAAAAGGATAGCGAAAACAGTAACCATTCCTATCAGCATCAGCTGTAAGCCAAACATAAAGTTTCCCATATTCAAAATAAAAACGAATTTGGGCAAAGTTACGAATAGATTTCGTCTAAATCAATCGCATGGCGTCCAAATAATACCAAAATCGTACAAAACGCCTACTGAATAGCAGGATTATCGAACACTGTATGCAAGAAATTCGAGCCACTGGCAGATAGCAGCCACACGACGGCGAAGGACTTCGAAATCGAGAGTTTCAGCAGTATCAGCGACACGATTTGTGTTCATGGTGATACCGGATGTGAACATGACGCTTGGGATGTCGTGCGCGATGAAGACCTTCTGCTCACTGACGCGACGATAGAAAAGGTCGGTGAAGTCCCTGCTGCCATAGTAGTCAAAGCCCAGCTGAAGGTCTGCATCCGCCTTTTCATTGGCATTTCGCAACATATTCCTACAGCTCTCACTGCCACCTAGCATGATGAGGTAACGAGGGTTACCGTTTCTGATCGGAGCCAATGTTCCACCTAGAATGTCAATGTTCACGAACATGCTCACCTGGCTCTTTCGGACCACGGCACCGGTCGCAGGATTACGAAGACGCCCTGCTGCCAGATCATTGTAAAGACATTCAGCGCCAAGCATGTTCACCTGCTTGGCATCGAGGGCCACAAATATCACATTGACCGGGAGCCCCTTCCCCAGCACCTTCATACCTCGAAGGGAGCGGGCTACAGAGAGCATCGCAGCCACACCAGAGGCATTGGAATCCGCACCAGGATAATAGTTTCCATTCAGCACACCAAGGTTGTCATAGTGAGCAGCGACGATGATGTATCTATCTGAAGGTTTCTCTGAAGGGACAATGCCAATGATGTTTCTGATGCGCTTGCCCGAAGCCATGCGGGAATGCATGTAAGAGCCCCCCATAGGGAGCACTTCATCATGCTGCATCTGACGGGAAATCCAGAACGCCGCCTCCATGCCGCCAAGGCTCTCCGTGGCACGTCCGTCGCAAAGCGGGCTACTCAAGAACTCCACCTGGGAACGGAGTGAACTGGCCGATACCATACCCCCTATCTGCGCCGAGCATCCCAAGCTCGCCACAAAGACTGAAAATATCAGTGAAAAGAGTTTCTTTTGGAGGTTTTTCACCTTTTATTTGGTGTAATAATTGAGTATATTTGCAAAATGTGGCCAAAAATAGCAATTATCAGCCACATTGCGAAATTTACTTGGATGAAACGACATCTCACCATACTTGTCATATTGCTCTGCACATGCATCTCAGCGCATGCGCAGTATGACCGCGACATCTTCTTCATGAGAGGCAGGATGGCGCTGAATGATGGAAAATACGCATCCGCCATCGAGAACTTCAACATCCTCTCGCGGATAGACAGCACCGATTACTGGACATTCTTCTTCAGAGGCATTGCCAAATATAATCTGGGAGACCTCAGAGGCGCACAGAAAGACTTCGATACATCAGTCAGGCTGAACCAGGTATTCACGAATGGCTACCACTACAGAGCCATCACGCTCAGCCGCTTCGGCAGGTACGACGAGGCTTTTCAGGACTTCGAGAAGGCCATCACCCTGCGACCTGGCTTCATCGGGCTCTACTACAGCCGCGGAGTGACTTACTTCCTCGCGCGCCAGTTCGAGCCTGCGGTGAAGGATTTCGACAGATACATCAAGCAGGAGCCGAAGGATCCGTCAGCTTACCTGAACAGAGGCGCATCGTACCTATTCCTCGGCGACACCCTGAAGGCGATAAACGACTATAACAAGGCCATCAAGCTGGACCGCTTCGAGCCGGAAGGCTACATCAGAAGAAGTCGCCTCTACGCGGCACAGAACGACTACGAGAAGGCATTGGCCGACATGGACAAGGCCATCGAGCTGGACTCGACGAGCACATTGGCATACTTCAACAGGGCGCTGATGCACTACGAGCGCCAGAACTATAACGCTGCGATGGCAGACTTGAACAGGGTCCTCAAGGATGAGCCGGGCAATGCCCTGACGCTGTATAACCGAAGCCTCATCCTTGCCCAGGTGGGCGACTACGATGGAGCATTGGCCGACATGGACCGCGTCATAAACATAAACCCTACAAATGTCCTCGCCCACTTCAACAGAGCCTCGATGTTCATCGAGATGGGGCGCTGGCAGGATGCGTTGGAGGATTATGACAAGGCCATCGAGCTCTACCCCGACTTCGCGAAGGCCTACCTGAACCGCTCATACGTGAAGAACATGCTCGGCATGAGAAAGGAGTCTAAGAAAGACTACGACACAGCGAAGCAGAAGGTACGCGAGTACCGCGAGAAGAACTCCACCGATGCCGGCTCTTTCGCCGACACCACGAAGAAATACAGCTCACTGCTCGCGCTTGACGCAGACTTCGCGAAGAAGGACTTCGACGACGAGCTGCTCCAGCACCGCGACATCGACATACGCCTCAGGCCTCTGTACAAGATGGCATTGTCTTCAAGGAAGGAGACCACAAACTACGCCCTGAAGGAGCGCTACGAGAACACCCTCATGGACAGGTTCATGGACGCGTCACCGCTTCCGATGATCATCACGAACAGGGACTCGCTCGCAGGCCTGGACATAGCTGGAAGATTTGAGAACGCCTTCTACGGCGACAGCAGCACCGGAGCGGGTTCAGTGAGGGTGACGTCGTCAAAGACCCATTTCATCAGGGGCATGTATGATGTGCAGAACAAGCAGTTCAATTCTGCTCTCGCCCACTACGACCAGGCGGTCGAGCTGGCGCCGAAGGATGTCGCCAGCGACAGGTACGCAGACTACTACAAGGCATTCTACAGAATGAACCGCGGTGTGCTCAGAGCCGAGATGATCGACTTCATAGCATCCATCCAGAGCAACGTCCAGACTCTCACCATGGACGACAAGGGAGCCACAAGAGCCAGGGTGAGCGACCACACCATGAACTCGTATGACTACAGCGAAGCCATCGAGGACATGAAGATGGCCGCCGAGACCGTGCCTAACATACCATATTTCTATTTCAACCTTGGAAATCTCTATTGTCTTGATTCTCAGTTGGTGAACTCCATTGAGAACTACTCTACAGCCATCAAGCTCTACCCGAAGATGGGAGACGCCTACTTCAACAGAGGCTTGGTGCTCATTTACCTGAAGGACAAGGAGAAGGGCTGTATCGACCTGTCACGAGCCGGAGAGCTCGGTGTGGCGGACGCATACAGTGTGATTTCCAAATATTGTGAGGAGGAGACGAACCAATGACGAACATAAGATTCATGAGCTTTTCAAGTGGCAGTTGCGGAAACTGCTACTTCCTCGGTCTTGAGGAGGACGGGAAGATAAGCGCAGGTGTGCTTATCGATGCCGGTGTGAGCCTCAGAAGGCTGAAGAAGGAACTCATGATGCATGGTCTGACATACGATGCCATATCTGCCGTACTTGTCACCCATGACCATCTGGACCACATCAAGCATCTCGGAAGCATGTGCAAGCATCTTTCGAAACCAGTCTATTCGGAGGCAAACATCCTGAACGCCCTGGAGAAGCATACCTTCACACGTGACTACATCAACTCCTGCAGAAAGACACTGAAGGCGGGTGAATGGAATGTCATCGTGCCTGATAAGCTGGCAGTCAGATACTTCATTGTCCCTCACGACGCCACCCAGACCGTAGGATACGGCATCGTCATCGGTGGGTACAAGTTCGTCATCATGACCGACATCGGTGCCATGACAGATGAGGCATTGGCATTCGCGAAGAACGCAGACTCGGTAGTGGTGGAGTCAAACTACGACATGGACATGCTCCTGAACGGCCCATACACCTACGATCTGAAGATGCGCATCTGCAAGGGCTGCGGACATCTGTCCAACGACAAGTGCGCCGAGGCTGTGAAGGCCTTCTACCACCCTAGCCTCAAGCACATCTTCCTCTGTCACCTGAGCGAGAACAACAACACCCCTGAGCTGGCCTTCGCCGCCTCGGCATCCGCACTCGGCGAGCTCGGTTTCACACAGTCATATCCAAACTCCAGCCTCTTCGAGAAGGATGGAGAAAGACTCACGCTGATGCCACTTCCGCGTCAGACCAAGTCTCAGTATTTCACGCTTTAGACCATGAAAGAATTCTGGAAAGTCATAAAGAGATACGTTAGTCCGTATGTGGGATATCTTGGAGGATCAGTCCTCATGAATATCCTCTCTGCGGTGTTCAATGTATTCTCATTCTCCCTGCTCATCCCTATCCTAAAGATACTTTTCGACACTTCAGGCACTGTATATCAGTTCATTCCATGGTCTGAAGTACATGGATTCGGCGACCTTACGAACAACGTATACTACTACGTAGGAAACTATATCGCCATCTACGGGCACAGCAAGGTCCTTCTGTGCCTCTGCCTTATCTTCTGTGCGATTACCCTCATAAAGACGGCTTGCTACTTCGGTTCCACTGCAGTCATGGTCCCTATCCGCACAGGTATAGTCAAGGACATGAGAATGGAGCTATATAGAAAGATCGTATCGCTCCCAATAGGTTTCTTCTCACAGGAGCGAAAGGGCGACATCATCGCGAGAATGAGTGGTGATGTGGCTGAGGTGGAGTTCTCCATCACGAGCACCCTTGACATGCTCATAAAGAACCCTATCCTCATCGTGATATATCTGGCGGTGCTGTTCACCATGTCCTGGCAGCTCACCATATTCACCATTGTATTCGCACCGCTCATGATCCTCATCATGGGCAAGATAGGTCACAAGCTCAAGGCTCAGTCACTCGAGGCCCAGAAATTCTGGAGCGACACCATGTCACAGGTCGAAGAGACCATCGGAGGCCTGCGCATCATCAAGGCCTTCCTGGCTGAAGGAAAGATGGAAGGACGCTTCGAGAACGTCACTGAGAACATGAAGGTGCAGAACACGAAGGTAGGAGTACGCCAGGCCAGTGCCCATCCGGTGAGCGAGTTCCTGGGAAGCTGTATGATCGCGATAGTGCTCTGGTTCGGCGGCACCCTGATACTTGGAGAGAACTCCAGCATCGACGCGCCAGCTTTCATCTCCTACATGACCATCCTCTACAGCATCATCCAGCCTATCAAGGACCTCTCCAGGGCAGCATATTCCATCCCGAAAGGACTTGCATCGATGGAGCGCATCGACAAGATCCTGCTCGCGGAGAATGAGATCGTGGAGAAGGAGAATCCAGTGAAGCTCGACTCATTCGAGCACGAGATCAGGTACAGAGGAGTGTCATTCCGCTACAAGGATGGCGCGAAGGATGTCCTCGAGGACATTGACATAAAGCTGGAAAAAGGAAAGACCATCGCCCTTGTGGGGCAGTCTGGCTCGGGAAAATCCACGCTCGTGGACCTTATCCCTCGCTATTATGACGTAGAGACAGGCAGCATCACCATCGACGGAGTCGACATCAAGGACGTGAGACTCAGGGATTTGCGCAGCCTGATAGGAAACGTGAACCAGGAGGCCATCCTCTTCAACGACACCATCTTCAACAACATAGCCTTCGGTGTGGAGAATGCCACACGCGAGCAGGTGGAGGCGGCGGCCAGGATTGCCAATGCCCACGAGTTCATCATGGAGAAGGAGCACGGCTACGACGAGATGATCGGTGACAGAGGCTGTAAGCTCTCAGGTGGCCAGAGGCAGCGCATCAGCATTGCCAGAGCCATCCTTAAGAACCCACCTATCCTCATCCTCGACGAGGCCACATCCGCGCTGGACACTGAGTCGGAGAAGCTCGTCCAGGAAGCCCTCGACAGGCTGACATCGGAGCGCACGACCATCGCGATAGCCCACCGGCTCAGCACCATCAGGAACGCAGATGAGATCTGCGTGATGCATGAGGGACGCATAGTGGAGAGAGGGCGTCACGAGGAGCTGCTCGCACTGGGCGGCTACTACAAGAAACTTAACGACATGCAGGCTCTATGATGCTGAGGAAGAAGTTCTGGCCATGGGCCCTGATGCTTGCCTACATGGCGCTGGTGCTGTACCTGTGCTTCGGCAAGTTCACATCCATACCAAATGTCCACTCCAGCTATTTCGGCATCCCGACGGACAAGTGCGTACACTTCATCATGTTCGCACCATTCGCATTGCTCACATACCTCTGCCTTGAGATAAAGAAAGGCAGTTTCCTGAAGACCTTAGGCGTCGCCATATGCATTGTAGTGCTCGGTGCCGCGATAGGCGCAGCATGTGAGTGGGGCCAGAGCCTCACGACATACCGTAGCGGTGATGTCAAGGACCTCCTGGCAGATGCACTCGGACTGCTCTCCGGCGCACTGCTAGTGATATTGATAGATAGAATAAGAAAATAACATACATGAAACTAACCACCATTTCAGCAGCGCTGATGCTCGTTTGCGGTACAGCCTTCGGACAGAGCATGACCAAGGCATTCAAACCGGCATCAGACTCCATCAACGTCCAGGTCCGCCAGAGGACCACAGTAACATCGAAACTCAGCATCGAGAAGGTGCTTGTCAGAAACGGAAAGCTTGACATCTACTTCAGCCAGAGCCTTTCTGACTTTCATTGGACAGCCGACGACATCAAGTGGCTCAGGAAGACCATCAAGCAGTATGCTCCTAAGGAGTATAGGAATTACGAGATAGGCACGATCTCCTGCAAAGGTGGAAACATAGAGGACCTCGCCACACCGGCTATTGGAAACAACGGAAAATCAAACAGCTACAAGTTTGCACATGCCAGGGACCCGAAGATGATGAACGAGGCGTTCATCACCAAGGTAGGTGCACAGAAGTTCCCGAAGGGCATGAGCGACAGATACATCTCCCTGTGGCAGAGCCACGGAAGATATTTTGAGGAGGCGACAGACCGCTGGGAGTGGCAGAGAGCCACAGTACATCGCACAGTCGAGGACATGTACACCCAGAGCTACGTGCTGCCATTCCTCATCCCTATGCTCGAGAATGCGGGAGCCTACGTGCTCACCCCTCGAGAGAGAGACACCCAGGTCAATGAGGTGATCATTGACAATGACCCAGCTTTCTCAGAAGAGCGCAGCGGCCTCATCAGAAAGAAGGGCAGCTACTCTGAGAGCGGAGCCTGGAAGGATGCCGGAGAGGGTTTCGCAGACGCGAAACTCGCGTACACCGGCACCGACAACCCTTTCAAGATGGGTACAGCGCGTCAGGCTGCATGCGTGAAGGGAGCTGAGGCGACCGCGAAGGCGACATGGACCGCCGACATCCCTGAGAAGGGAGAATATGCTGTCTACATCTCATACAAGTCCCTCAAGGAGAGCACCAATTCAGCGCACTACACCGTGCACCATAGAGGCGGTGACACTGAGTTCACAGTGAACCAGCAGATGGGAGGCGGCACATGGATATACCTCGGCACCTTCGAGTTTGAGAAGGGTACAGAAGGCTACGTGACACTTGACAATGCCTGTGTCAATGGTCAGTACTCAAAGAACTCCGTCATCACAGCTGACGGCGTGAAGATAGGTGGCGGTATGGGCAAGATAGCCCGTGGCACCAAGGACACTCCAGTGGAGGAATATGTCACCTCCGGACTGCCTTGCTTCACTGAAGGAGCAATGTACTGGATGCAGTACGCTGGTGTGGAGCCAGCAATCTGGAAGCAGTACGACAGCGACTACACAAATGACTATGCCAGCCGTGGCGCATGGACAGGCTGGATGGCAGGAGGCTCATGGGCCAATCCTAAGGCTGAGGGACTCGGCATACCATTCGACCTCTCGCTCGCGTTCCACACTGACGCAGGCACCACCATGGACGACAGCACCATTGGCGTGCTTTCAATCTATACCCTGCTCTGCGACGGTTCAAACAAGCTTCCAAATGGAACAAACAGAATGGCTGGACGCCTTCTCGCTGGACACGTCCAGGATCAGATCGTAGACGATATCCGCGCCGACTTCGACCCTGACTTCAGCAAGCGTTTCCTCTGGGACCGCTCATACAGCGAGTCACGCACCACTTCAGTGCCTGGCATGCTGCTCGAGCTTCTCTCCCACCAGAAT
Organism: Bacteroidales bacterium; assembly: GCA_024398295.1. Taxonomy (GTDB): domain Bacteria; phylum Bacteroidota; class Bacteroidia; order Bacteroidales; family UBA932; genus Cryptobacteroides. The sequence continues at coordinate 12,606 of JAKSJL010000031.1, forward strand.
TTCGCCGACATGAAGTATGGCCTCGATCCTACCTTCCGCTTCACCGTGAGCCGTGCCATCTACAAAGGAATGCTCAAGTTCATGAGCGATATGTACAAGGTGCCTTACGTTGTGCAGCCTCTGGCAGTGAATTCTTTCGCTGCGACATGGGGAGACAAGGATGAAGTCGTGCTCAGCTGGAAGGCCACAGAGGACGCCAAGGAGCCTACAGCGATGCCTACAGGCTATATTCTCTACACCAGGGTGGATGACGAGGCTTTCGACCAGGGCGTGGTCATCAGGGACGTGAAGGCAGCTGGCGACAAGTTCAGCACCTCTGTCAAGATAGAGCCAGGACACATCTACAGCTACAAGGTGGTAGCATTCAACGAAGGTGGAAAGAGTTTCCCTTCAGAGATACTCTGTGCAGGAAAGCCTGCAGAGAACAGCATGTGCGACGTGATCATCGTGAACAACTTCGACAGGGTCTCAGCCCCTACATGGTTCGATGGTCAGGAATTTGCCGGTTTCGATGGAGCTACAGATGGTGGCGTATCGTACGGACACGAGATAAACTTCATCGGCGATGTCTATCAGTTCAGAAGAGAGCTTCCTTGGATGGATGACGACAACGCTGGATTCGGTGCATGTCACTCAGACCACGCTGGAGAGCTCATCCCAGGAAACACATTCGACTTCGTCGCTTCGCATGCGAAGTCCATCCTCGCCGCTGGCTACGGATTCTGCTCCGCCAGCCGCGACGCATACATCGAGATGGAAGAAGACTGCTTCGCGCTTGATCTCCTCTGCGGCAAGCAGGTTACCACAAAGATAGGTCGCGGCGCCGTGGAGAACCGCTTCCAGGTATTCCCTGTTGCACTTCAGCAGAGAATCAAGTCAGCTGCAGCCAAGGGCACTAACATCATCATCTCTGGAGCAAACATCGGTACAGATGTTTGGGACAAGGTATATCCTGTGGAAGTACCTGCAGAGTACACTGCAGCCACAAAGGCATTTGTCACAGAGACCCTCGGCTACAAGTGGCTTTCAGACCACGGATGCTCTACCGGCCAGATCGCAGCAGCAAGAAACGGCATGAACAAGATAGATGTGCCTACCTTCAGCTTCCATCAGAGCCTGAACAAGGACATCTACTGCGTGGAGAATCCAGACGGTATCCTTCCTGTTAGCGCGAGCGGGGCCATTGTCCTCAGATACACAGGAAACAATGTCTCTGCAGCTGTAAGCTTCACAGGAGCAGGCTACAAGGTGATGAGCTACGGATTCCCACTCGAGTCAGTAGTGGAGCCAGAAGTGAAGGATGAACTCTTCAAGAACGCACTTGAATTCTTCAAAAAATAAGTTATGACCGAAAGGCAAGCACAGATCATTGGCTTGATCCATAGGGAAGTCAAGCCTGCGCTGGGCTGTACAGAGCCCATCGCAGTAGCGCTCGCAGTCGCCAAGGCTGTAGAGACGCTAGGTAGTATAGACAGAATGCTCGATGACATCAGACTGGACATCTCGCTGAGTGGCAACATCCTGAAGAACGGTATGGGTGTGGGAATCCCAGGTACAGGAATGATAGGGCTCCACATCGCATCTGCACTCGGTGCAGTGTGTGGTGACTCCTCATTCGGACTGGAAGTTCTCAATAATACCACTCCAGAAGCCATCGAAAGGGCTAAGCAGATAGTAGACAAAGGTCTGGTGAACATCAGCATTGCTGACACACCACACAAGCTTTATGTAAAGGCTGTGGTATCAAGTGGAGTCCATACTGCGGAAGCAGTCATTGAGGATAGCCACGACCATTTCGTCAAGCTCCAGCACGACTCTGACATCATCTTTGACATCGAAGGAAAAGCAGAGGAGGAGGGCGAGAGTGGCGACTATGGTATCACCGTAAGAGAAATAGTCGAGTTTGCAGAAACGGCTGAATATAAAGACATTGAGTTCATCCTCGATGACAGGAAGTTGAACAGGGCACTGGCAGAGGAAGGCCTCACTGGAAACTACGGCCTCTGCGTAGGCAAGACCATCATGGCGGACAAGGAAGGAGCTCTAGGAAGCAGTTTCCTCACCTTCGCGATGGCACTCACCGCTGCGGCTTCAGACGCCAGGATGGCTGGCTGCACACTCCCAGCCATGAGTAACTCCGGATCCGGAAATCAGGGTATCACAGTAAGCATGCCGGTGATCGCATACGCCGAGAAGTATGGAATCTCAGACGAGAGACTCGCGAGAGCATTGATACTGAGTAACCTTGTAGCGATCCATATCAAGAACTTCGTCGGCAAGCTGTCTGCCCTCTGTGGCTGCGTAGTGGCATCCACAGGCTCTGCGTGCGGCATGATCTGGCTCAGAGGAGGTAATTATGAGCAGATCTGCGCCACCATCAAGAACATGATAGGAAACATCACCGGAATGGTCTGCGACGGCGCGAAGGTCGGCTGCGCGATGAAGGTGGCGTCAGGCGTATCGAGCGCTATCCAGTCGGCACTTCTGGCCTTCGAGGGTCAGTGCGTGTCGAAGCATGACGGTATCATTGACGAAGATATAGAGAAGACCATCGAGAACCTCGGAAAGGTGGGTTCTGTCGGCATGCAGGAGACAGACAATGTCATCCTGAACATCATGGTCTGCAAATAGCTAGAATCTGAAAGCCAGGCTGGTGCCGACAGCACCAGTCATCGGATCATAAGAAGGAGAAAAGCTCACCGCTGGAGCTTGAGTGCCTGGGAACATCCTGTCCCAGGCGCTTCTCGTATATGGAAGCACCCATTCACTTATGTGGGCAGAAAGGACGCCTATGCCTGCACCAGCCACGCAGTCCCACCAGTAATGCCTGCCTTTCCCGACGCGGCAGAATGCCACTCCCACACCCATCACATAGGCTGCGGCGCCATAGCCCCAGCCATACTCCATCCTCACGAGCTCGGCGCCAGTGAAGGCTGTGGCTGTGTGACCTGACGGGAATGAGTTTCTGGCACTTCCGTCTGGGCGCATCTCCCTCACAGTATACTTCAGGGAGTTTACCAATGCAGCCTCTGTGACAATGGCCACGCCCAGCTCCAATGTCCTGTCAAGAAACTGATGCTTGGCCTCCACACCTAGAGGTGCCAGCACCAGATCCATCACCATAGGGACATTCTGGACTATGTCATCGCCACGGAAAGTGTTCGGGATAGGAAACTGTGCATTTGCCCTAAAGGACAATGATGCCAGAAGTACAAATAACAGGAGTACCTTAGATTTCATACAGATCTTCCGAGTAGTCAAACAGATACTCAGACTCACTCAGCCTAGGATGGCATGAGTCCTTCGCAGAAAGCAGAACCTTGTCTGCAGGTATCTGCCAGTCAATACCCAGATCTGGGTCATCCCAAGATATGGCACCTTCTTCTGCTGGAGCATAGAAAGCATCGCACTTATACTGGAAGACCGCTGTCTCAGAGAGCACGCTGAAGCCATGTGCAAATCCCTTAGGGATAAAGAACTGCCTGTGATTCTCCTCTGACAGCTCCACACCTGTCCACTGTCCAAAGGTCGGACTCCCCTTCCTCAGGTCCACAGCCACGTCAAATACCCGGCCACGAACCACACGGACAAGCTTCGACTGGCTGTACTTGCCCTTCTGGAAATGAAGGCCTCTGAGGACTCCGTACGAGGACATGCTTTCATTGTCCTGCACCCACTTTATGGGACGGACCTTCTCATCAAACTCCCTCTGGCTGTATGACTCGAAGAAATACCCCCTGGCATCACCGAATACCTTGGGCTCGATGATGACAACATCAGGGATAGCTGTCTTTATGACTTCCATGCCTTATGCGATCTGTGGACGTCCTGGACGCTCACGGCGGCCGCCGTCATCGAGCTTACGCTCCTTCATCTTGCCGGCCTGGAGGTCGTCATAAGCGAGTCTGTTCTTGAAGATATCGATGGCGGTGAAGATAGCCGACATCATAGACCTAGGATCAGCCTCATCACGGCCTGCCATGTCATAGGCAGTGCCATGGTCTGGGGATGTGCGCACTACAGGAAGACCAGCGGTGAAGTTTACGCCATCGTCGAAGGCAATGGCCTTGAATGGAGCCAGGCCCTGGTCGTGGTACATGGCGAGAGTGGCGTCAAACTTGGCATAATGGCCAAGTCCGAAGAAGCCATCTGGAGAGTACGGACCGAACGCGTCGATGCCCTGCTCCTTGGCCTTCTCGATCGCAGGGATGATGATCCTCTGCTCCTCGTCGCCCAGCAGTCCGCCATCGCCGCTATGAGGGTTAAGGCTGAGCACAGCGATGCGTGGCTGCCTTACACCGAAATCTCTCTTCAGCGACTCCGTCATGAGCTTGAGCTTGCTGACAATGGTAGCCTCAGTGAGCGCTGTAGGCACATCCTTGAGAGGTATGTGCTCAGTAGCCACACCTACCTTGATGCGGTCGCTGACCATGAACATAGTCACGTCGTCCACGCCGAAGGCATTCTCAAGATACTCTGTATGCCCTGTGTACTTGAAGCCTTCTCCATTCATCGCTTTCTTGTTTATCGGAGCGGTCACAAGCACATCGATGATACCTGCCTTGAGGTCTGCCACAGCCCTTTCAAGGGATGTGATGGCAGCTGCAGCGGCATCGCTGGATGGCTGTCCTGGCTCCACGAATACATTGTCCGGAAGGCAATTCACGATGTTCACCCTCTTCGCATGTGCATCCTTGGCTGATGAAATGACATTTGTATCTATCTGGTCGATGTTATGGAGAGTCTTCTTGTAGAAGCCGAAGAGCTTCGATGAACCATATATCACTGGAGTGAAGCCCTCAAGGATCCTGGCATCTGCAAGGCTCTTGATGATGACCTCATAACCGATACCATTTCCATCACCCTGGGTGATGCCCACTATTACCTTTCCGTTCTGCATATTCTATAACAATGTTAAATCTTCTGAATTCGTGTATCCTGTATCTTCAGGGAGGATCTCTCCCCTGCTGACAGCCCCTGCTCCTGCGTCTACAGCAAGCTTGTCGCAGCGCTCATTCTCCGGATGGCCGGCATGGCCCTTGATCCAATGCAAGGTGACCCTATGCTTTCTGTAAAGCGGCAGGAAACGCTGCCAAAGGTCTGGATTCTTGACCCGCTTCCAGCCTTTTCTCTCCCAGTTCTCGAGCCAGCCTTGATTTATGGCATTGACCACATACTGGGAATCGCTGTAGAGCTCAACCTGGGCATTCTCCCACTTGATAGCCTCCAGGCCGGTGATTACCGCCAGAAGCTCCATCCTGTTATTTGTGGTACAGGCGAATCCTCCGGAAATCTCCTTCTCCACACCAGCGCACTTGAGCACGACTCCGAACCCTCCCGGGCCTGGGTTGCCACTGGAAGCGCCGTCCGTGTAGAGATATATAGGCGGTCTGTTCTCGACCTGTCCTGGATTCGCCATAATTAGTCAATTTGTACAAAAATAGGCATTTTCTCCCATAGTCTACGATTTCTTTTGCTAAATTTGCATCATCTGAACAGAAGTAATATGAACATTCTAGTCACAGGCGCAAATGGTCAGTTGGGAACTGAGCTGCGCAATGCCTCAAAGGACAGCAAGCATCACTTCATCTTCACGGATGTGAGCAGCCTGCCTGATGTCGAAACAGTGTTTCTGGACATCACAAACATAGATGCCATACGCATCGTGGCTGACTCCGAAAGAGTGGACATGATAGTGAACTGTGCGGCGTATACAGACGTGAACAAGGCCGAGGACGACCTGGCCTTCGCGAGCCTTCTGAACGCGACTGCGGCAGAGAATCTGGCCAAGGTCTGCAAGGAAAGGGGCGGCACCCTCATCCACGTGTCTACCGACTATGTGTTCAAGGGCACAGGCCATGTCCCATACAGGGAGGATGACCAGGCAGAGCCGCTGGGCGCGTATGGAAGCACGAAGTATGCAGGCGAGGTGGCTATCCAGAAGTCAGGATGCAAGCATCTGATATTCAGGACAGCATGGCTTTATTCGCCATACGGAAAGAACTTCCTGAAGACCATGCTCAAGCTTACTTCAGAGCGTGACGCGATATCTGTCGTGTTCGACCAGGTCGGCACACCGACCTACGCGCTGGATCTGGCGAACGTGATCATGAAGGTCATCGAAGAGGAGCAGATGGACAAGCAGGGCGTTTACCACTTCACAGACGAGGGTGTAACATCGTGGTATGATTTCACCGTGGCCATAGCAGAACTTAGCGGTCACGACAAGTGCAGAATCAATCCATGCCATACGGACGAGTTCCCGACGAAGGCGGCAAGGCCTCACTACTCAGTACTGGACAAGACCAAGGTCAAGAATACATTCGGTGTAGAGATACCACACTGGAGAGTATCCCTGAAAGAGTGCTTGAAAAGACTGGGAGAACTGAAATAAAGAGCTACTGTTCAGTAGCTTCCATATCATCCATGACAGCGCTGACGCAAGTCTCGACGCTGTCATATTCGTATCCACGGCTCAGTGCATACTTGATGAGCTTGAACTTGATGTACGGGTCCCCTACTAGAGTCTTTGCTTTCGCGCGAACGAGCTTATACATCTTCTCGTCAGCCCTGTCTGAGTCGATCTCGGCAAGCGCAGCGTCGATGTCGGCACGGCTGATGCCCTTCATGCGAAGGCCTAGGGATATCTTCGCGGGGCCCCAGCCTGTGAGCGAAGATTTCTCGCGAGCGAAGGCGGCGGCATAGCGGGCGTCGTCGACGAACTTGTCGGAGACAAGTGAGGCGAGAAGCCTGTCAGCCGCCTCGCGATCACCCTCGAGAGCCTTGATGGCCTTCTTCTGGAGATCGCTGGTGCAGCACTCCTTCTTCACGCACAGAGCCTGAAGGGAGGACAGGACTTTCTCGTACTCTGCCATGGCTAGAAATCGTAACCTATACCGAGATATGCGCCGAACTTCGTCAGATTTGACCAGTGAACATTCAGTTTCACAGGACCAATGATCGAGTTATATGCATACTCGACGCCGGCACCGACGATGGCCGAAGGACTGTTCCACAGAAGCTTGGCGTCCAATGTGTTGCTTGCGTTCAAGACATTCGCTGTAGCTGTGATGTAATGGTCTGTAGCCGGATGCCATCTGCAGTCCAGACCAGCCATCCACATGAGGTTCTCGGTAGGTGTAGCGAAGCTGACACCCATGAATGGGAACTGCTGAGGGACATATCTGGCCTCAAGATTTCCTCCGACCACATTCATGTATGGCATAGGTACGTCAGAACCAAACACACATCTTGCGTTCACAAATGGAAGCAAGTCGAACTTCCCAGACAGTGGGAATACCTGCTTGTAGTTCAGCGACACGGCGTGGAATGGCTTACGATCAGCCATGAGTGACTTGAATACGAAGTCATAGTAGAACTCCACATTCTTTCCCTTGGTAGGGAAATAGCTGTCATCAAATGTCTCCCAAATGATATTCGCGAATGCTGAGACGAAATCGTCCTTGACATTTGCAAGCTGGGAAACGCTTGAATTTGTATCTGATGAGAGGAAGTTCACTACATTGAACATCTCGTTCTTAAGTCCACCTCTGAGTCTTGCGAATGAGAGGTTGAAATCAGAGAGGAATAATCTCTGACGGGCATTCCAGTATTTGAGGTTAAATCTGGAAACATCCATGTTTGAGAGAGTTACATCTGTATACGAAACTCTCGCGTCTGCATTGAAGGTAGGGAGCTTGGCTGACTTGTAAGTATACTTGGCATCAAGATATGGATTTGATGCCACCTTCGCAGTGAAATCATATGAAGAGCCTTCGATTCTGTGGGTATAGAATCCCACATTCAGCAGCGCTGACACAAGTGACTCCGAGTCAAATCTGGCTGAGAGGCCAAACTGGTGCACAGGGGCCTTCTTACACTTGATCATCAGCGTGTAAGGATTCCTCGAACCGAGAAGTTCATAAGACACATAGTCAAATGCCTTCATACCATAGAGTGTCATCACGAGGTTATCGATATCGGACTTGTCCACTCTGTCCCAAGGCTGGATCTTGATGATGCCATTCACATAAGCCACTTCCTGAGGAGTCAGACCCTCGTACTGGATGTTTGCGATAACCACCTTGTTCTCAGCCACATTCAATGCAGGCTTCTTCGCGAGTCTCTTCGTGTATGGGCCAATCTTTTCCTTGATCTGCCTGATAGGCTCCGCATTTGCGAGAGCGGCCTGATAGCCTCTGTTTATGATGGTATCCACAGATACCGGGTCGAAGCTCATCATGTTATAGCCAGTAAGGACAGGCTTGATGGTGACGTCAGCCTGGCCTACATTTCTCTCGAAGGCGTCTCTACCCATGATGTCCGTGCACTGCCATACGATATCTACGAGATTATTGATATCATTGTATGTCATGTTCGCATCGGACAGCTCCACGCCTATGACATAGTCTACGCCCAGCTGGCGCGCTATATCAGTAGGATAGTTGTTTCTAAGTCCACCATCGACCAGCACCATACCGTCTGTGCGCACTGGAGAGAAAAGGCCAGGAATGGACATGGTCGACCTCATGGCAGTCGCAAGCTTGCCATGATGCCATATCTTTTCCTTTCCAGAAACCATCTCTGTAGCCACACACATGTATGGAATAGGAAGCTCTGTGAAATCAATGTCATCCTGATAGCCCACCGTAAGCGAGCTAAGGAAATTACCCACCTTCTGGCCAGGGACGATACCAGCAGGCAAGCTACCCAGAAGGCTGGTGCTCAATGACACCTCCGAAGCCTCCTCGACACCGAGCTTGAGGTCTGGGTCCACGATATCCTCAGCGAGCTGAACATGACCATCACTCTCTCTCTCATAGTAGAATGGGAGCGAGAGAAGGTACTTGTCCCTATACTTTGCATACGAGTATGATCTATAACCTCTATCCACCTTGTCCATGAGGATGTCATTCCAATCCATATGCTTCAGGATGGTATCCATCTGGGCAGGTCCATAACCGAGGGCGTACATACCTCCTACCAGGCCACCCATACTTGTGCCGAGAACCACATCCACAGGGATACCCTGCTCCTCGAGATACTTGAGCACACCGACATGGGCAGAGCCTTTCGCGCCACCTCCACTAAGGACCAATGCCACTGTAGGACGATGCAGCCTGACATTTGCCAGGCGATGTCTGAGCTTCGCTACAGCAATGGAATCACTCTGAGGGTCAGTACTCTTTCCCTCGAAATAATTCTGCGAATACATCTGCACAGATGCAAGCAGACCGAGCACAAGAATAGAGATGAACTTCTTCATGGCGTTTTTTATTTAGACTGATGCTGGCCTGCGAGCATACCACAGGCAGCAAGTATATCCTCACCTCGTGAAGAACGGATGGTACATGTGATACCATGGGCATTCAGCCTGTCGCGGAACGACTCCATAATCTTCTCCGATGTGGTTTCATATGGGAAATCCGGAATCTTGTGGAAACGGATAAGGTT
>JAKSJL010000032.1 GCA_024398295.1 Bacteroidales bacterium
CTGAACTACTACAAGGACGACAAGAGGTCCTTCCTCGCCTGTGACGCCTCCGCATGGCAGTACCTGGAGTATGTGAACATGGCCATCATTGCCGAAAAGCTCGGGTACAATGATGATGCGGCTGTGTACACGAAGAAGGCGGCAGACTTGAAGGACGCCATGCTCCGCATCCTCTGGTGCGAAGATGACGGCATGTTCTACAACGTAAACCGTGAGACCGGCGACTGGTACAAGAGAGTGTCATACTCATGCTTCGTCCCTCTTTACGCAGGCATCCCATCAAAGAACCAAGCTTCCAGAATGGTAGAAGGCTACCTCTTCAGCGAGGAGCACATGCTGTCGCCAAATGGCCTCAGAACGCTCTCCAAGCAGGATCCCGACTACAATAACATTAACATGATCTCGCCGTTCTCGAACTGGCAGGGACCAGTGTGGCCGATCGCCACATTCATATATTGCACAGGCCTCAAGAACTATGGCTACGATGCGGAAGTGCGTCTTCTTGCCTTCAAGATGGGCGAGCGCCTCATCCGCGACTACGAAGAATATGGCAGCCTCCACGAGTGCTATAACGCCGAGACCGGAGCAGCCCTCTCCCCTGCCGACACCTATGTCGACAAGGACGGTCGCTTCGTCGGTTTCGTCAGCTGGAACCTCTGCACGGAGATGCTCCTGGCCTTATAATAAAGCCTCCCGCCACCAGACGGCCACGAATCCAGGCTTTTTCTGGCAGAATCACTCCATTTCCCTCATTTGGCCATCATAACGCCAGTTTTGATGGCCGTTCACTACCTCCCGCCACCAGACGGCCATGATTCCAGGATTTTTCTGGCTGAATCGCTCCATTCCATCCAAATGGCCATCGAAACGCCAGTTTTGATGGCCGCTCTCTGTCTCCCGCCACCAGACGGCCATGATTCTCGGCTTTTTCTGGCAGAATCACTCCATTTCACTCATTTGGCCATCAGAACGCCAGTTTTGATGGCCGTTCACTGCCTCCCGCCACCAGACGGCCATGAATCCAGGCTTTTTCTGGCAGAATCACTCCGTCCTGCAATTCGTTTCAAGCAGCAAACCCCATTCTAAGGCCCTCCAGCATAGGTGACCACTCCAAACGGTACGGACTTCATACCGTTTCTGCTCATCGCACGCCCTCCACGGCCTTCTGTGGCACATCATTCCCCAAAACGAATTGCACGAAGCAGTATCAGCAGCAGAGCTCCTCATCCGTTACAACGAAGAGTATGGCAGTCTCCACGACACTTACTTGTTATCTCCGTCACGATAAATTGATGGGGACGAGCCTGTTTGTGATTTGAAAAAACGCGAAAAAGAAGACACGGAACTGAATCCGAGAGCGTCGGAAACGTCAACCATTGAAGCGCTGGTATCCATCTGACTGATCATCTCCTTGGCCTTATAAACTTTAAATCTGCGCACATGCTCGCTTGGACTCACACCAGTGATACTCCTAACCGCATATATCATGCTCCTCTTCGACACTCCTAACTGTTTGGCAAGGTAAGAATCGTTCAAAAGCGACATACTGCTTGTTTCTAACGAATCAAAGAATTGTTTCGTAATTTGGCAATTCCTATTCGAAGAATAAGAACCTCGCAATACATCATGGTCGGCAAAGCACGAGAATATGATTCTAAGATAGCACCGGACCTTTTCCTCCGCGTCAACAGGGTGTGAACGAATTATTCTCTTCAGTAATTCAAAAAAAAGCACGTACCGCTTATCATCAAATCTCTTAATGTCACTTATAACTGGAATAGTATAGTATCTTTTAACGGCATAGTAGTCATATGTTGGTATGGATTCACAGTATTCTTTCTTCGTAACCAACAAGTATCCACGGAAATCCTTCGAGAATTCAAACATAGACAATCCACAGCCACCTATGACAACTATGTCTTGCCCCTCGTCCAATCGATAATGACATTCTCCTATCTGAAGCGACGCACTGCCTTCAACACAGACCAATTCAAAAGAATATGACTCCGATTCAAAAGGCGAAATATGTAGAATGCCCTCAGGATGTGTTATGACTGAAATGACTGGATACAAACTATCCATCTCACTACATAGGCATTTACTAATCAACGACATCAACATCTTTTCCATAACTAAAACGTAATCCTCCACAAATATATTAAAAAAACAGCCCTTCATAAACAAAGAATGGGATACATATCTGACAATTAATTGTCATTGTTTACAAATTTGTATTTCAGAACGATTATTTGTGTTTAGGTTAACTACTATCTTCCTTTTATATTTTATTTTTACAACGAGCCTGTTTCTACTGGCTTCAACTACCAAACATTAATAATTAATAATCAATCACTTGTCATTATGAAACATCATTCTCGTTTCCAGTACGGCATTATTTCCATTTTGCTGACACTCATTCTCCCTAGTTGTCAGCGAAGCGAGACACAACAACTCAGCAATTGCAGCCTATTTTCTGAAATGCTTTGTTTTGCTGAACGCATCACGCAATCTTATCATTCTATAGCACTAACAAAAAGCGGAGGAATTAACGATATCGATCTTGATAGCATTCCTATAGATATCGCGGAGATTGACGATAAATACCTTAATTACGTCGATAGATATACCCACGATGATGAACTCGCAAGTTGGGATGAATCTTCAATTATCAACCAAATTAATCAAGATTATCGTTTGTCGGAAAGCGAAAAACAAATGATTGTTCAGGGCATTGCATATTCATACGTGGCGAAAAACGAATACGAGGAATTTTGTGCCGCACAAACAATTAGTCCTGAAGAAATCTGCCTTAGAGAATTTCAGAAGGCCATGAGACGAGCCGCTAGAACTGCAGCCATTGCGTATTTTGCGTCATTCTTTGAGCCCTCATTAGCCGGCGAGACTATTACCACCATTTATTTATATAATGCCATTAGTGATGCAGAAGAAGACTATGAAGACTGCATGAGAGATATTCCCGTTAACGAAGACTCAGAGGGGCCAGGAAACGGCAACGATGATCTTTATGAAGATATTGACGATTAATTCTAGCCCCCCATATGAAGTTTTATTTTGAACGTAAAACAGAAGGACTGATTTCAAAAGAGAAAATCTATTCTTACGAGAGTTTCCTTGCAGGACTCACATCTGCTTTTTTCAACTTGAGATTTGATGAAAATGCCAGCGTAGGAATCACAGCTGCGTTTCTCACGATACTCTTTATGGGTATGTGCGCCATTGTGACACTTGTAGACATAAAGAAAGAGATAAAAAGTCTCTCCTCATGCAACCTGTATGATGTCTCTCGACTGGTAATTTGCCTAGTAATTCTCATAATTGCCTGCACTTGGATTATTAGTATCCATGGATAATAACAAATATACTCAACGAAGGAGTATACTCACCCTATTAATCGGACTATCAGTATCCATAATAACTGCATGTTCAAATCATAGATATGGTTACACTAGAACATCTAATGTAACCATATCTCTAAACGGGATTCTTCGTAAAGATTCGCTGTTTACAGAAGGAAAGGAATACTGCTATCTACATCTCATTCGTAATCAAGAGTGTACAAGATGCACGGTTGGCGCGCTATATCAATGGAAAGAAATCATTTCAATAATTGACAGAAATGATTTCTCATATATTTTCATCATCGAGCCAAACCCTGAGGACCGTAAACATGAACTTTACGAGGTCTTACAAAAGAGTCCGCTCAACCATTCGATCATAATTGACTGGAATCACAAATTGATATCCAATAATCTATGGCTTAACAAAAAAAGATATAGAATGATTGATGACTATATCTTCAACGAAGAAAACGAAATAACGAAACTCAAAAACCCATTTGAGAGTTTTAACAACCTAAAAATAATTCATAACTTCGGACAGACAGTCAGGCCAGTATCAGACTAGATAATATGCTGACAGCTCCATGATACCAAAAAAATGATTACCTTTATGGCATGGAGCTGTATCTCGAATCATACCTTACGGCTGGAGTGGGAGTGCTTGCACTGCTGCTCGGACGTTTCCTCACAGGAAAGGTCTCTTTCCTGAGAAAGGTGTGCATTCCGGCTCCGGTGTCAGGGGGACTCATTTTCTCACTTCTGACCTTCGCGCTCTACAGCTTTTTCGGCATACAGATAGGCTTCGATGGCACCTTGAAGGACATCTGCATGATGATCTTCTTCACTTCTGTGGGTTTCCAGTCGGATTTCTCAGTGATAAAGAAAGGCGGGAAGCCGCTGGCGGTGATGGTGGCCCTGGTAGCCATCCTTATCGCCATACAGAATGGAGTGGCTGTGGGGATAGCACGCCTGATGGGCGCCGACGCGCTGGTAGGGATGGCAGCAGGCTCCATCCCGATGTGCGGAGGCCACGGCACGGCGGGCGGCTTCAAGTCCCTGCTGGAGAGCATGGGGCTTGAAAATGCAGAATCCATCACCATGGCATGCGCCACCTTCGGCCTCATCGCTGGCTCGCTCATCGGCGGTCCACTCGCTGAGTCCATCATACGAAGCAAGAAACTGAGGACGGCATCTGAAAACATCTCCATAGAGATCGAGGCGGAAAAGGCCTCGCCAGAGGCGAAGTCCATGAGGCTTGGTTCGGAGGAAAAAGAGTACCAGAGACTCACCAGAGCCACATTCCAGCTCCTGCTGGCGATGGCATTGGGCTACCTCATCAGCAAGGCATTGGCCTACACAGGCATCACCTTCCCTACCTATTTCGGCTCGCTGATCGCCGCCGCCCTCATGCGCAATGTTTCCGAACATGCGTCATGGAGCCCACGCATGGAGATGGGCAGCATCGTGTCGATAGGCAATGTCTGCCTCTCCCTTTTCCTTGGCATGGCAATGATCTCGCTCAGGCTGTGGGAGCTCTCGAACCTCGCACTCACGCTCGTGGTCATCCTGCTTGCGCACATCCTCATCATCGCGCTCTTCTCCCGCTTCGCGGCATTCCCGCTGCTTGGGCGTGACTACGACGCCGCAGTCCTAGTGAGCGGACTGTGCGGCTTCGGTCTCGGCGCGACGCCAAACGCCATGGCGAACATGTCTGCAGTATGCAACAAATACAGCTATGCAGTGAAACCATTCATCATCGTCCCTCTCATCGGAGCGATGTTCGTCGACATCATCAATACCACAATAATTTCACTATTCATAAGTTTCATTTAATTATGGAAAGAACACTTGTCATCTTGAAACCTAGCACTGTCCAGAGAGGACTCATGGGCGAAGTAATCTCTCGTTTCGAAAAGAAGGGACTGAAGATCATCGCCATGAAGATGTATCGCTTCACCAAGGAGAAATGCGCAGAACACTATGCCCACCTCGTGGACAAGCCATTCTACCCATTCGTTGAGGGTTCAATGATGGCGGCCCCTGTAGTCCTCATGTGTATCGAGGGCGTTGAGGCCGTGGAGGTAGTTAGGCTTATGACTGGCAGCACAAACGGCCGCAAGGCCGCCCCTGGTACCGTACGCGGCGACTTCTGCATGAGCGGACAGGAGAACATAATCCATGCATCTGACTCGCCTGAGAATGCCGAGATCGAGCTGAAGCGCTTCTTCGCAGAAGAAGACTACTTCGAGTACGATTCTCCACTCAGACCATTCCTCTACTCGCCAGACTGGAAGTAAAGAAAAAAGCCTCGCACGAAGCGAGGCTTATTTGTTTCTATCTCTTATGGAGCTTGATGACATATCCGCCGGCAGGCGCGAGGGCGGCGGACAGGGTCAGAGGCGAAGACTCTGACACGGTCAGCACAGAGCGCGAGAGGCGGAAGTCAGTGGCCGCGCGAGAGGCGTTTACGCCGTCGGCGTAGACTGTGGCCTCGTAAGTGCCTGGCTCCAGGAAGTCAAGGCTGATGCTGAGGGTGCGGGCATACTCGTCTGTGAGTGCTCCCACATACCAGTCGCTGCCCGACCTGCGAGCCATCACCACATAGTCGGAGATGACGCCATCCAGAGCCATTGTCTCATCCCATACAGTCGGGATAGAGGCAATGAACTCGGTGCACTCCGGCTCCTTCATATAGTGCGATGGAGAGTCGCAAAGCATGGTGAATGGAGCGTCAAAGATGACGTATTCTGCAAGCTGGCGGCAGCGTGTACCGATGCTCATAGGCTCTGAGTTACATGGGCGATAGTTCCTCATGGTCGCATTCAGCATGGCGCCCTGCGTGTAATCCATAGGACCTGCTGCCATACGGATGAATGGGATGGTCACGTCATACTCCACCTGGCCCAATGTCTTCTCCCACTTCATCTGCTCAAGTCCATGGACACCCTCGTAGTTGATCACATTAGGGAAGGTGCGATGAAGTCCCGTAGGCTTGTATGCGCCATGGAAATCCACAAACATGTGATACTTGGCAGCTGTAGCGGCAGCTTCCTGATAGAAATGTACCATAGGCTGGTCATCCCTGTCCATGAAGTCTATCTTGAAACCCTTGATGCCCAGCTGCGAGTAATGCTTGCACACAGCCTCCATATCACGGTTGAACGCCCAGTAGCCAGCCCAGAGCACGAGGCCGACATTCTTCTTCTGAGCATACTCTGAGAGCATCTTGACATCTATCTCAGGGATGACCTGGAAGAGATCTGCCTGCTTGTTCACAGCCCAGCCCTCATCGAGGATGACGTACTCTATACCATTGGCCGACGCGAAATCTATATAATACTTATAGGTGTCATTGTTTATGCCTGCGGCGAAGTCTACACCTGTGATGTTCCAGTCATTCCACCAGTCCCAGGCCACCTTGCCAGGCTCCATCCAGCTCCAGTCTGAGCCTGCAGCCGCTGGTCTCGCCAGCTTGTAGACCAGGTCGCAGTCTGCCAGGGCGATATCATTGGACGCCACAGCGATCACGCGCCAAGGGAATGCCGCTCCGGCCTTGCACTCTGCTATATAAGGCTTTCTGGTCTTCACGAGGCCCTGAAGCATGTTGTGGCCACCCTGCTCGACCTCATCAGGAACAGCTGCGAAAACGCCTTCCAGCGTAGCGTCTGCATCAGAATTATAGAGATACATGCCTGGGTAGTCCCAGAGGTCAGCCTCGGTGATGAGCACCTTCTTAGGAGCCTCAACCACCAGCGGGAGGAAAGCAAGACGCTTTGAATCCCATGCACTGATGGCAATGTGCTCGTAGGTGTTCTCGAACGAGTTCCACAACTGGCTCTCAAGGGTCTCAAGATGCTGGGCCACATAAGGAATGAATGCGCTGTAGTCTTCTGCGAAGCAGAATGACGCCTTCTCAGCCGCTACGCAGAAGTCAGACTTGGACTTGGATACGAAGCGGTAAGCCACGCCCTCATCGTACGCCCTGAACAGCAGGTCGAAGGCCTTGAACTCTATCTTCATCTCATTGTACTCATCCTTGACCTCGGCCCTCTTGTAGAGCACAGGCTTGATGGTCTGGCTCACAGAAACGCGCCTGCAGCGACCTGGAGTGGCATTTCCTCCGTAGATGGTACCATCTGTGAGAGTCATGGAAATCTCCGACGGAGCCACGATGACAGCGCCATCGAAGGTCACCGAATAGGTCAGCGCCGAACCAGTCTGCACTGTGGCAGAAAGATGGCCATCTGGAGATGATACGGTGAAGGACTTAGGTGCGGCCATGCACACTGTGCAGAACAATGCCGCAGCGATGATTACAAGAGTTCTTTTCATATTATTACAGTAAATGCAACTTCTCGAGAAGGTTTGTGGCAAATATCACCACGATGACCACAGGGGCAATGAACCTGATGAAGAAGTACACCACATTGAAGATACGGGTGTTGCCCTTCAGCGATCCTCCATTTGTGAATTCGTCCTTGACATCCGCCTTCTTCATCTTCCATCCCACGAATAGCACAAACAGCAAGCTGCCGAAGGTCATGAGGAAGTCAGAGGTCATGTGGTCACAAAGATCAAATATAGTAGCGCCGAAGATATGGAAATCTGCGAGCGGCCCATATGACAGCGAGCAGAGCACTCCAAGCGCCCAGCAGCCACCGAACAGGATCATGGTCGCCTTCGCGCGGCTCATCTTCTTCTCGTCCACAAGCCACGCCACACCGGTCTCAAGCATTGACACTGAAGATGTCAGCGCCGCAAAGAGAATGGTGACGAAGAAGATGATCGCCACTATGTTGCTGATCATAGGAGCGCTGGCGCCCATGGTAGAGAAGATGAATGGGAGTGTCTCGAAGATGAGGCCAGGACCCGCGCCAGGCTCTATACCTGCGGCAAACACAGCTGGCATGATCGCAAAGCCGGCGATGATGGCAAACAGCACATCAAACACAGATGTGTAGAGGCCGGTCGCCATGAGGTTTTCATTTTTCTTGAGGTATGAGGCATAGGTGAGGATACAGCCCACGCCAAGTGAGAGAGAGAAGAAGCTCTGTCCCATGGCCGAGAGCATTGCCGCACCGGTAAGTTTCGAGAAGTCTGGCTTCACCATATACTCTATGCCTGCGCCAGCTCCTGGAAGGGTGAGCGAATATATCATGATCAGCACCACCAGCAGGAACAGCACAGGGGTGGTGATCTTCGTGAACTTCTCGATACCCTTGCGCACGCCGGCGATGACCACGACTGCATTGATCGCCATGAAAAGGGTGTGTAGGATAAGTGGCTTCCATGTGCTGGTGATGAAGCTTCCAAATATGGCGCTGTGCGCATCACGCGACACGGCAGGATCCGTGAACGAGAAGGTCAATGACTTGATGAGGTACTCGATGGACCATCCACCCACCACGCTGTAGTATGAGAGGATGATCAGAGGAGTGAAGACAGTGAGGAGGCCAATCCACTTCCACGATGTGCCAGGAGCGAGCTTGTCCATGGCCGAGAAGGTGCTCTGCTGCGTTCTCTTGCCGATGATGGACTCTGCGATGAAGATAGGTATACAGAGCATCACGGCGCACAGCAGATAGACAATGATGAAGGCAGCGCCTCCATTCTGTCCCACCATATATGGGAAGCGCCAGATATTTCCAAGTCCAATGGCTGAGCCCGCCATTGCCAGCACCGCAGTCGTACGACTGCCGAAGTTTTCTCTATTCGATGCCATACGCTAAAGGATGAAATTTGAGATGAAAATGAGAAGGACGGCTACCGGAGCGACCCACTTGATGAGGAAATACAGTACAGGGAAGAGCTTCACGCAGCCCTTCAATGTCCCTGAGTTCGTGATCTCGTCGCGCACCTCGTCCCTCTTTAGGACGAAACCCACAAACACCACTACAGCAAACGCGGCGATGAGCAGAAGCACATTCGACGCGAACCAGTCAAGAAGGTCAAAAATGCCCTTGGACATGATCTGGAGGTCACTGAGAGGGCCGAATGACAGCGAGCAGAACACTCCTACCACGCCGCAGATGACGAAGATGATGGCGCTTGCGACAGGTCTCGACATGCGGGTCTTCTCGTGAAGGTAGGCCACCCCCACCTCAATGAGCGAGATGCATGAGGTCATGGCAGCGACAGTGATGGTGAGGAAGAACAGTATCGCGCAGATGGAGCTGACCACAGGGAGAGTGGCACCCATCTTCGAGAAGATGAACGGTACGCTCTGGAAGATCAGCGAAGGGCCTGCGCCAGGCTCGATGCCGGCAGAGAACACTGCAGGCATGATGGCGAAGCCGGCCATGATGGCAAAGAGAAGGTCTGAGATGGCCGTGCCGAAGCTCGACGCCACTATGTTCTCATCTCTCTTCACGTATGAGCCATAGGTGATGATACATCCCATACCGAGGGAGAGGGAGTAGAAACTCTGTCCCAATGCGTAAGCGAAGGTGCTAGGGGTGATCTGTGAGAAATCAGGCTTGAGCAGATACTTCACACCTGCACCGGCGCCAGGGAGGCTCACCGAGTAGATGAGGATCACGAGCACCATGAGGAACAGCACGGGGATGCTGTACTTGCTGAAGATCTCGATGCCAGCCTTCACGCCGCAGGCCACGATGGCGCAGCACGCAGCGAGGAACGCGAAGTGCGCGATGAGCGGCGTCCAAGGCGATGAGATGAAGGAGCCGAAGGCACCTGTGACCACATCAGGAGAACTCTTGACGAAGTCCAATGCACACGCCTTCACAAAGAAGCTCACTGACCATCCTCCGATCACGCTGTAGTACGACGCGATGAGAAGAGGTGTGAAGACAAGTATGAAGCCGAATGCCTTCCAGAACTTGCTCTTAGGGGCGAGCTCGCCCAGTGCCAGGCGGGCGCTGCTGTGGCTCTTGCGTCCTACTGTCACCTCAGCCACGAAAAGAGGCAGGGAAACAAGCAGGGTGCAGACGATGTAGATAAGCACGAAGGCTGCACCTCCATGCTCTCCCACCATGTACGGAAAACGCCAGATGTTTCCCAGACCAATGGCCGAGCCGGCCATGGCGAGGATTACTGCGAGTCGGCCTCCGAAGTTTTCTCTTTGATGTTCCATAAGTTCGTTTTTATGTATGTAGTGAATTCCATCGTCACACCCGACTCTTCATCGGTGACCATTGGTTCCACGGACACCTTCTCCCAGACTGTGGGGTCAATCTCAGGGAAGTATGCATCCGCATCCTCGATGGTGGTGTGGACGTGAGTGACAAATAGCTTGTCCATGTCATCCATAGCAGCCTTGTAGATGGACGCTCCACCTATCACAAAGCACCTCTCAGCGCCTTCTGCCGCGGCATAGGCCTCCTCGAGGGACCTCACTACGGTGACACCCTCTATCGGGCCTGCGCTCCTGGAGAGCACTATGTTCTGCCTCTTCGGCAGCGGGCGTCCGATGGAGAGATAGGTCGCGCGGCCCATGATGACAGGGCAGCCGAGAGTGGTCCTCTTGAAGAACTTGAGGTCGTCAGGCAGATGCCAAGGCAAGTCATTCTTCTTGCCGATCGCCCAGTTATCTGCCACTGCTACTATGATGCACTTTTCCATATCTGCTTAAACTGCTACTGGAGCCTTGATGGCTGGCCATGGGTCATAATCCTCGAGAGTGAAGTCCTCGTACTTGAAGTCGAAGATGCTCTTCACCTCTGGATTCAGCTTCATCTTAGGGAGCGCGCGAGGAGCCCTCGCGAGCTGGGTCTCCACCTGCTCGAAGTGATTCAGGTAGATATGGGTGTCGCCCGTCGTGTGGATGAACTCGCCTGGCTGCAGGCCGCAGACCTGGGCGATCATCATGGTGAGAAGGGCGTATGATGCTATGTTGAACGGCACGCCGAGGAAAGTGTCGGCGCTACGCTGGTACAGCTGGCAAGACAGCTTTCCGTCTGCGACATAGAACTGGAAAAGACAGTGGCAAGGAGGCAATGCCATCTTGTCCACGTCACCAGGATTCCACGCACAGACCAGCATCCTGCGGCTGTCCGGATGGTTCTTGATAGTGTCGATCACCTGTGAGAGCTGGTCCACGCTTCGTCCGTCTGCAGTCTCCCAGCTGCGCCACTGATGGCCGTAGACTGGGCCCAGATCGCCATTTTCGTCTGCCCACTCGTCCCAGATGGTCACCTTGTGATCCTGGAGATACTTTACATTTGTGTCTCCAGCGATAAACCACAGGAGCTCATATATGATGGACTTGAGGTGCACCTTCTTCGTGGTGAGAAGAGGAAAGCCCTCACTAAGGTCAAATCTCATCTGGTAGCCGAACACGCTCTTCGTGCCGACTCCAGTACGATCGGTTTTCACGGCGCCGTTTTCATAGATGTGGCGCAAAAGATCCAGGTACTGCTTCATAGTCTATTCTTCTACCTTGAATGCAAAGATGATGGCCTCTTCGAAGACCTCGCCTGGGCGAAGCACGGTGCTTGGATACTCAGGCTTGTTCGGAGAGTCTGGATAGTGCTGACACTCGATGGCCACGCCGTCATAGTCGGCGTAGACATGGCCATTGTGGCCCTCTGCGCAGCCTGCAAGCCAGTTTCCGGTGTAGATCTGGACGCCTGGCTGCGTCGTGCAGACCTCGAGCACGCGACCGCTCTTCTCAGAGCGAAGGGTCGCTGCGGTCTGCAGCTGGCCAGGCTCGTAGCCGTCGATGACGAAGCAGCAGTCGTAGCCCTTGCCGTAGTTCAGCGCTGGGAAGTCTGCCTTGATGTCGCGTCCGAGAGGCTTCTCGTTCACGAAGTCCATAGGGGTGCCAGCCACAGGCTGGGAGTCACCCTCTGGGATGAGTGAATCCGATGTAGGGAGATACTCCGACGCATTCAGCGTGAGAAGGTGGTTCAGCACGGTGCCGCTTCCCTCGCCGTCAAGGTTGAAGTAAGCATGGTTCGTGAGGTTCACCACGGTAGGTGCGTCACACTCCGCAGTGAAGGTGAGGCGGAGCTCGCAGTCGTCGCTCCACTCATAGTGCGCGACTACCTTCAGCGCTCCTGGGTAGCCCATCTCGCCGTCCTCTGAGAAATACATGAACTCTACGGCTTCTCCATCCTCACGGCTCTCCCAGATACGGTTCTGGAAGCCATCAGGGCCACCATGAAGGTGGTTCGGACCATTGTTTATCGGAAGCTCATACTCCTTCTCGTCGAGGGTGAACTTACCGAGGGCTATACGGTTTGCATAGCGGCCTGGGCACTTTCCGAAGCATGGGCCATCACCCATGTATGCGAGTGGATCATCGTATCCGAGCACTACGTCGGCAAGGACTCCTTGCTTGTCAGGAACGATGATGGACACGATACCTGCTCCCAGCTCTGAGAGCACTACAGATGCGCCAGAGGCATTTGTGATGGTGTATTTGTGGATGGGTTTCCCGCACTGTGCGGTGCCCCAGAGTTCTTTCTTTATCATTGGGCTGTAACTAGATTATCAAGCATCTCAAGGACCTTCTCCTGAGGAGCGTCCTTCAATATCACATTTTTCTGCTCGTCGAGCACGTACAGGGACGGGATCGCCCTTACATTGTATGTGAGATCCTGACGGATGGTGAAGGTAGGGTCGTAACCATTGAACCAGGAAGTAGGATATGCCTCCTGATACTCCTTCCACTTGTCGATCTCCTCGTCGATGTAGACATTCACGATGGCGAGCTCCCCTCTCTCTATCATGTCCACAAGGTACATACGCGCCATGAGGGACTCGATGATCTCGCGGCAGGATGGGCATCCGGGATTCGAGAAGAAGAGGATGGTAAGCGGCGCCTTCACGCTGTAGAGGGTGCGGGTGCGGCCATCCATCTGCTTGAACACGAAGTCTGCGGCCTTGGTGCCGCGCTGGTTCAGGGCGCACATCTGTGCATCGTGCCTGTACCCGGCCTTCCTGGATTCAGGGACCAGCGAGGTGCTGGCAAGCTTCTCCACAAACGACATGTAGATGTCCTCGTCGCGCACCGGTGAGTTCGGGTCGTAAAGGTACCTGTCCATGAGGTCAATGACCTTCTGTGTGGTGGTGGACAATGAATCCGCGGCCCTGAAAGCCTCGAGCTTCGACACCAGGGTGACCACTGACTTGCGTGCCTCAGGGAGCGACGCCTGGCCGAGTATCGTGGTGTAGAGGCCAACGGCCGACTCCAGCTCCTCGCCGCTGACACCGCTGAACACGAGGGTGTCGCTGTAGAGACCCGGCTTCAGGAATCCATCCCAGAAATGATCCAGGATATAGGCATGCCTCTCCTCCTGGGTGGAGCAGATGGTAGGCACCTGGACCTGAGGGAAAGGTCTCGTCTGAGACTCAGGCTTATGCGAAGAACCCGTCTGACGGCACGAGCCGCAGACGAGCACTATCGCTGAAATAAGTATGATCCGACGTACTAAACTATTCATCCACAAGTGCTTCCGAGATATTGATAATGAAATCACCTATCTTCTCGAGCTCACCCACGATATCCATGTAGAAGACACCTACCTGGTAACGATAGTCAGGGTTATCAAGGTTTACAAGATGCTCCTCGCGGAGATAGTTTCTATACTCGTTGATGTTATACTCGGCTGTCTTTGCATTCGAGATGTCCTTGAGGTCAAACTCTGAAGACTTCAGGTTCTCCACCATCACGTCGTACGCCTTCTCCACGAGATCCATCATCTTGTTCAGCTTCTTGAGCATGTCTTCATCAAATGACTTTCCGTGGGCATAGGTACGCTTGAGCATACGGCCGATAGCCTCACCAGAATCTCCAAGGCTCTCCATCTCGCCGATGATCTTATAAAGCATCTTGATGCGGGCAGAGGTTGATGAACTTACATCACGCTTACCTACCTCACCGAGGTAGTTTGCAATCTCGAGCTCTATCTTGTCGGTGATCTCCTCATACTTCACGAGCTTGTCGAGGATCTCATCGTACTTGTCGGAATTCCTCTCGTTCACTGCGCTTCTGATATACTTGAAGCCCTGTGCGCAGATCTCACCGAAATGCACGAGCTCGTGACGAGCCTCGTTTATGCTGAGCTCTGCAGTACCCATAGGACCACCTGCGATGTACTTGAGGCGGAACTCCTCCTTACCCTCCTTAGGTGAAGGAACCATCCACTTGACGATCTTCTCGAGCAATGGAATGAACCAGATGAGGATACAGGTGTTGATGAGGTTGAACAAGGTATGGAGCACTGCCACGCAGTATGGAAGGGATCCTGCCATCTGGCTGTTATGGTCGATCATGGCCTGTGCGCCTGCACCAGCAGCATCAATCTGTGCCTGAGAGTAGATCGAGGTAGTCACAGGATTCATGAAGCCAAGGCTCTCCACGATGTTTCCGATGAGGTTAAGGAACGGATGGAAGAGGCAGAACACCCAGACTACTCCGAAGACATTGAACAGCATGTGCGAGCGAGCTGTACGCTTCGCAGAGGCATTTGCCACCGATGCTGCGATGTTTGATGTGATGGTTGTACCAATGTTTTCGCCAAGCACCATCGCTGCGGCAAGTTCAAATGGGATCACGCCGAATGCCACGAACATCATGGTGAGCGACATGGTCGCTGCAGATGACTGGAGGCAGAGGGTCATGACGGCACCAATGACCATGAAAAGGAGGATGGAACCTACGCCGAACTGTGTGAGAGGAGCGAGGAAAACGCGGACAGCATCACTTGAGAGAAGAGGATAGGCGGTCTCCTTGAGGGTGCTGAGACCCAGGAAGAGGAGTGCGAATCCCATGAGGAACTCTCCGATGTTATGGTTCTTCGTACCCTTGAATGAGAGGAACAGGAATGCGAAGAACATCATAGGGATGGCTATCGCACCGAGGCTGAATGAGCCGTCAAATGAAAGGGCGAAGAGCCAAGCCGTAACTGTCGTTCCGATGTTTGCACCCATGATGACTCCGATAGCATTTGCGAGGCCGAGAAGTCCGGCGTTCACGAAGCTCACGAGCATGAGTGTAGTCGCAGTCGAAGACTGCACGAGTGCTGTCACCACGATACCGGTGAGTACGCACTTGAATCTGTTTGAGGTCATCTTGGCAAGGAAAGATCTCATGGAATCTCCTGCCAGTTTCTGAAGTCCACCGCTCATCAGGGACATTCCGTAAAGGAACATGCCCAGACAACCGAGCATCTTAAGGACTGCGAACAAAGTCTGCATATAAATTAAAATCAAAAATTCGCTCTAAGTTACACAAAATTATTAGTTTTGTAATATAATGAACCTTAGAAGAATCATCATAACTATAGCTTTAGCTATAATTGCCATCTCTGCACATGCCCAAATTTACACCTCAGGAAACAATCCTTGGGGAAAGAAGTGGTATCAGGTGGAGACGCCAAGCTATAGGATAGTCTATCCGGAAGGACTTGATTCATTGGCCGTTGAGTATGGAAAATCACTGGAAAAATATAAAGTTTCCGTCGGCAGGAGCATAGGCTACAGCCCGAATCAGTCATATCGCTCGAAGATGCCCGTGATCCTGGAAGGATTCAGGGCAGATGCCAATGGTTCCGTGATCTGGACACCACGAAGGATGCTGCTCTACACTGGAGCGGAGGGCGTGAACCCAGACCCTATGCCATGGATCGACCAGCTTACCATCCATGAGTCGCGCCATGTGGCGCAGCTGCAGTTCACGCACGACGGTCACTACAGATGGATGCACATTCTCAGCGGCGAGCTGATCGCCGGCGGCCTTTCCGGTCTCTACGGTGGCCGCATGTTCTTCGAGGGAGACGCAGTGGTCGCAGAGACCGGCCTCACGAAGTTCGGCCGCGGCCGCAGCGCCGATTTCCTGGAAAGCTACAGGGTTGCATTGGACCACGGGGACTGGAGAGACTGGTATAGATGGAGATACGGCTCCATACGCACATATACCCCGGACATCTACAAGACAGGCTACGTCACGTACGCCGGAGCAAGGTATGTCCATGACGACGCCCTCGTGGTGAAGACCTACTACGACATGCTCATGGACTGCAAATGGCCATTCCCTATCCACCATTTCGGAAGGTCACTAAGAAAGACTACTGGCATAGGAGGAAATCAGACCTTCAAGATGGCAGAGGAAGCACTACAGGACATCTGGGAGGCGAACGAGCAGCAGAGGGGGCCATTTGCGAAGGACTCCACCATCACCGCTCCGATGAAGTGGCACACTGAGTACAATGGTACCGCAGTCGCAGGACATAACATCTACGCCATCAAAAGTGGCTATGCCATCTCGCCGCGACTTGTCATGATAGCCCCACACGGCGAGGAGCAGACCGTGTGCGCATTCTCCCCTGTCACGAGCGCATTGAACTACTCAGACAGCCTCGGAAGGCTCTACTGGAGCGAGGTCATCGCAGACCCGAGATGGGAGATGAAGAGCACCTCACGGGTGCGCTACCTCGACCCTGTCAGCGGGCGAAAAGTGAGCATCACGCATAGTGGAAGATTCTATAACCCAAGCCCTTACGGGAATGCACTGAGTGTCACTGAGTATCCTTATGAAGGAGGTTCCGCGGTGTGCATCATGGACGGCGACGACGGCACCATCAAGCAGCGCATCGCCGCGCCAGACTCCCTCCAGATAGTGGAGACGGCGGCGCTCGGTGAGCATCTCTACGCCAGCGCCATCACCCCTTCCGGATTCGGCATCTTCTGCGTGGATGAAGGCTTCCGCACCGTGGTCGCGCCTCGCTCCGTGAAGATAAGAAGCCTGCGTCAGCACGGCGGCAGACTCTACTATACGAGCGACCTCAACGGCTCTCGGGAAGTGTACAGCACAGACGCTTCCGGGCAGGTACTCCAGGTCACAAACACCCTCTACGGAGTATCTGATTTCGTGTTCCCAGATGGCCAGGAGGGCATCATCTACTCTTCTCTCGACATGGATGGACGCATGGTAAGGATGGGCGAGATGGTATCCCTCCAGCCGTCGCAGCCGTGGGAGCACCCATGGGCGGCGAAGCTCAGCGAGCAGGAGGCGGAGCTCGCAGCAGCGCAGCCGTATGAGCCGGACACGACAGTGTCGGCGCCTGTCCGCTACCGTCTGCCACTCCATGCCCTCAAGGTGCACTCGTGGCTGCCTGCATATGTAGACTATGACCTCGTCGAGAGCTTCTCGATGGATAAGATCTATACTTCGATCCTGCCTGGAGCCACACTCATGTTCCAGAACGACCTGGAGAGCGTGTATGGCTTCGCCGGAGTCTCCTACGGACCCGACAGCCACACGGGGAAATGGAGGCCTGCAGGGCATCTGGATGCCATTTTCAGAGGGCTCTACCCAGTGTTTGAGACTTCTCTCGACATCGGTGAGAGAAATGCCATGAGCTATAGGTATTCGAGCATACAGACCCCTACCAGAAGAGGCTACAAGATAGAGGGACATCAGGACGAGAGGGTGGCCGTGAATGGCACGGTCAAGACCTACATCCCGCTCACATTCTCCTCCGGAGGCTGGTACAGAGGCATCACACCGCAGCTCTCATTCAGTATGTCCAATGATGCCTTCCTTACGAGCACATTGGTCCTCAACGGACATAGGACCATCGGCCCGGGAGGCGAGGTGACCTACCTTGAGGACATCAAGCCGGGAGATGTGAAATACCTTAGCCGCTTCGTGGCGAGCCTTCGCGGCTACACGATGCGCAGCACCCCGAAGGCGGGCGTCTACCCTGAATGGGGCATAGGCGTCGAGATGGGACACGGCGGCCGCATCGGCCTGGGCGACTTCTACTCGCACGGCACCTACGGCTACGTGTATGGCTACATCCCTGGATTCCTCCCTACGCACGGAATCAGGCTCTCCGCCAGCATGCAGAAGCTGGACACGAAGGCATTGGTAAATAGCCGCTACGTCGCCTTCATGCCTCGAGGATACACCTCATCGGCCATCTCCAGCCTCATCACCGGCAGCACCCCACAGCAGCTGCGCATCACCAGCGACTACAAGACCACAGCCGGACCGCTGGACATGTCACTGCTGAGCCCATACATCTACATCAGGAACCTCGAGCTGGGTGTGCATTATGACTACACCTCATTCAGCGGCGGCACCTCGACGGCGAAGGGAGCCCTGAACAAGGGCAGCCTCTACAGCGCAGGCTTCAGCGTGGCAGCCCATCTCATGCAGATCGTGGGCATGTCGCTCGACTGCACCATAGGTGCTGAATGCTCCTATAACGGAGGCTCCGCCTTCCCTCTCCTCCAGCAGAAAGAACTAATAGACAATCACTTCCACATAGGATTAATCTTTAAGACAGATATCAGATAGCACATGGCACTTTCATCATCAGTACCCGTAATATGCCGACACTGTGGCGGTACCCACGACATCCAGATCTACAGCAGCATCAATGTTTCCGAAGCTCCAGAACTGCGCGAAAAAGTGATGGACGGAAGCATCTTCACCTGGGAGTGTCCATCCTGCGCGAAGACAAACTACATGCGCTACCAGACCCTCTACCACGACCCAGACCAGAAGGTCATGGTCTGGCTCACCCAGGGCGACCTTGAACTCGAGGCCAAGGCCGCCGCCATCGCCCAGATGGAGGAGATGAAGGCGTACACGCTTCGCTTCGTGGACGAGCCAGGCGAGTTCATCGAGAAGGCGAAGATCTTCAGCGCCGGTCTCGACGACGTAGTGATGGAGATGTGCAAATACGTCACCAAGATGGAGCTTGGCGAGAAGGAGCCTGACAAGGCGGAGGCGCTCATGAATGCCTCCTTCAAGTTCCTCAAGATGGAAGGTGCGGACAATGAAATCACCCTCGCCTACCCTATGGAAGGCCAGATGCAGATGGTCGTGATAGGGTTCAATGTCTACGAGGACTGCCGTGGCATCGTGCAGCGCAACCCTCACATGCGCGACGGCGCCGCCGGCTTCTGCCACATAGACGCCAGCTGGTTATCTAAATACATAAGTCAATAATGAATGCATCAAGAATCAAGGCCATTGTCGCAGGGACATTGGTCACTCTCGCAGCGACATGCTGCCACAAGGCACCCCAGACAAAGGGAGATCTCGCCTTCCTTGAACTCCAGGGAGATGTGAAGTCCATGACCAGTGACTTGGAGTACACATTTGACAAGGAAGGACTTCTCCATGCGGAAGGGATGAAGGACACGCTTGACTACGAAGGCAGAAGATGCATAAACCTTGAGAATGGATATGAGCAGATGACAAGCATTGCGAAGCCATTCTCACGCACATACGACGAAAATGGTAGATTGGTAGAAATCTACCCTTCCTACGAGAGCATGCAGTGCATCAGTTACAATGAAGACGGCACCGTCTCCGAGCTGGAGTGGTTCGATGAGGGCTACTCTGGAAAGGTCTGCTATGAGTATAAGGATGGATTTGTGAGCCACACGACCATGTACGATTTCGGCTTCCAGGAAGAGGAAGGCGTGGTGACCACAAGCGATGTTGTAGCCTATGAAGTGGACAAGAAAGGCAACTGGACGCGCCGCTTCGTGCTTTATCGTGACTCTGAGGGCAATGTTACCGACCATGTGCTGGAGACACGCCAGATCCAGTATTTCAGCGGCCGTTCCACCCTGGACCCATCCCGCAGCAAGCTGCTGCTGACGGGTTCTGCAGGAACGTCAGACATGATCATTGGCCTCAGTGCATTTGATGGCAAAGAGCCGCTTGGCATGATGATCTACAAGAACCGCATCTACACCATCACCGACGCCGACTGCAGCTTCCCAACCCTCAGGCTGACAGCGCACCGCTTCGACGGCAAGGGTCGCGACACCCTGATCGAGGGCAGCCTCAGCGCGAAGCCTGACAAGTCTGAGTCATTGACCTACGACGCCACAGTGCGCGAGTCGGTTCTTATCAATGGCCTCGAGCAGTTCACGCCCGAGGTCCACATATCACTCTCCCGATAACGAAAAAACCACAGCGGCCGGGCGTCTTCCCGAGAAGGCAGCTGCCCTCTCTAATGCACCCTGTCACCGCTGTGGCTAAATGTTTATGTACTAAGTACTAGAGCTTTCTAGCGCCGTCTGAGATCACTACGTCGTACACCTTAGGAGCGTGGCCGAACTTGGCCTCGAACTGCTCCTTGGCTGCAGAGATGAACGCATCGTAGAGCTCATCCTTCACGAGGTTGATGGTGCAGCCACCGAAGCCACCGCCCATCACGCGTGAACCTGTGACGTCGTACTTCCTCGCAAGCTTGTTCAGGAAGTCGAGTTCCTCGCAGCTTACCTCGTAGAGCTTGCTCATGCCGAAGTGAGTCTGGTACATCATCTCACCCACGGTCTCGTAGTCGTCACGCTCCAGGGCATCGCACACGTCAAGCACGCGCTGCATCTCACCGATCACATACTCCGCGCGGATGAAGTCCTCCTGGCTGATCTCCTCACGGACCTCGTCGAGCCAGATGCGCTTCGCATCGCTCAGGAACTCCACCTCTGGATGGTTCTTCCTGATCGCTGCCGCTGCCTTCTCACAGGACTCGCGACGCTTGTTGTATGCTGAAGACGCGAGCTCATGCTTCACGCAAGAGTCCACGAGAACGAGTCTGTAGCCCTTAGGATTGAATGGGAAATACTTGTATTCCAATGTCTTGCAGTTAAGACGAATGAGACAGCCTGCCTTGCCGAAGCAAGAAGCGAACTGGTCCATGATGCCGCACTTCACACCACAGTAGTTGTGCTCGGTGCTCTGGCCTATCTTTGCAAGCTCGAACTTGTCGATGCCGTTCTGGAAGATATCATTGAGCGCAAACGCGAAGGTGCTCTCAAGCGCTGCCGACGATGAGAGGCCTGCTCCGAGAGGAACGTCTCCTGCAAAAACGGTATCGAATCCTTCCACCTTGCCACCTCTCTTGATGGTCTCGCGGCACACGCCGAACACGTAGCATGCCCATGCCTGAGCTGGCTTGTCCTCCTCGTTGAGGCCGAACTCGCAGTACTCGTCATAGTCAAGCGAGTAAGCCTTCACCTTGTTTGTGCCGTTTACCTTGATGGCCGCCATGATGCCCTTGTCGATGGCACCTGGGAACACGAAACCGCCATTGTAGTCGGTGTGCTCACCGATGAGATTGATACGTCCTGCAGATGCATACACGTCTCCCTCGCAGCCGAAAAGGGTCTGGAACTTGGTCTGAATTCTTTCTTTCATTGTATCAGATTTTAGCATTATTATTTATAGAGATTATTATTCTGAAGGTCAATCCTCGTAGCCGTTTGGATTCTTCTTCTGGAAGTTCCAGCTGTCACGGCACATCTCCTCGATGCCGAACTTGGCCTCCCAGCCGAGTTCATCCTTAGCCTTCGCCGGATCACAGTAGCAGGTGGCGATATCGCCTGGACGACGAGGTTTGATGGAGTAAGGAACCTTGAGACCATTGGCCTTCTCAAACGCCTTGACCACATCGAGCACCGAGTAGCCGTGGCCGGTGCCTAGGTTGTAGATGGCGAGACCCTTGTTCTCCTGGATGGCCTTGAGGGCGCATACATGGCCGCACGCAAGGTCGACGACATGGATGTAGTCGCGCACACCGGTGCCATCTGGGGTGTCATAATCGTCGCCGAAGACGCCAAGTTCCTTGCGGATGCCGATGGCGGTCTGGGTGATGTATGGCATCAGGTTATTAGGGATACCGTTAGGGTTCTCGCCGA
>JAKSJL010000033.1 GCA_024398295.1 Bacteroidales bacterium
AGCCGCATTTCTTCTCATCGGAATCTTTCACCCCATCGTCGTAAAGGCAGAGTATCATTGGGGTAAGCGATGCTGGCCGCTGTTTGCCATCGCAGGAGCCGCGCTCTGCGTCGCCGCCCTGCTGGTGAAAGGCATGGTGATCTCGTCCATCATGGGAGTCGCGGGATTCAGCTGCTTCTGGTCCATCCACGAGCTGTTCCTGCAGGAAAAGAGAGTAAAGAAAGGATGGTTCCCCGTGAACCCCAAGAAAGAGAAAAGGCCTACTCAGAAGAGTTAGGCCTCTATTTTTATCTGCCGAACTGAAGTCTTTCACCACGAGTCTGCTCGTGGAAGACGCCATTCTCATATACAAGGTTTCCTCCGACAAAGGTATGGGTAACGACTGCGCCCACAGAGACTCCCTCATAAGGCGTCCATGCGCACTTGGAGTATTCTGTCACATCGCCGACCCTGCTCACGCGGTCCATATCCACAAGCACCAGATCTGCGTGGTAGCCCTTCCTAATGAATCCTCTACGGTCCAGGCGATACAGAGTCGCTGGGTTATGGCACATCAGCCTCACCAGTTCAGGCAAGGTGAGCCAGCCTTCAGAGCACACATTGGACATGAGCTCCAGGCTGTGCTGAATGGAAGGAAATCCTGACTTGCTGGTGAAATAGTCACCGGTGAACTTCTCATCCCTGAGATGAGGGGCGTGATCTGTGCCAATGGTATCGATAACCCCGCTTCTCAGCGCCTCCAGCAGCGCAGAGCGGTCCTCTGGCGACTTGATGGCTGGGTTACACTTGATCGCGAAGCCCAGCTTCTCGTAATCACGAGAATCAAGGGTGAGATAGTGCGGACAGGTCTCAGCAGTGATCTTCTTCTGCTCAAGCGGAAGGTCGCTGCGGAACAGGTCCAGCTCGGCGGCGGTGGAGATATGGAGCACATGAAGATGTGCGCCGGTCTTCTCCGCCAGAGCGACAGCGCGAGCCGACGAGCGGTAGCACGCCTCCGCGCTACGCACATATGGATGGATGGTCGCATCAGGCGCCACCTGCCCGGCAGTCACCAGCGCGCGGTAGCGCTCCGTCTCCCGCTTCACCATGCCCTCATCCTCGCAGTGCGCTGCGATGAGGCACGGAGCCTCGCGAAAGAGGGTCTCCAGTGCGGAGTCGTCGTCCACAAGCATATTTCCCGTGCTCGATCCCATGAAGAGCTTGATACCGCACACCTGGCTGATGTCGATGCCCAGCACCTCCTGGAGGTTGTCATTTGTCGCGCCGATATAGAATGAGTAGTTTGCCAATGATTTCTCGGAAGCCATAGCGAACTTCTGCTCAAGCAGTTCCCTTGTGACCGTCTGCGGTACAGTGTTCGGCATGTCCATGAACGACGTCACGCCACCAGCTACAGCGGCACGGCTCTCAGTATAGATGTCGGCTTTCTGTGTCAGACCTGGATCACGAAAATGCACATGCTCGTCGATGATACCCGGGATGAGATACTTCCCCTTGGCATCAACTGTCGTCACATTCTCAGCACGCAGGCCACCGCCTCTGGCGATCTGCGCTATCATCCCGTCCTCAACGAGGACATCAGCCACGAACACTTCGCCTTCATTTACCACTGAGGCATTCTGTATCAAGTAATTCATTGTGAATATCTTTTCCTACCAAATATAACACTATTTCGGGGCTTCACCGTCACTTTTCGCACGAAGCCTCCGCTTCCAGCAGGGAGCGCTTCCTGTCTATCATCTCCCCTGACCGCTGGCCATGGAAGCCACCTATAGACCCATCCGAACTGATGACTCTATGACAAGGCACCTCCGGAGCAAAAGGGTTCCTGCGCAAAGCCTGGCCCACTGCCTGTGCACTTCTACACCCGATGCGACGCGCCAGCTCACCATAAGTGATGGTCTCTCCACGCGGCACCTCCAGCAGAGCAAGGTACACACGTCTCTGGAATTCGCTTATTTCCCGCGATTCTCTGACTACACGCTCAATCTCGTTCATATCACAAAGATAATTGCTATATTTGAAGAATAAAAAACAAACTCAAATCATAAATAACATGAAAATGAATATTTCAAAATGGGCAGTAGCACTCGTGGCCGCTGCCATGGTTCTCTGCCAGGGATGCGAGCAGAAGCTTGGGCTGAAGGTAGAGACCGCTGCTGGAACAGTGGAGGGCATCGAGCTTGAGGGAGGCCTCAAGGCTTTCCTTGGAGTGCCGTTTGCAGAGGCACCTGTGGGCGAACTCAGATGGGCTGCGCCACAGCCTAAGAAGGCTTGGGAGGGCGTGCTTGAGACCAAGGAGTTCGGCAACGACCCTATGCAGCCTACCATCTTCGGTGACATGGCCTTCCGTGGTCCTAAGCGCGACGAGGATTGCCTTTACCTGAACATCTGGACACCTGCAGCTGTCGCAAGCGAGGGTCTTCCAGTCCTTATTTATTTCAATGGTGGCGGCCTCATGGCCGGTTCGGGATCTGAGCCACGCTACGACGGCGCAGCCATTGCACGTGAGGGCGTGATCGGCGTGACCGCCAACTACCGCGAGGGCGTCTTCGGCTTCTTCTCGCATCCAGACCTCACCGAAGAGTCGCCATATCACGGAAGCGGAAACTACGGTTTCCTCGACCAGGTAGCAGCCATCCAGTGGGTGAAGGACAACATAAAGGCTTTCGGTGGAGACCCTGACAGAATCACCATCGTGGGAGAGTCTGCAGGCTCATTCTCAGTATCCCTTCTCATGGTATCGCCTCTGTCGAAGAACCTCATTGCCGGAGCGATGCTTTCGTCTGGAGCTGAGGTGCTTCCATACATCGGCGAGGAGCAGGCCAGCGCAGATGCATTCGGCGAGGCGCTTCTCGGCGTCAAGGGCATCGCCAGCCTTGCTGACGCTCGCGCGCTTTCAGCTGAAGAGCTCCAGGAGCTCATCCCTCCTACTGGCATGGCCAACGTGATCATTGACGGATACTTCATGGAGGAGCAGCCAGATGCCATCTATGCTAGAGGCGAGCAGGCCAATGTACCACTTCTTGCCGGATGGAACTCACTTGAGGGCACTCCTCGCGCATCTACAGTAGAAGGCTACAAGAAGCAGCTTCGTCCTCAGTTCGGAGAGATGACTGACGAGATATTCGAGGCATATGGCATCGTAGAGGATGCTGACGTGATGTCCATCAAGGGCTTCACCCTCGCCGGCGACCTCTTCACAGGCTTCCCTACCTGGAAGGTATGCGACTACCATGCGAAGACCACCAGCCAGCCTGTATACCGCTACAAGTATAACCACCCACGCCCTGCGCCATCTGCAAAGATGGGTGACAAGGTCGGAGCGCTCGCTGGTGGTGTACGTGAGAAGACCGAGGAGGAGAAGGCACAGCCTGTCTTCATCGCCCCTGGTGCAGTACACTCAGCAGACATCGAGTATGCGATGGGCAATCTCGAGACCAATGAATACTACGACTGGCAGCCTGAGGACTTCGCCATCTCGAAGACCTTCCTCAGCTTCTATGCAAACTTCTGCAAGACAGGAAATCCAAACGGAGAGGGCCTCCCTACCTGGACTCCTATCAACGGAAAGCTAGACGCTGCACCAGTCATGCAGATCGATGTCGAGAGCAAGGAAGTGGCTTCCGCAGAGCTTGAAAATGCATACCGCACACTTGAGAAGCACTACCTCTCAGAGTAACCCTGACACATAACAGAAAGAGCAGCACCATGAAGTGCTGCTCTTTTTTTATTGCACATATTCAGAGTGCCTGACATAGGTATGTCAGTTTATCTTAATTCGCTCTTTGTGTTCAAGTGCATGGTGAGTGGGGACTCCTCTGAATATGGGGTCCACGAAGGGATGCCCTTGGATACAGGCTTGCCGGTCCTTGCGAAGGAAGCCCAGAGGGCGCTGATACGGTGACCAAGCTCGATGTCCGCTTCGCGACCGCCTGTCATGGTGTTGTATCTAGCGACATTGTCAAAGACAAATGGAATGTCCATGCAATGTCCGCTGCCAAGCGCACCATCGAGCACAGGCGACTCCCAGTCAAACTGGTAGAAGTAGACTGGAGCGCAGCCGTAGGCGCTTCTCGCCTTCACCTGCTCCACAGCAAGAGGCTTGAATATCTCATCTGCCTGGCCTACTGTGAACTCATGCTTGGTGGTTCCGATCATGGTAGGGATATCCTTGGAGAGTTCCATGGACTCTGGAGTGCCAGGCTGGCTTGGAAGATACTTGCCATCCACTGTAGGCTCGGTGCCCACGAGAAGCCAGCAAAGAATGTTTGTAGGGAGCGCACCTTCTTCCTTCATCACATCCATCATCACTACCCTGGCCCTTTCGCAGGCCTCGTAGAGCTCCTTGTACGGTATGGTCTCGATCTGCTCCACGTCTGTGGCAGAAAGGCCGAGCTCCTTCACTGTGAGCGCGCCCAGCATGCGAGAGTACTTCTCCTCCATGACAGTGGTGATGGAACCACTCTGAACGATGGCCTTCTGGAAAAGGCCCTTCGCTGATGGCATGGCCATGGTGGTAGTCACCTTGCCACCTCCACCCGACTGGCCGAAGATAGTGACATTCGAAGAGTCACCACCGAACGTAGCGGCATTTGCCTTGACCCACTCAAGAGCCTTGACTATATCGAGCATTCCAGCATTTGCAGACGCCTCGTACTTATCGCCGAAGTCCCTGAGATCCAGGAATCCCAGGCAGTTCAGACGATGATTCAGAGTTACGACCACTACATCATACGCCTTGGCGAGAGAATTTCCATCATATGCGGCCTGCTCCTGGCCTGAACCAGAATGGAAGCCACCTCCGTGAAGCCATACCATCACCGGACGCTTCTTGGCGTCACCGATGCCTGGGGTCCAGACATTGACTCTGAGACAGTCTTCACCAGGGAAGCCGTCATCCCAATGATAGGCAAATGCCTGCTTGTCGTCTCGCCAGCCGGCACGTTCCGCCTGTGGTGCTGTAGGCCCGTATGCCCTGCAGCTACGCACGCCTTCCCAAGGGGTAGGGTCAGAAGGTGCCATGAAGCGCTGAGCCTCTGCATATGGCACGCCCTTGTAGGTGTAGATGCCATTTTCAATGAATCCGGCGATCTCTCCGCCAGTCACTGTCACCTTGCTTGCCTCCGTGGAGGTCTCCAGATAAGATGAAGCAGTCTGATGGCAGCATGAGCCTAGTAGCGCCACTGCTGCCAATAGTGTGATATATCTTTTCATATTACAATGAGTTTTCGTCTGGTTCAATATGGATGGAGATCTGAGTCTCCTTGCCGAATACGCGACGCACGGACTGCTCAGCAAGCACAGTGATATGGTGCGCCTCGGCAACGCTCATGGATGGGTTCACCACCACATGTGCGGATATGATGAATGACGGGCCATTCTTTCTCGTCTTCAGACCGTGGACATTGTCCACTCCTGGCACAGCGGAAATGATGGAGATTATCTGCTTCTCCGTCTCTGCTGGAAGAGCGCCTTCAGTGAGTTCATGCAGTGCTGGAAGTGCCATTTTCACAGCCACCACGATGATGAAGATGCTGATAAGGCAAGCTACGACTGGATCCAGGATGACCCACTGTCCACCGAAGGCCAGCGCAGCGCCGATGCCCAGCGCCGATGCTATCGAAGAAAGGGCATCGGTGCGATGATGCCAGGCATTGGAGATCATCGCAGGGCTGTTCACACGCTTTCCCACGCGAGCCGTCCACTGATAGAGGACCTCCTTGACCACTATGGAAACTATCGCAGCCCACAGAGCCACACTGCCAGGCATAGGCAACTCTCTACCAGAGGCCACAATGCGTATCTTCTCCACGCCTTCAGCCATCAGCTTGGCACCTACCACCAGAAGCAGCAGCGACACCGCCATGGTAGCGAGGGTCTCATACTTTCCGTGGCCGTAAGCGTGGTCATCATCTGCCGCCTTGCTGCTCACTTTCACCATCACTATGACAATGACATCGCTCACCAGGTCGCTCAGCGAATGCACCGCATCCGCCAGCATGGCTGAGCTGCGCCCCACTACTCCCGCCAGCAGCTTGAAAGCCGCCAGCACCAGGTTCCCGACTGCGCCCCAGGCGGTGACACGGGATATGGTCTGTTCTCTGTTCTGTTCCATTGGCCTAGATCCACTTCACCGCGCTGAGATCCAGCTTGTTCGGTGGTATGTTTGGGTAAGGTGTCTCGTGAGGCTGGGTGACGATGATGTACTTCGGATGCATGGTTAAGCTCTGTTTCTTCTGAGAACGTGGTCAGTGAGCCACTTGCGCACAGGCTCATCATAGAGCTTGAGGCAAGCCCATGCGAGACCGATCGCGAGGATGACCACTCCGGCATTGACCATTATGTGCATCCACAGCGGCGCCTCCTGATGGCTTGCAGCCCAGCCCATCTGCAGGTACATGAGTGGGTAGTGGGTGATGTAGATAGGATATGAGATGTCACCGAGGAACTTGCATATCTTCGCGCTGCGAGGGTCTGTGAGCTTGCTGCCCGCGCCGATGAGCACGATGACAGGGAAAAGGGCAATGATGCTGACAGCCTGATAAAGGCCATCTGCGACGCCGCTCTTGCCGAGTATCTGAGGGATGCTGAAGATGGCGATGAGCATGAGCGCGCACCACCAGAAGCCTCCGCGCAGGCTGAGAGGGCTGCCGCTTGGGTTTGCCTCACTCATGCGGGATGGAAGGATCCTGGAGATGAGAAGACCGCAGAGGAATGGATATAGAAGCCTGGTGAAGCCGACGAGGATCTGCGCAGGCTCGAGGCTCCAGCCACCGATCACATCATACTTAGGGTAAGAGAAGAGGTTGAACACATCCCAACCCATGGTGAGATTCAGCGTAAGGAAGGCCGCGAGAACGCAGAGCACGGCAAGCGCCACCTTCGGTAACTTTCTGAAAATGAGTGCATAGAGTATGTTTCCAATGTACTCGTATGTAAGGGACCACGCTGGACCGTTGAACGAGTTCAGCTCACCCCAGCCACGGATGTCCAGGCTGTTTGGGCAAGGAATCAGGAAGAGTCCCATCACAAGGCACAGGAAGAACTTCCACGCAGGGATCTGGGCAGTCAGAGGGAACATGCCGTCAGCGAAGAAGAACAGGCACGCGCCCACCACCATGCCCATGACCAGCATAGGGTGCAGGCGTACGAGACGTCTTTTGAAGAAGCCCCAGTATGACATCCTGTCCCAGCGGTCATCGTAGGCATATCCGATCACGAAGCCAGAAAGCACGAAAAAGAAATCGACAGCAAGGTAGCCATGATTTATGATCTGTCTTCCTATGACAGGAGCGTAAGTCTCGAAGCAATGGAAGAGGATGACCATGAATGCAGCCACTCCTCTAAGTCCATCAAGAATCTCATAACGAGGTTTTGAAGCTAGATATGTATCTTTCATTTGAGTTGTATTTTCTTACAAATATAGCCAAAAAGATTATCTTTGAGGAACAAAAACTATGTTCGCATGAAACTCTCAGTAATAGGTTCCGGTAACATGGGCGGAGCGCTCATCAAAGGCTGGATCAGAAGCAAGGCAGATCTCAGCATCACCATCACAGCACACACTCAGAAGACCCTCGACAGATTCAAGGCTGAATATCCCCAGCTTGACTGCACACTCGATAACAGGGAGGCCGTAGCCAAGGCAGATGTAGTGGTGCTGGCCGTGAAGCCATGGCTTGTGGACAGCGTGATAGCAGAAATCACGGAAGCGCTTGAAGGAAAGATACTTATCAGCGTCGCTGCAAATGCCAGGAACGAGAGGATTGACGCCTATGTGATGCCAAATATCGCTGCTGAGTTCGGACAGAGCATGACCTTCGTGGAGAAGGGTGACTCCCCTGCCGTAGAGCAGGCCAGGGACCTTTTCGCCCTCGTTGGAGAGGTGATGGTGGTGGAGCCTAGGCAGATGGCGGCAGGCATGATGATGGCAGGCTGCGGCATAGCCTATGTCATGCGCTTTCTGAGAGCGATGATGGAGGGTGGCGTAGAGATGGGACTCTACCCTGCCGACGCACTTAGGATAGCCATGCAGACCATGGAAGGCGCAGTGACCCTTCTCGACCAGACGGGCCTGCATCCAGAGGCTGCGATAGACAAGGTCACCACACCTGGCGGCATTACCATCAAGGGACTCAATGAGCTCGACCATGCGGGCTTCAACTCTGCTGTCGTGCGTTGCCTGAAGGCAGGCCTGTAGTTTTTCAAATTCCGTATTACATATATCAATGATTATGCTTATATTTGCAGAGCATAGACATTGGATATGGAAGAGAAAAAGGAAAACAGAGGTGGACGCCGCCCCGGTGCGGGACGTCCAAGGACAGACAGCAAGATCTATTCTTTCAGGGCTCCCGGCTACATGGCCAGGCACATTGACTCCCTGGAAAACAAGACAGACTTCATAAAAGACTGCATAGACCTGGGCATGAAGGCCCAGGCCGATGCATCGCATGCTCTCGGCGAGATGATACCAGCATCCCGCGTGAAGGAGATGGCACTTCCCTATTTCGACATAAGCGTCGTGGCAGGCTTCCCTGTGCCTCTGGATAACGACGAGAAGTCGCAGGACATAGACATGCTGCGCCTTCTCTGCCCACACCCAGAGTCATCATACCTCATAAGGGTAAATGGAAACTCCATGATCGACGCAGGCGTGATGAGTGGCGACATCGTGATCGTGGACAAGTCAAACAGACACCCATCTGCGAAGGAGATAGCAGTGTGCGAGCTGAATGGCGAGTACACGCTGAAACATTTCGTCGAGGAGGGTGGCTCCGGCTGGCTCATACCCGCGAACCCAGACTTCCCTCGCATACAGATAAGCAGCGAAGACAGTTTCAGCGTCTGGGGCACAGTCACTTACATAATCCATAAGGCCAGAGCATGAACCTGAGCGCATTGAATGAGAGACAGAGAGCCGCAGTGACATGCACCGAAGGACGCGTGCGTGTGGTGGCTGGCGCTGGCTCCGGAAAGACGAAGGCCCTTTCGTATAGGTACGCCTTCATAGTGAATGAGCTGGGCGTGGACCCGGCGAACATCCTGTGCCTCACCTTCACGAACAAAGCCGCGCAGGAAATGAAGTCGCGCATCTCGCAGCTGGTCCCACCAGGATATACAAATGATTTCGTCTGCACCATCCACGGCTTCTGCGTGAGGTTCCTGCGTGAGGAGATCCACCGCCTAGGCTATCCGAAGAATTTCCAGATACTCGACGAGGAAGACATGAAAGCACTTGCACGCCAGGTGCTTACAGAGAATAATGCAGAGCGCTCCGTAAAGACGGTGCGTCAGCTCATGGAGGCGCTCGCCGGAGTAAAGACGAAGAACCAGTATATACCACAGTATCTTCTGTCATCCGACGCCATAAGCGAAAGGAACGCCCTGTCGCAGCCTGTCCAGCTGCTGTACAAGCAGAAAGACAAGCTCGCGCTGGATTTCGATGACCTCGTGTACTTCACCTGCCACATCCTTCATTCGTTTGACGACGTGAGAGAGAAATGGCAGGAGAGGATGAACTATGTGATGGTGGACGAGGCACAGGACTGTAATTCAAGTGATTGGGACATAGTGAACACCCTTTCCGCACAGTGTGGGAACCTATTCATAGTAGGAGATCCAGACCAGTCCATCTACGAGTGGAGAGGTGCGAAGCCGGATATGTTCGTGGCCTTCAAGCCGGACAAGGACATAGTCCTGGATGAGAACTATCGCTCGACCCCAGGCATACTGGATGTCGCGAACTCCATCATTGTGAACAACAAGAACAGGATAGACAAGAAGATGTTCACAAGAAAGGGCGAAGGAGACACCATAGTGCATTTCCACGCGGCAAACGAGAACCAGGAGGCGCAGTGGGTGTGCACCGAGATAGCGAAGCGCATCGAGGAGTTGCACTGCACGTACGCCGACTTCGCGGTGCTGTTCCGCGCCGCGCACCTGTCACGCGTCATCGAGCAGGCCTTCATCAGGGCAGGGATTCCGTATGTCATGTGGGGTGGAGTGAGATTCTTCGAAAGACTCGAGGTGAAGGACTGCATCAGCTACCTAAGGCTCGTGGCATCAGATGACGACCTCGCCTTCGAGAGAGTGATAAACACTCCGTCTCGAAAGGTAGGAAAGATCACCCTGGAGCTTATCTCAGCCTATGCCTCCACGGAAAACACCACACTTTACCAGGCCCTGAAGAACCATCTGGACGACCCGAAGCTTGACAGGCAGGCTCTCCATGAGTTCGTTTCGCTTATCGAGGAGTGCCGGGCACGTGTCTATTCCGCAAGCGTGTGCTCCATGCTGGAGTATATCCTTGAGAAGACAGGCCTCAAGAAAGAGTATAGGGACGACAACGACGAGCAGAGGCTCGAGAACATCACGGAGCTCGTTAACTCCATCAGGATGTATGAGGCAGAACATATAGAGTGGGAGACCACGCCACTGCATGACTATCTCCAGGATATCGCGCTCTACACAAACGCAGACTACAGGAAGGAGACAAACAAGGTGAAGCTGATGACCGTTCACCAGAGCAAGGGTCTGGAGTTCCCTTATGTCTTCATCATTGGCCTGAGTGACGGCATCTTCCCGAACGCCAGAAGCATCAGGGAGAGAAAGAAAAATGCTCTGGAGGAGGAAAGACGCCTCATGTACGTAGCTACGACCAGGGCAGAGAAATGCCTTTTCATGACGGAGTCAGAAGGCTATAACATGCAGGCGCAGCAGGAGAAACTCCCATCACGCTTCATCGCCGAGATAAAGAGGGAGCTGTTTGTGACTGAGGGCGAGATGGACGAAGCCCTCTGGCAGAGGCTTCAGACCCAGGTAGCCAGCGAGGGCGACTATGTAGAGCCCGAGACACACGAGCTGCCATCGGCAGCGGACTCATTGCGCACCGGCACGAGAGTGAACCATAAGCTCTTCGGAGATGGAGAAGTGCTCGACATCTCAGAGAACGGCTCGTGCAAGGTGAAATTTGACTCTGGAAGCATACGCTTTCTCCGACAGGACATTTTATCAGTCCTGAAGGGATTCTCCATAAACATCACTACGGACAAAAAACATCTTTCATAATATGAGTACCCTAGAAA
The DNA here is from genome assembly GCA_024398295.1 of Bacteroidales bacterium. Taxonomy (GTDB): domain Bacteria; phylum Bacteroidota; class Bacteroidia; order Bacteroidales; family UBA932; genus Cryptobacteroides. The sequence goes on from JAKSJL010000033.1 coordinate 11,091, forward strand.
AAACATTCCACGTAGGGATCGTAGGAGCAGGACACATTGCAGAGAAAATAGCTCGAACCATCAGCAAGATGCAGGGTTTTGACTGCCTTGCCATTGCCTCACGCTCGCTGGAGAAGGCTCAGGCATTTGCTGAGAAGTTCAGCATCGAGCGCGCATACGGCTCGTATGAAGAGCTGCTTGAGGATGCAGATGTAGACCTCCTCTATATCGCCACACCGCACTCGCACCATTTCGACATCACAAAGAAGGCCATACTTGCAGGAAAGCCCTGCATCGTAGAGAAGGCATTCATGCCAAATGCAAGGATGACCGAGGAGATTCTGAAACTGTCTGCAGAAAAAGGAGTGTTCGTGGCCGAGGCCATCTGGCCACGCTACCAGCCTGCGCGTAGGATCATAAACGAGATCATTGGCTCAGGGCAGATAGGAGAGGTGAAGATCATCAACGGCTCACTCGCCTACTCGATCTCGCATGTGGACAGGATCATCAAGCCCGAGCTCTGCGGCGGCGCGCTTCTGGATGTAGGCGTGTACGCGCTTAACTTCATGTTCATGGTGCACGACACCCCGATAAAGAGCATCACCACCAGCTGCATCAAGTCCGACTCAGGCGTGGACTTCCAGAACGCCATGTCATTCATCTTCGAAGATGGTGTGATGGCAAACCTCCAGTCTTCAGCATGCTGCGAGACCGACAAGCTGGGTGTCGTTTCGGGCACGAAGGGCTTCCTCACTGTAGATAACATCAATAACCCTCAGCTCATCCGCGTCTTTGCACATAGAGGCGACCTCATCAAGGAAGTAAGGGTTCCGGAGCAGATAAGCGGCTACGAATATGAGTTCATGGCATGCCGCGACGCGATGGCAGCCGGCCAGATAGAACCAGCCGACATGCCACACGCCGAGACATTAAAAGTCATGAAAATAATGGACCACCTGCGCCATGAATGGGGCGTGGTCTACCCTATGGACTAGCTGTTGTAAGCAGTCTCTCCGTGCTCGTAGATATCGAGGCCTTCCTCTTCCACTCGCTTCTCAACCCTGATTCCGAAGAAGACGTCAAGGAGTTTGAGTATGCCGAAACCGAGGATGAATGCCCATGCGACGATGCATAGGATTCCGAGGCATTCGATGCCGAAAAGGTGCCAGCCGCCACCATACAGGACACCTCCATCTACGGCAAAGAGTCCGGTCATGACTGTGCCGAGGATACCGCCGACGCCGTGCACAGAGACTGCGCCGACTGGGTCATCGATGTGAAGTTTGCTGTCAAGGAAAGACACTGACAGGGTCATTGCAGCACCACAGACTGTACCTATGACTGCCGAACCGGCTATGGATACGACATCACAGCCTGCAGTGATACCGACAAGTCCTGCGAGTATGCCGTTGCATACAAGTGAGAGTGAAGGCTTCCCAAACATTATCCAAGTAAGTATCATGGTGATGACTCCGCCACAAGCGGCAGCCATGTTCGTGGTCACGAAGACATGAGAGATCGCCGTAGCATTCTCCGGGCCGCTAGCAGCAAGCTGAGAGCCTGGATTGAAGCCGAACCATCCAAACCAGAGGATGAAGACGCCGAGGGCTCCGAGAGTGAGATTGTGTCCAGGGATGGCGACAGAGCGTCCGCTCTTCGTGTATTTGCCCACACGTGGACCAAGGATGATAGCACCCGCAAGTGCTATGACACCTCCACAAGCATGAACTACTGCAGAACCAGCGAAATCATGGAAGCCGATCTGGCTAAGCCAGCCGCCACCCCATGCCCAGTGACCTTCGATAGGATATATCACAGTGGAGATGATGATGGATATGATCACATACATCGAGAACTTCGTTCTCTCTGCCATACCACCAGAGACGATAGTAGCCGCAGTGGCACAGAAAACGGTCTGGAAAATAAGCCATGCCTCCTTCGGAATATTTGTGTCATCACAGAAAGACAGGTCAAAAGGTCTGATGTGACCAGCGAAGTTTGCATCACCATTGTGCATGAGTGAGAAGCCAATGAACCAGAAAAGAATGGTTCCGACCATGAAGTCCACAAAGTTCTTCATGAGGATGTTTGCTGAGTTCTTCGAGCGGGTGAAACCGGCCTCCACCATGGCGAAGCCTGGCTGCATGAAGAATACCAGCATGGCGGCAAGAAGTACCCAGACGGTATCAAGACTGTTTATTGTAGAAATTGTTTCCATGTTTAGCTCGTTTTTAAGGTAAATACACTACTACTTTTTGTCTGCAAGAACTGAATCGCCGCTTTCTCCTGTACGGATGGACCAAGTCTCATCCACGGGACTGACGAAGATTCTGCCATCGCCCACTTCCCCCGTGTGGGCAGCCTTCAGGATAGCATCCACTGCCGGCTTCACAAACTGATCACGGCAGATAATTTTAATTTCTATGCGCGGGATGATATCAGTGCTATACATCACTCCACGATAGATTCTGTCCTGCCTGGCCTGGCCGATGGCATGGACCTCCGAATAGGAAAACCAGTTGATGTCGGCCTCGAACAAGGCCTCCTTGACATCTTCAAAGTGCGTCTTTCTCACGACGGCTTCAATCTTTTTCATAAATACACTACTAACTGTTAAACAAAAAAGGCTGATCCCTTTCAGGACCAGCCTCATAAATATTACTAAAAATTGACTCTCTATCGAATGAACAATGCTCGACCGGAAAAGCATCAGCAAGTCAACCAACAGTTCTGCTGCTGGTTCTGATTCTGCTGCTGATTATTCCTAAAAAACATCATTTCCTTTTGTCTTTTGCAAACCTACTTTTTCTGATTTACAAATGCAAGAAAAATTTTAAAAAATTTAATTTTTCTTTCCGAAGTAGTACTGTCCCTTTCCTTTCGTGAACGAGCCAAACTGGATAGCGTTCTGAGGGCAATGGTGGTAGCACGCCATGCACTGCGTGCAGTTTCCCTGCCACTGTGGATGCTTATCTACCATCTTCACGTTCTTAAGTGGACACACCTTCTCGCAGATGCCGCAGCCGCTGCAGGCATCAGTGGTGAAGTATTTCTTATCGCTCGCACTCGCCACGAAACCAGCCTTGATGACGTGAGACTTGAACCATGCGAGAGGACCGATAAGAAGATCATCCATCGTGGCTTTATGCTCGCGGATCTGCTCCGCCACCTTCGGGAGCCTGGCCTTTACCAGTTCTATTTTCTTCTTGGCACCCTCATCGGTATCGAGATGGAATCCTGGCAGCGCCAGGTAGGTCTCAGGCATCTGGAAGCAGTACGCAGCCGCAAGCTCGAGTCCCACAGACTGCAGGACCTTGCCGAATGTCTTATGTGCTATACCCATCTCATCGCCACAGGTGCACGACATCCAAGTGTAGGCTGACTTGCCATTCCACTTCACGCCCTTGACGAAGTTCTCAACCAGCTGTGGAGCAGCCCATGAATAAATAGGGAACACAAAACCAATGCTCTCTCCTTCCGCGATCTGATACTCTGAGAAGCCCTCCCTCTGCAGATCGGGTATGAAAAGAAGTTTCTCGCCAAGAGCGCTGGCGAGCTCTTCTGCTATGAAGCGGCTGTTTCCGCAGCCAGAATAGTAAAAAATCATACTCTAGATTTGAAATCATTGTAACTGAATTCCTTCCACAGTGTCGCTTCATCGCCGTCCTGGATCCAGATGGATGGAAGAGGCATGCCATTGAAGGTGTTGTTCTTGACCATCGAGTAGATGGCCATATCGCAGAAAGTGAGCACGTCACCCTCCTTGAGTTCGTGATCGAAGGAATAGTCACCGATGACGTCGCCCGCGAGGCAGGTAGGACCGCCGAGACGATAGGTGAACGCCTTCTCCCCTGCCTCGCCGCTGTCCTTCAGTGGCGGGCGATAAGGCATCTCTATCACATCAGGCATGTGACATGCCGCAGATGTGTCGACGATGGCGACGCGTCCCCACGCATGCTCCTGAATCTCAAGCACTGTCGTATGGAGGTAGCCCGCATTCAATGCTACAGCCTCACCTGGCTCCAGGTACACCTCAAGCCCGTAACCATCCTTCATCCTCATGATGCACCTCTCGAGTCTTTCGATATCGTAGTCTTCTCGAGTGATATGATGGCCACCGCCGAAATTTACCCACTTCATCTGAGGGAGATACTCCTTGAACCTCTCTTCAAAAGCGTCCAGAGTGACCTCCAGATCGTCTGAATTCTGCTCACAGAGAGTGTGAAAATGTAGTCCATCCAGAAGCGTAAGTACCTCAGGATAAGCATCTACGCCCTTTTTAAATTCATCTATCGTGACGCCCATCCTGCTCCCAGGAGCACAAGGGTCATATATGGCATGGCCTTCCTGGGTGGATTTCTCTGGATTTATCCTAAGTCCCACTCCGCATCCGGCTGACTTCGCCTTCTGACCATAGAGAAGTAGCTGGCGGATGGAGTTGAACACGATATGGTCGCAGATATCTACGATCTCGTCGATATCCTCAGCGCGGAACGCAGGGTTGAACACATGATTCTCCTTCCCGGGCATTTCCTCGTGACAGAGGCGCGCCTCGAAGAGGCCGCTCGCCGTCGCTCCACTGAGGTACTCCCCTATCATCGGGTAGAGTCCATAGCAGCTGAAACACTTCTGTGCCAGGAGGATATGTGCTCCGGTCCTGTCCATCACCCCTCTCAAAACGGAAAGGTTCCGGCGCAGAGCACCGGAATCTATCACGTAGCAGGGTGTTTTCATTCCTGACTTAAGCATTAGTCTACAAGCACTGGATTCTCATCCACAACCCAAGGAAGTCCCCACTTGTTCAGTGCCTCCATGTATGGATCTGGATCGAAGTCCTCTACATTGAATACGCCAGCCTTCTTCCACTGACCGGTCATGACCATCATGGTACCGATCATGGCAGGAACGCCTGTGGTGTATGAGATAGCCTGTGAACCGACCTCTTTGTAGCACTCCTGGTGGTCGCAGACATTGTAAATCTTGATGCTTCTCTTCTTGCCATCCTTGACACCGGTGAAGATACAGCCGATGTTTGTCTTGCCGACTGTGCGTGGACCGAGTGATGCTGGGTCTGGAAGAAGAGCCCTGAGGAACTGGATAGGAACTATCTCCTTGCCCTCGAACATCACTGGATCGGTTCTGAGCATGCCTACATTCTCCAGACACTTCATATGTGTGAGATAGCTCTGTCCGAAGGTCATGAAGAAGCGGATTCTCTGGATGCCTGGGATGTTCTTCGCGAGAGACTCGATCTCCTCGTGATGGAGAAGATACATGTCCTTAGGGCCTACACCCTCGAAGACATACTCTCTCTTGATCTCCATAGGCTTGGTCTCCACCCAATGTCCATCCTCCCAGTATGAGCCATTTGCAGACACCTCGCGGAGGTTGATCTCAGGGTTGAAGTTTGTGGCGAAAGGATAACCGTGATCACCACCATTACAATCAAGGATATCGATGGTATGGATCTCATCGAAATAGTGCTTGAGCGCGTAAGCTGAATAGACGCTGGTCACACCTGGATCGAAGCCAGTACCGAGCAGAGCGGTGATGCCTGCATCCTTGTACCTGTCCTGATATGCCCACTGCCAAGAGTAATCAAAGTAAGCAGTGAAACCCTTCTCCTTGCATCTCTTCTCATAGATAGCTCTCCAGGTAGGGTCCTCTGTATCCTCTGGCTCATAGTTGGCAGAGTCCACATAGTCCACGCCAGTAGCGAGACAAGCGTCCATGATGGTGAGGTCCTGGTATGGCAGTGCAAGGTTAAGCACCACATCTGGCTTCACTTCATTGATGAGGGCAATGAGCTCGTCCACGCTGTCAGCATTGACCTTGGCAGTAGTTATGTTCGCCTTGGTCTTTCCCTCAAGCTTCGCCTTGAGGGCATCGCACTTGCTCACCGTGCGGCTTGCAATGCAGATATCAGTGAATACAGAGTCGTTCTGAGCACATTTCTGGATGGCCACCTGGGCCACTCCACCACATCCGATTACTAAAACTTTTCCCATTTCTATGTATTAATGTTTATTTGTTCAACGCAAGTATGAGTTCTCTGACCACCTTGCATGCGACAGCAGTCGACACGCCGCTCTGGTCGTAGGTAGGGCTGAGCTCATTCACATCACAGCCCACGACATTCAGGCAACTACCAATGAGCTGTATGGCCTCGATGAGGTCCATAAAACCGATGCCGCCAGCCTCTGGCGTACCCGTGCCAGGGAAGATGGAAGGATCCAGCACATCCAGGTCAATGGTAAAGTACACAGGCTTGTCCGCAAGCTCTCGCACACGCTCCGCGAGGCCATCGAGATTGAACTTATGCATGTCTGTGTGGCCTTCCGCCGCCCATCTGAACTCAGGACGGTCTCCTGAGCGGATTCCGAACTGATGGATATGTCCATCACCCACAAGGTCGTGGCATCTTCTGATGACGCAAGCGTGAGAGAGCTGCACTCCGAGATAGTCGTCGCGAAGGTCAGTGTGGGCATCGAAATGAATGATGTGAACATCAGGATACATCTTGAACACCTCACGGAAAGCGCCAAGGGTCACGAGGTGCTCTCCACCTATCATCAGAGGCAGCTTGCCATCCTCAAGGATGGTACGTGTGCGCTCCGATATCTGGTCGAGGGCAATCTGGCTGCTACCCATGCTGAGCTCGATATCTCCGCTATCAAACACCTGATAGTCAGTAAGGTCCTTGTCCTGATAAGGGCTGTATGTCTCGAGTCCATAAGACTCATGACGTATAGCTGCGCTGCCAAATCTGGTACCTGGACGGTACGAGGTGGTAGAGTCGAAAGGCGCTCCGAAGAGCACGATATCTGCATCCTCATATGAGGCATCGCAGCCGATGAAATTCTCTATGTTTCTTTCAAGCATCTTCTAGTCCTGCATCTTCTCCACATCCTTGAGTGCGCGTTCTACATAAGCAGGGAGCGCAAAGCAGCCGATATGGAGGTTTGTGGTATAATATGAGGTGTCGATGTGCAGCTTGTTCCAAGCCGCTGCGTCGAGGTCTGTCACAGGATGGTACTTCTTCGAAGCGAAGCCGAAGAGCCAGTATCCCGAAGGATATGAAGGGATATGCGCCTGGTAGACCCTGCTTATAGGGAAATTCTCCACGATACGTTTGTGAGCCTTCTGGGTCTCCTTCCTATCCTCCTCGTAGAATGGGCTCTGGTGCTGGTTCACCATGATGCCGTCATCCTTGAGGGCCTTGAAACAGCCACCATAGAACTCACGGGTGAGAAGGGACTCGCCAGGGCCATAGAAGCCAGCGGAGTCGACGATGATGAGGTCATATTCTGTCTCAATGTGTCTGATGAACCTCAATGCGTTCTCTGTGTATATGGTCACGCGTGGGTCATCCAGCGACTCGGCCATGTCCGGGAAGAACTCGCGGCACGCCTCCACCACGCCATCATTGATCTCGACGAGGTCAATGCTCTCGATCGTATCATACTTGAGGAGCTCGTTCACCACGCCTCCGTCGCCCGATCCAAACACGAGGATGCGCTTCGCATTCCTGTGCACGGCCATAGGGACATGGGTGAGCATCTCGTCATAGATGAACTCGTCGCGCTCGGTGAAGATGATGTATCCGTCCACGGCGAGGATGCGGCCGAACTCATTGGACTCAAAGATGTCCACGCGGCCGAGATCATTCTCATTTGAATAAAGATGCTGGTCCACGCGCACCGAGAACTTCACATCTTCAGTATGATGTGCTGTAAACCAATACTCCATACGTTTCTGCTTTATCAATACTAGAGACGTATCTCTCGCCTCAGATTTTTCACTTATCTTGTTTCTGTGTCATCCACGTTACCCTATCCCTAAATCCCTTTCCTCGGGAAAGGGACTTGGTCGCCCTTCGGGCTCCGAAAAGCGAGGGTTAGTAGAGGATCTGCTCCTTGATCACATTCAGGCGCTCCACCTTCTCGTCCTCAGGACCGGTGATGGAACAGCCCTTTTCCTTGGCGTAGAGGATGTAGTCGATGATCTCCTGGGTGATACGCTCGCCCGGCGCAAGGATAGGGATGCCCGGAGGGTAGCACATCACGAACTCCGTACAAATCCTTCCGTTCGTCTCCCTGATAGGGATCATCTCCTCCTTCGCCGCGTAGAACGCTTCCTGCGGGGTCATGATGACGGATGGGTTGATGTACTCATGGTCAAACAGACCGGTTCTGTCCTTGCTGTAGCGGCGTTTGATGTCATAGAGCGCACTCACAAGGCGCTCCACCTCCCTCATGCGGTCTCCGATGGAGATGTATGCGAGGACATTGCCAATATCACCGAGCTCAAGCTGGATGTCATACTCGTCGCGCAGAAGATCGTAGACCTCGATGCCCGCAAGACCGATGTCCAGGGTGAACACTGTGAGCTTCGTGGTATCGAAGTCGAAGATGCTGTCTCCGTTTATCAACTCACGGCCGTAGGCGTAATAGCCGCCTATCTTATTTATCTCGGTCCTGGCATATTCCGCAATATCGCACACCTGACGGAAGGATTCCTTGCCTCTCAGCGCGAGGTTTCTCCTGGAGATGTCCAGGCTCGCGATGAGAAGATATGACGCGCTGGTGGTCTGGGTGAGGTTAATCACCTGCCTGATGTATCCAGGGCTCACATTTGGTCCCGCAAGAAGGAAAGAGCTCTGGGTGAGGCTTCCGCCTGACTTATGCATGCTGACAGAAGACATGTCGGCACCCGCTGCCATCGCTGTTATCGGCATGTTCTCGCCGAAATAGAAATGGGTTCCGTGTGCTTCGTCCACAAGCACCATCATGTTATGGGCGTGGGCGATCTCAACTATCTTCTTCAGGTTTGAACAAATACCGTAATAGGTAGGGTTGTTCACGAGGATAGCCACAGCGTCTGGGTTCTCCTCGATAGCCTTCTCTACCTGGGATATCTTCATGCCGAGCGCGATACCCAGCCTCTTGTCCGTGTCTGGATTCACATAGATAGGAGTGGCTCCATTCACAACGAGGGCATTGATCACACTGCGGTGTACGTTTCGAGGAAGGATGATCTTCTCACCGGCCTTGCAGGCCGTGAGCACCATGGTCTGCACCGAAGACGTGGTACCTCCGACCATGAGAAAGGCGCTGGCAGCGCCGAATGCGTCTGCAGCCAGCTTCTCAGCTTCCTTTATGACTGATGTGGGGTGACAAAGATTATCGAGCGGCTTCATGGAGTTCACGTCCAGCTCGACGCACTGCTTTCCAAGCAGCTTCACAAGCTCAGGGTTTCCTCTACCTCTCTTGTGACCTGGAACGTCAAACGGCACCACCCTGTTTCTTCTAAACTCTTCCAGAGCCTCGTATACCGGGGCTTTGTCCTGATTCATCGGCAAAATGTGTTTTAAAGGTTCATAAACAATACTTGGCCTTCTTGTCTACGTCTGCATGAATCCGGTGGACCGTCATCAATACAGAATTATCAGAGTCTATATAGCAAATATTTACTTTTACTACTCTTATTGACCGCTTTCAAGTCGGAATGGTTATAAGTGACCAACTTAAACTAAACGCGTACACTCTCGTACGCCATGCACCGTCACGGCGCAAAAATCAATAATAAAATATTTACCTGGAAACCTCTAATAAAACTATATCGTTATCCATACTGCAAATGTAAGCTAAAAATATGGATTATTTGACATTCAGAATGAAAAAGTAAACTCAACGCAAAATGACGGGCATTATGCGTA
>JAKSJL010000034.1 GCA_024398295.1 Bacteroidales bacterium
AGGTGAGCATGCTCACCGACTGCATCGCCAGCATCGACGATGGCTCCACCCTCGCTGCTTTCGTGGCAGAGCAGGGTATCTCGCAGAAATAAGCTTAAAACAATCAACGAACCATCTCCAAGGTTCTGTAATAAGTGAATTTACTGAAAGGAATCTTGATCGCTTTCAGTTTGGTATGATCGTTTTCAATAGACTTTCCGCTTGCGGTATATCTGTATTCAGATCCGTCGAGAGCATTGATAAGACTGAGTTCGAAGTCTGTTGCACTGGCAGAAGATGTTGTTGATCTGTATGTGAATGCCTCGCCATCTTCATTGTACATGGATGATGTGTAATATATCCTATCATTGCCATTGCTGTAGTTTGTCATAAAGCCGCCGGCCATCATTTCAAAACCATTGGTTCGAGACAGGTTATCGCATCCCATCGCCCACTTTCCATTTGAAGGGAGTCCAGAAATGACCACCTGCACATTGCATTCGAATTCCCAGCCGCTGATATCTGCAGTCAAGGTCTCGGAGTCAAAACTGTAATCAGATGTACTGAAGCATGCAAGAGCTGAACGTGATGGATACAAACCCCACCTGTCAAATGTGTAACTGCCATCATTTTTAGTACTAAACTGGATTACGTAAAAACCAATGCCCCAAGGGTCTGATATTTCGTAATCCATATAATTATCAAGTCCCCATCTGCAGTACACGGCATTTAACTTGCCGCTTGCAGATGGACTTTTTCCGCTGACAGCAGCTTGATCGTTAACAATCCACGTTGCTCCGTTATACCAGATGACAAGATCCGGTCGGATGTCAGATATGCTATCGAACCAGATGTTGATGGCATCACCGGACTCCCATGTGGTCTTGATGGCCTTGGTCTCAGCACCATCGAGGTCAGAGACTTTTAGATTAAGTTTGATATCGTTTTTAGCCGGTATATCTTCCACTCCGACCTTATTGCAAGATGCAAGACCAAACAGGGCAATTGCTAGAACTATGATTGTTTTCTTCATGATTCTTCTCCTTTGTTACCACTCTTCTTCAGTAATTATTTCCCAGGGTTCTGCTACACTGGTGCCTTTGGATTCACAGAGAATGTTCTCCATGAGGATGTCATACACCTCCATCTGAGGAGGAATATAAATAGCACTTTGCTTAGTATTTTTCATAGAGTAACTACAATACACTCTCCAAATATATATATGTATATAAATACGCAAATAATCGTATTGAAAATTGTTACGGGTCTTTTATGATTCCTAAAAACCTTGGTAACGAGATTTATTACATGTTCGGCCGCGTCCCGGACGGATGTGCCGTTTCATCGGGGTCGTGGCCGATGAAGAGATGGGGACGGGCAGGAGAGAAGACTACTCCCAGCAGTCCAGGCGGTCTGCGATGTCTGATGGGAGGCCGGACTTGTGGAATGTAGGCGCCTTGACGCCGGCTTTTTACTGGCGGGTGTAGTCGTCGAGGAGCAGGAAGGCCTGGCGGCCGAGCAGGACGATGGCTATGAGGTTACAGATGGTCATGAAGGCCATCGTGACGTCCGCGAGGTCCCAGACCGTCTGGAGCGTGGTGAGGGCGCCGAAGATGACCATGCCGCAGACCGCTACCCGGTAGATGTTCAGCGCCAGACGGCTCTTCGTGATGAAGCGGATGTTCGCTTCTCCATAATAGTAATTTCCAATGATGCTGCTGAATGCGAGCAGCAGGATGGCGATGGCGATGACGTAGCGGCCGGCAGGGCCGATCTGCGTCGCCAGGGCCTCCTGCGTGAGCTGGACGCCGTCCAGGCTGCCGTCGAGTGGAACGCCGCTGCACAGTATGATGAAGGCGGTGCAGGAGCAGATGAGGATGGTGTCAGTGAAGACGCCAAGCGTCTGGATGAGGCCCTGGCGCACCGGGTGCGAGGTATGCGCGGTGGCGGCTACATTGGGCGCTGAGCCCATGCCGGCTTCATTGGAGAAAAGGCCACGCTTGATGCCCTGCATGATCGCAGCGCCGAACATTCCGCCCGCCGCCTGCTTCCAGCCGAAGGCGCTCTGGACGATGAGTTTGAGGACTCCCGGAAGCTCGGTTACATTGGCAATGATAACGACCAGCGCCAGCAGGATATACCCCACTGCCATCACCGGTACAATGACGCTGGAGAAGCGCGCAATGCGCTTGATGCCGCCGAAGATGATGATGACGGTGAAGCCCGTAAGGATGAGTCCCATCACGAGCGGGCTGACGCCGAAAGCGCCGCTCCACGCTGCTGTGATGGTGTTTGACTGCACTGAGTTGAACGCAAAACCGAAGGTGATGGAGATGAGTATGGCGAAGATGACGCCCATCCAGCGCTTCCCCAGACCCCTTTCCATATAGTACGCCGGGCCGCCGATGAAGGAGTCCGTGCTGCGTCTTTTGTAGAGCTGCGCCAATGTCGACTCGACGAAAGCATTGGCCGAACCCAGAAGGGCTATCACCCACATCCAGAACACTGCACCCGGGCCTCCTGCGGCTATGGCTGTCGCCACGCCTGCCAGGTTTCCGGTGCCAACGCGGCTCGCGAGGGACACCATGAACGCCTGGAATGACGACACGTGCCCTCCCTCGCTGCTGTCGCCCAGCACGCTCCACATCTCACGGAAGAGGCGGAACTGGACAAAGCGTGTACGGAATGAAAACCACAGGGCGCAGCCCAGCAGGGCCACGATAAGCACAATGTTTATTACGTTCATCATATTTTCCAAAGTTATCAATAATTCTTAAATTTGTTATTATGAATCCTATCGACACAGCTATTCAGATCGCAGCGAAAGCGCACGCTGGGGCCCTTGACAAGGACGGATACCCAGTAATCCTTCATCCATTGACCGTAGGCCTCATGGGCAGCACCGATGAGGAGAAGATGGCCGGCTTCCTCCACGATGTGGTGGAGGATACGGACATGACCTTCGACGACCTTCTGGAGGCGGGCATCCCTGTGGGGGTGGTCAATGCTCTCCGCCTGCTCACGCACGACAAGTCCGTTCCTTATATGGAATATGTACAGGGTATCATTGACTCGAGAAACCCTATCGCCATCATGGTGAAGAAGAACGACCTCACGCATAATTATGCGCGCGGCAAGGAACATCCTGAGCTTCAGGCGAAGCACGGTCCCGCGCTGGAGCTTGTCACGAAGGCTGTGGAGGAGTTTTCCCGCGTCCGTGCTTACGTGCCGTCAGAAGGCTGCGCGACAGCCATCTTCGCCTGCGGCTGCTTCTGGGGCACACAGCATCATTTCTCCAGGATGAAAGGCGTTCTGCGCACGTTTGCGGGCTACACAGGTGGCTCGGAAGTGTGCCCAAGCTATGTGGATGTGCGCTCGCACAGCACCCACCACGTAGAGGCCGTGGTCGTGGAGTACGACCCTGCGCTCACTGACTATGAGACTCTCTGCAAGCTATTCTTCGAGATCCACGACCCAGCGCAGACAGACGGCGTCGGCCCGGATCTCGGCCCTCAGTACCGCAGCTGCATCTTCTACGCCGACGCCGCTCAGAAGGCCACCGCTGAGTCGCTCATGGCCTTCCTCCGCTCCCGCGGCTACGAAGTGAACACGCTGCTCCTCCCATCCGGCGACTTCTATGTAGCCGAGGACTACCACCAGGACTACTACTCAAGAACCGGCGGCGACCCATACTGCCACATCCGCGAACGAAAATTCTAGCTGATTTCTGCACCCCGCGCACGGCGCGGAGGCCGCCTAGCGGCGCTTGCGGCGACCCTTGTCGCCTTTCTTGCGCTCGCGCTCCTTGGTGCCGCGGTTCATCTGGTCCTCGGTGGCCAGCGCGACGCGCACGGCGCGGCCACGCACCTTGAGGGTGCTCATCTCCTCGATGAGTCGGTCGGCCTCTTCTGACTTGACATCGAACAGCGTGTAGCGCGTGAAGATGTCTATGCGGCCCAGATCCACTTTCTTGTCGAGGACATTGTTAATTATGCCGATCAAGCTCTTCGGGGTGGTGCCGTCCATCTTGCCGAGGGTGATGAATATCTTCGAGAAGCCTTCCTCCGCTGTGACATTGAACTTTTCATGCTTCGATGGCGAGATGGTGTCTGCCTCGAAGTCCTCATTCTCCTGATAGTAGTCGATGATGCGGTTGAACTCCATCGAGACAATGCGCTTGATGAGGTCCTCCTTGTCCAGCCACTCCAGCTTATGGAAGACAGACGGCAGGATGTCGGCAATCTCGTCCTCGTTCACATCCACTTTCTCGATACGGTCCATGAGGGAGAATATCTGCTTCGAGCAGATCTCCTTGCCGGTAGGGATCTTTCCCGCCTCGAAGGTCTTGTTGATGATCTTCTCGATGGCCTTGATGCGATGCTGCTCCTTCTTGCCAATGATGGCGATAGAGATACCGGTCTTTCCAGCGCGTCCGGTGCGGCCGCTGCGGTGGGTGTAGACTTCTGTCTCGTCCGGGAGGGTGTAGTTGATCACATGGGTGAGGTCTTCCACATCCAGGCCGCGGGCGGCGACGTCTGTGGCGACGAGCAGCTGGATGTTGTGGATGCGGAAACGCTGCATCACGTAGTCACGCTGCACCTGCGAGAGGTCGCCGTGGAGGGCGTCTACATTGTATCCATCATGGATCAGGCGGTCTGAAATCTCCTGTGTCTCCGCCTTGGTGCGGCAGAAAATGATGCCGTAGATGCGAGGATAGTAGTCAACTATCCTCTTAAGTGTCTGGTATTTGTCGCTTGCCTTGACCAGGTAGTAGATGTGGCGCACCGAAGCGGTGCTCTCGTTCTTTCGGCCAATCACGATCTCGCGAGGGTCGCGCATGTACTTCCTGGAGATCTTCTCGATCTCGGAAGGCATGGTGGCCGAGAAGAGGAGGATGTTTCTCTCCTCCGGCACAGCGGCGAGTATGGTGTCAATGTCTTCCAGGAAGCCCATGTTCAGCATCTCGTCGGCCTCATCCATCACTACATTTCGGACATTTGACAGCTTGATCACGCCTCTCTCCATGAGATCGAGGAGGCGTCCAGGCGTCGCCACAAGCACATGCACTCCATTTTTCAGGTTCTGTATCTGGTTCCTGATGGAGGTGCCGCCATAGACTGGGAGTATGTGCAGGCCGGGCATCTTCCGGCCGTAGTCGTTCAGGTCGTCAGCAATCTGTAGGCACAGCTCGCGGGTGGGGCAGAGTATCAGTGCCTGGGGGCGCATGTCGTCCAGGTCGAGTTTCTGGAGCAATGGTAACCCGAAGGCTGCCGTTTTTCCGGTACCCGTCTGCGCCAGCGCCACTAAATCATCGTCCCCCTCCAGCAGGAAGGGGATGACTTCTTCTTGAATGGGCATGGGATACTCAAATCCCAGTTCCCTTATGGCTTCAAGCAGGTTTTCCTGCAGGCCTAATTCTTCAAATGATTTCATTAAGCCTGAGGCTCCTCTGGCTTCTGAGGCTCCTGAGGCTTCTTCAGCTCCTCCACCTTAGCCTTGGCCATGTCTGCAAGCTCAGCGGCCTTTTCCTTGGTCTTGTCGAAAAGCACGCCTGCCTTCTCCTGTGTCTCAGCAAGAGTCTTCTTAGCCTCTTCCTTGAGCTCGCCTGACTTAGCCTTAGCGTATACTTCCTTTCCTTCCTCGATGGCCTTGTCTGCCACCTCGCCAGCCTTTGCCATAGCCTTTTCTGCTACTTCCTTAGCCTTCATGGCTGTGTACTGAAGCTGCTCCTTGAGGGTTACCTTGCCGTCTCCGTTGAGGTCAGCAGGGTTGATTTTTTTCTCTTCACTCATTTTCTTGTGGTTTAATGGTTACTTCTTCAAATATAGTGTTTTTTATTGTTTTTTCTGGATTTTGGAGTACTTTTGACGCACCAATTTATATCATTAAAGTCATGAAAAAGGTAATTTGCTCATTTATTGCGATCTGCGTTCTGGGATAATAGGCATGTTTGGACTCTGGAATTGTGCATGATTTTCCAAATGTGCCAAATAGGGAAATAATTCGTATATTTGTTGTCTTGCTCTTTATGGGCGAGACGATTTTTTTATGAGAAAAAGGGGCGTTGAAATACTGCTGTTGATTGTGAGCGCGGTGCTTGTGGCCTGCACTAGGATGGATGTTGTGCCATCCGTGGGTGTGGGGCAGGAGAGCTGCACGCAGGTGGTGTTTCAAGCCGGCGCAGCCACGAAGAGCGCTGTCATGAGCGATGGCCGCAGCGTCGAGTGGAGCGTGGGCGACAAGGTGTCGCTCTGGGCTCGTGGCGGCGATGGAAGCTGGGCGCTGGCGGGACAGGAGTTCGGGCTCATTGCCCTGGATGGGGACAAGGCCTGGTTCTCTGCGACCCTGGACTCTGCGATGCCAGATGGGCGCTACACTTACTATTGCGCATATCCGAAACCATTGGCGGTGAGCGGGACATCACTCACCTTTTCTCTGCCATCCGTCCAGGATGGAAAGGCTGGCGGCGGGGCAGACATCATGGTCGCCTCGGCGACAGAGGCTGGTGCGCTGAAGGGCCTGCCGGAGCCAGAGGACCACTCTACGATGGCATTGGCATTTGACCATCTCATACACCTTTTGAGGTTCTATGTGCCTGATAGTCACGACCTTCTCGGTGAGCCCATCCAGAAGATGGTGATCACCATGCCGAAGGCGGTGGCTGGTTCGGTCAATGTAGATGTCACATCCCCAGGTTCGGCGTCGCTGTCGGCGGGGGAGAGCGTCATAACGCTGGACCTCGCGGAGCCGCTGCGCGCTTCGGGCGCTGAGAGGGAGTACGCATACGCGGCGATATTCCCTACCACTTTTGCTGCGGGCGAGTCGATGACCATCAAGGCATACTCGGAGACGAAAGTCGGCACCACCGCGCCCATCAGCCTGAAGTCCAGGGCCATGGCTGCCGGTCATGCCACCTCTGTGGCTGTGGTGCCTCAGAGCGTCTCCTCATTCTTCAGGATACTCTTCCATGTAGACTCAAACCACCTCGGCGAGGATGCGCAGAAGATCACCCTTACCGCACCTGCTGGCTGCAGGTGGAGTGATACTGGTTCCAATGTCTACGTCTACGAGCCAGGCCACGACATCACCAGCGGCGAGTCCTTCGAGCTCGAGTTCGAGGACGAGAGCGCTTACCGCTCTCTGAGCAGCGCCTCTGTCACAGCCACTTACGATTCGGAGCACATCACTATCAGCGAGACTCTCACCATGCCGGACATGAGCTCTGGCTATGGCGTGAACATGTCGCTGAACATCCCATATCTGCTATTCGAGGACTTCTCCGGCCTTACCGGCTTCAAGTCAAATGACGACTGGGTGTTCTCAAGCACTGGCAGCAAGGATGCAGTGTCATTCCTTGGAGGCTGGACCGGAGGTCGCGTAGGTGGTGAGACAGGCCAATGCATCCGTGTCGCTTGTCGCCGAGAGACCTCGGCCGACTATCATGCCCGAGTGGATTCCGCACCGATCAAGGGTATTATCAAGAAGCCTGTAAACATCAGTGTGACATACGATTACGGTGCGAACAACTACTTCTATGGTCCATCTATCATCACGGACGGAAACGTAGGACAGAATGTATATCTGGGCTATGTGACCGACACGAAGGCTTATAAGAGTGGTGACACGAATGGAACCTTTGAGAGCGAGAACACCTTCTACATTAAGGAATATACAGGCTCATATACCAGTACGCCAAATGACCGTACCATGGTCATCCACTCCGCCCCTGCAGGCAATGTATTCAGAGTGACATGGCGTACCGAGATAGAACATCAGGCAGGTACGCACAGTACCACCGCATGGCTGTATCTGGATAACATCAAGGTACAGGTGACAAGATAGAAAACAAAAATTGATATGAACATGAAAAGAATCATCCTGGCATTGGCTGCCCTAGCTGCTCTTGCTTCATGCAAGAAAGCTGAGGACTGCGGCCTCGTCAGCTTCTCCGTGGCGGAGAAGACAGACATCGTCGAGATGACGAAGAGCGTGGTGAGTGACTACACCGCACTCCCGTCCACCTCGGACTTCAGCATTGCCATAAAGAACTCCTCATCGAGTGTAGTGTGGTCAGGCAAGCTCTCGGAGTATGATGCTGCCACTCAGTATGCAGTAGGCAACTATACCGTCGACGCTTCTTATGGCGCCGAGGGCGAAGAGGGCTTCGACAAACCTTGGTTCGTGGGCAAGCAGTCATTTGCAGTGACCGCAGGCCAGACCACAAGCGTCAGCATCCCTGTCGCGCTCGGAAACAGCCTCGTGAAGGTGGCTTGTTCTGCAGGCTTCCTGAACTACTTCCCAGAGTACTCGTTCACATTGACCACAGGCTCGGGAACCGTGATCCCATTCCCTCAGGGCGAGACGCGCGCAGCCTTCATCGATGCCTACCGCTTCACCATCGCCGGCACCATGAAGAGCCAGACCGGAGCGACCACCACCTTCTCGAAGGAGTACTCAAGCGGCATCGAGGCGGCTACGTGCTACACCCTCCGCTTCGACGTATCGAATGTGGGTGGCCTCACAGTTACCATTACCTTCAACGACACCACCGAGACCATTGACCTCGGCGACGTGGAACTAAATGACTAGCAGCATGAAAAGAATACTCACCATAGCGGCGCTCGGCGCTGCGCTCCTTCTCGCAGCATGCTCGAAGGACAGTAACTTCTCCAGGGAGAAAGACTCCAAGCAGGGTACTCTCTCCTTCGCTTCCTTCTCGCTCGACGAGGACCAGGAAGTAGTCACCAAGGCTTCCGCAGCCAGCGGTAGCTACGTCATCAAGATCTACGACGCAGATGGCAAGGAAGCCGTAAGCACTACCTACCAGGCAGTGAAGAATGACGGCAAGATCACCCTTCCTGCAGGAAAATATACCCTCGAGGCTCGCTCTACAGGCGATGCCATCGAGCCTGCCGCATTTGAGCAGCCAGTATATGGCACATCTGCAGACTTCACCATCGTGGCTGGTCAGACCACGAGCCTCGGCGCCCTCACCTGCACCCTTCTTCAGTGCAAGGTCACGGTAGCCTACAGCGATGACTTCCTCAAGATGGTCACCGGTGATTGCTCTGCAAGCGTCTCTGTGACCACAGGTTACCCTCTCGTTTATGAGATGAGCTACAACGGCTCTACAGCATCTTACGACCAGAGCGCGGGCTACTTCGCCGTCAACAATGGAGCAAACACCACCATGGAGGTGGTCTTCAAGGGTTCCATCGAGGGCAAGAGCCAGAAGATGACCAAGACCTTTACCGGCATCGCAGCCAGACAGTGGCGCCAGATCAAGTTCATAAAGAAGGTGGACAGCACAGGAAACGCTACCTTCGACATCGTGATAAACTCATTCGTGGACGACGAGGACCTGAACAATCTCGTGTCTGTAGGAGGTGAGGAAATCATTGGCGAAGACCCATCAGCACCGAAGGGAGATGGCGGCATCAAGCTTGAGTTTGACTATGCCAATGGCTGTGACTCCCAGTTCACAGACCTCCTGAACATGGTAGTGCCTACCCTCGACGAGAGGACCATGAGCCTCGTGGTGAAGGTGACAGTGCCAAATGGAGTGAAGAAGTTCTCCGTGAACATTGAGTCATCAAACGCCAACTTCGTGAACGCAGTGGCTGCAGCAGAGGCGTCTACGCTCGACCTCATCTATCCGTCAGCGGCGAACATGATGATCTTCGACGTGGTGCCATTCCCTCACGGAACCGAGCTGCTGAACCAGACCGAGCTGACGCTCGACCTCAGCGCTGCCCAGGAGGCTATCCTGAACTTCGCGGGTACGCATACATTCACAATGGTAGTGACTGACCTCAAGGGCTGCAAGAACAGCATCCCTGTGAAGATGGTCGTAAGATAGGGAGGACAGAGGTATGAAAAAGAATCTTTTCTTTGTGGCCGCCTCTGCGGTACTCGTGTCATCCTGCTTCGCAGTGGATGTTTCCTTCAAGTCTCCTTCAGAGGAGATGGGTGCGCTTTCAGTGGGAGTGCAGATGGAGGATGCCTACACCAAGGCCATGTCTGAGTCAGAGCTCCTTTCTTCAGCGAAGGTGAACATCTACATGGCAGACTTCAGCGGTCTGGTGCGTAGCTACACATATTCAGATATCCCTGCCACCATCTATCTTCCAGTCGATACCTATAGAGTGGATGTCGAGGCTGGAGAGTGCGTGAAGCCTGCTCCTGCAGCGGCGTCATGGGACCAGAAGAGCTACAAGGGCTCCAAGGAGTTCAGCATCGTCGCTGGCCAGAACACCTCAGTGCAGGTAGAGGCCAAGGTAAACAATGCTGTCACCCAGATCGCCTTCGCGCCGTCTGTGGCAGAAAACTTCTCCGATTATTCACTCAGCATCGGTATCGATGCCAATGATCTCGTGTATGATGCCACCACCGCAGGCCAGAGCGGCTACTTCATCGTGGACGGCCTCGTAGACCCTTCGTTCAGCTGGACCTTCACCGGAACGCTGAACTCAGGCGATGCCTTCACAAAGAGTGGTACCGTGGATAATGTGGAGCCTGGAAAGCTCTACAAGATGAGCTTCAAGTATACCCTCAAGGATGGTGACCTGACCTTCGAGCTTCTCGTTGACTATGGCACGGATGTGTTTGACGACACCATCATCTTCGAGCCAGTCTCTACAGGACTCGCCTCTACCTCACGCTACGAGGTATGGGCAGCTCACGCTTCAGTATACGCAGATGTAGACGAGAGCGAGTACTCAGATCCTTCAGCTGTGAAGTTTGAATATTCTACGGATGGAAGTAACTGGATCTCAGTGAATTCTACGAGGACTTCAGAAGGCTCATACAAGGCAGTCCTTACAGGCCTGACCCCTTCTACCTCATATACCTACAGACTCGTCATCGCAGGCGAGGTCATCGGAGATGTGAAGGACTTCACTACCGAGGATGCTCCTGCAGTTCCAAACGGAAGCTTCGAGAACGTGTCAAAGGTCGGTGACTACTATGTGTGGTTCGACCCATCAAGCTCAGATGCTGCCAGCCAGAATATGTGGTGGGGTTCAGGTAACGGTACTTCAGATGTAGCCGGTTCTGCCAGCATGGGTATCGTGATCACGGTGCCAGACGAGTCATCGAAGATGGATGGGGCTCGCTCAGTGTGCCTCCAGTCCAGAAGTATCATCGGCATGCTTGCTGCCGGTAACCTCTTCTCTGGAAAATTCATGGGCCTTGTCGGTACCTCTGGTGGTAGAGTAGCCTTCGGACGTCCTTGGACGGCGCGTCCTACCGCTCTCAAGTGCTGGGTCAAGTACTCTACATCGAAGGTGAACATCATCAAGAGTGCGCCAGCTGGAGTGACTGTTACAAAGAACGACTATGACAAGGGAATGGTCAGAGTGGCACTCGGTACCTGGGACTATAAGCAGTATGGCGGCACCAAGGAGAGTCCTATTCTGGTGAATACCACTGTTCCTTCTACCATCATCGATTTCGCAAACGATCCGTCTACCATTGCTCTCGGCGAGGCTGTATTCGTGGGTGATGAGTCAAACTCAACAAACGTGTGGAAGGAGATAACCATCCCTATCGTGTACTCAAACGAGAACGAATATCCTACACATATCGTGATCTCTTGTGCATCCAGCTACTATGGTGACTATTTCACAGGTAGTGACAGCAGCAAGCTCTGGATAGACAAGATGGAACTTATCTACGAATAATAATGAACAGATTCAAGCTAATACTGGTGACTCTGGCCGCGTGTCTTTCCTCTGCGGCCTGGGGGCAGCAGGTGAAGAGAGGCTTCGACATGAAGAGCCCCACGGTGATTGCCGCCAAGGGCAGCTGGATGATAGGGGGCAATGCCCGCTACTCCACCACCACCTACACAGATGGCCAGATAGCCATCGTGGAGGGGGTGAACAGCGACAGCTACTCGACATCATTGACCCCGTCCATAGCATATCTCGTGGCGGACAACTTCGCCGTGGGCGTGCGTGGAAGTTACACCAGGGGCTTGATCAAGGTAGACTCAGCGGCCATGGGATTCGGCGAAGTGAACATCGAGGTGGATGACTACTACTCGCTGAGCCATTCGGGATCGGCGATGCTTTTCGCGCGCCCATTTATTCCAATGGGTCCGTCAGGCCGCTTCTCCATGTTCATAGACATAGCCGCAGGCTTCAGACGCGGTCAGGCGAAGGTCTCTGACGGCCATACCGGCTTTACAGCCGGGACATGGCAGCAGAGCTTCGCGTGGACAGCGGGCGTCTATCCCGGCCTGTCGGCGTTCATCAGCGACCACGTGGCGCTGGAGTTCCAGCTGGGCATGCTGGGATTTGACTCCAGCAAGGTACAGCAGGTACATAATCAGGTGAATGAGGGCACCAGAAGCTCCTTCTCAGCGCATTATATGGCGGATGTGACATCATTGGCCATAGGACTTACCATGTATTTCTAAGATGAGAAAGATCGCTTCCATAATCGTCCTTCTCGCTGTGCTTGTCCAGAGCCTCTCGGCTCAGACCAAGCCTGCGCTGTCGAAGTATGACCTTATCCCGAAGGGTGAGAAACTGGCCGGAGTCCAGTTTGCCTACCTGAACCTGAGCAGCGCGAACAGCGAGTATATGCTGCTCGTGAACGGGCTCGACGCGAAGGCTTCCTTCGGTACCGTGGCGCCTATGCTCGCCTTTGCTTACGCCCCAAACAGGGTTCTGGGCATCAGGGGAGGCTATTCCTTCGCGAATGGCCAGATAGATGCCACTACGCTCAGCCTTCTGAATGATGGCCTTGACTTCGATCTTAGCGATTTCTCTGCTTCGTCGAGATCAAATCATGTGTCTGTCTTCCATCGCTCGTACATAGGACTCGACAAGAGCGGAATCCTTGGCCTCTATGCAGAGATTGCGGCCACATACGGGTCGTCAAAGACCTCTTTCGGTCCATCAGTTGATGACTATTCGATGGGTAGAAGAGTGAAGCTCAGTTTCAGCCCAGGAGTGGTTTTCTTTCCTAACCAGTACTTCAGTACCCACGTGGGACTGAGCCTGGCAAGCGTGGGCTATGATACGGCTTCATTCGTGAAAGATGGGGCGGTGAGTGGTTCGAAGACTTCATTCAAGGCTCAGGCCAGCCTGGATCTCCTGGGTATAGACTTAGGTATAGTAGTGCATTTCTAGAATGAAGAGAATCATCGCCATATTGACCTTCGCATCAGTGCTTTTCACTGGCTGTATCGAGAACGATCTCCCTTATCCAGAGGTGGTTCCATCAGTGACATCCATCTCTGCAGATGGTATGGAGAGCTTCTCTGTAGATGCTGCGCAGAATACCGTGACCATTGACCTCAAGGAGACTACCGACATCGCAGCGGTGAACATCACCTCTGTGACCATTTCAGACGGCGCGAAGGTCTCTCCGTCCATAGTCGGCAAGCACGACATGCGCGAGCCGTTCAAGGTCGTCCTGACCACTTTCGACGACTACGAGTGGACCTTCCGTGCGACACAGAGCATCGAGCGCTGGTTCGCCGTCGAGGGGCAGGTAGGTACTGCCGAGATCGACGCGGCGAACAGGCGCGCCATCGCTACCGTACGCAGTACAAATGACATAGACGACATCACTGTCAAGTCCCTCAAGCTTGGCCCAGAGGGCCTTACTACGTATTCAAAGAGGCTTTCAGAGATGAAGGACTTCACGCACGGCGTGGAAGTCGATGTGACAGCGCATGGCCGCACGGAGACATGGCATCTGTATGTAGAGCAGACCGAGACTCTGGTGTCGCTGACTTCAGTCAGCCCTTGGACCAGGGTCGCCTGGCTCTCCGCCACTGGCATAGCTGAGCTTCAGAACGGCTTCAGGTATCGCCAGGCAGGCTCTTCTTCATGGCGCGAGGTCACCGAAGTCACTTCAGATGGAGGCTCCTTCTCTGCCATGATTGATGGTCTGGAGCCACTCACGACCTATGAGTGCATGGCGTTCAGCGGTGACAATGAAACTGATGTCGAGACCTTCACCACCGAAGCAGAGATGCAGCTTCCAAATGCCGGCTTCGAAACCTTCAGCCATGCAGAATCGCAGAACTACTACTCTCTGTACGATCCGGATTCTGTACTCAGCACCAAATGGTGGGATAGCGGAAACTTCGGTTCTACGACAGTAGGTGCCGCTTATTCAATCTGCACTCCAGATACTTCCGACTTCAAGGAAGGACACGCATCCATAAGGATGAACTCGCGAAATGTGATCATCAAGTTCGCCGCAGGAAACATGTTCAGTGGGGAATTTGCCGGACTTATCGGCACTATGGGTGGCAAGGTAAACTTCGGTCGTCCTTTCACGCTCAGGCCTCGCGCCCTCAAGCTCTGGCTTAAGTACGAGTGTGGAGCCATAGACTGTATAGGAACATATCCTGACGGGCAGCCAGTGAAGGCTGGAGATCCAGACAAGGGTACCGTATACGTGGCTCTAGGAGACTGGGACTATCATAAGTATGGTGGCACTCCTCAGTCGCCGGTACAGGTTAACACCACAGACAAGTCCACCTTCTTCAAGTCAGACTCAGAGGCAGTGATAGCTTATGGTGTCTGGGAGTCTACAGAATCTACCTCAGGCTGGGTCGAGATAGAGATCCCTCTGGCCTATACCTCCGTCACTCGAGTTCCTACCCATATCATCGTCTCATGCGCTTCCAGCGCCCTCGGAGACTACTTCACAGGCTCGTCCAAGAGTACCCTCTGGGTCGATGACTTCAGCTTAGTCTACTAGGCTACATCGCCTTCTGGCCATTATCGTGGCAATTTATACATAAATGTATTATACATAAATGTATTATTTTTGTATATTTGTCGGTGAAACCAAACATTACAGTCCATGATAGAATCTCCTTTCCAGTATGGTACGCTGGCGACGAAAGAGAATTTTGTTGATAGAATTAATGAGAGAGCCTCCCTTAAGCAGATGCTGTTCTCTGGGATTAATGTGTCCTTGATATCTCCACGAAGATGGGGAAAGTCATCCCTTGTTAGGATGGCAATGGATGAACTCGTTGAGGAGAGAAAAGATGTGCGTGTATGTTACCTGGATGCATTCAGTATAAATACTGTGGAGGATTTTTACTCAAAATTTGCCACTGCCGTAGTGTCTTGCACTAGTAACAAGATAGAGAAGGTTTGGAGCGACGCGAAGAGGTATATTGGCGGCATTATTCCGGGATTTACTGTCTCAGATGGACTAAATGATATCCTTACAGTCAACTTTCGGCATGATCCCCTTAAGGGGAACCAGGCGCAGATACTCGATCTTCCTGAACGTATAGCTTCGGATAAGGGCATCCGAATAATTGTATGTATAGACGAATTCCAGCAGCTCGCAGAAATGGATGGATATTCCGAGCTGGAAGGAAAAATGAGGTCAGTGTGGCAGTATCATAAGCATGTGTCATATTGTTTCTACGGAAGTAAGAAGCACATGATGATGGAAATATTCAATGATTCTCAAAAGCCGTTCTATCGTTTCTCAGAGACTATGTTCCTAGGTAAGATTGCCAAACATGACTGGGTTCCGTTCATCGTGACCGGGTTCCAGAAGACGGGAAAAACTATCAGTGAGGCATTTGCTTCTCAGATATGCGACTTTACTGACTGCCACTCATGGTATCTTCAGCAGTTGAGCTATTTCGTTTGGTCTGATACGAAACTGGAGGTTACAGAAGAAATCATGAAGCGGGCATGCAGACGCATCGTCGACACCAATGCGCCGATGTTTGTGAGTGACGTGGAGAAACTGACATCGAGCCAGAGAGAAATGCTAAAGGCCATCACTGCGGGAGAGACTCATCTTTCTTCTTCTGGGGCAAGGGAAAGGTTCCAGTTGGGAAACCTTACCACTATAACACGCAATAAGAAGGTTCTTGAAACGAAATCTTTTATTGACTCAAATGATGGCCTGCTAGAGGTGTCGGATCCTATTTTCCAGGTTTGGTTCAGAGAGAAGTACTCTCTGGGTCGATGACTTCAGGCTAGTCTACTAGGAACCAGTCGCTGTCTGTTCTCGAGATGGCACCACAGACTCCGAAGCCGTTCTTCACGTTCGAGAAACTGAAGTTTGACGGCGCAAGTCCGAAGTTTGCCAGTATGTTCTCACTTGCCATATACAGGGCCCTGCAGTAGTAGTAGATGTCGTCTGTCACCTTATATACCTGCACCTGGTATTTGCGCTGGATGTTAACCTTGCTTTCTATCCAGTTCTCCTGCCAGCGCCCATCCTCAAAGACAGTCTCCTCCTCGTACCAGATACTGTCTCCGGAAGGGAAATACGAGGTATACACATTCATGACGCCATCCTTGAATTCCTTGCCGCTGAACAGCTGGAGCTGCTTGGTGTCATAAGCGTTCTTGCTGATGTAGTAGCCGTTGTACCGAGCTGGGATAAATACGGGGGCTCCTCCGTACTCGAAGAAGGACTCGCTTGCTTCCGCTTCACTCTGTATGTAGAATGTCTCCAGGTTCTCTTCCTCGTGGGTGCTGCCATCCTGCCTATAGTATGTCATGTGAGTCTGTGAGGTGATGAGGATGCCGTAGTAACTGTTTTCATCCACATCGTCGACACTTACCTGGTAGCGAACCATATCATAGTCTCGCAGCTCGTTCTTCAGTGTGACGACATCGGACTTCAGGCCCTTGAGCTTCAGCTTGGATGGGACTAGGGTAGTGGTGTAGACCTCAGGTGTATTCATGCCCTTGGCCTTGACTTCTATGACATCACCAGGGTTCATCTTCCTGTCTGTGCCCCAGAACTTGAAATCGTTCATCGAGAGGGTGTCTCCCCAGCTGGTTATGGTCACAGGTGGATCTTTCCTATATATGTCGCACACCTCTCCATTCACCAGCATCTCGAGCTTGACCAGACTGGTGTCTATGTGGGCGTTTTTATCATATTTGTTGACAGGAATGGCAGTCTCGACATTCAGATATGCTTCTCCGTCCTCGTTTATCACACATATGACGTTGAGCTTGTCTTCGCTGATGTTTCCTCTTATCTCGAAATCATATTCGCAGCTGCACACAAGTGGCAGCACGCTAAGCAGTAGTATGATGATTCTTTTCATGAGTTTCTAGAATTTGAGGGTGTAACCGATGGTTGGAATGATAGGGATGATGCCTATGGCCGTGCCTATGTACCTTCCTGTAGGTACATACATGGTGAAGCCATCCTTGTCCACGGTCTCCTCCGTCTCCATGTCTATCTGTCCCGTGATGGCGTTCATCCTGCAGTAGGTGTTATAGATACTGAGATTCCAGATCGCCTCGTGGCCATTTTTCTTGATCCTGTGCCAGTTGAGGCCCACATCGAGTCTGTGATAGTCAGGCAGCTTGAGGCTGTTCGGCTTGTCATAGATGTCGTAGATGTAGTATTTGCCATCGTTGTTATGAAGGCTGTAAGTGGCTGCAGTTATGTTGTTTCCGGTATGATAATGCCATCCGGCGAAGAGCTCGAACCTTGGCTTCGGACAGTAGTTCAGCATGATGTCGAACTTGTGACGGTTGTCATTTCTGTCAGGATACCAGTCGAAATAGAAATCCTCGAACTTGCGCATGCTCCACGACAGGGTGTAGTATACCTGCGCAGAGAGCTTCTCGCCTTCATACTCCAGACCATACTCGAGTCCCCATGACTTTCCCTTGCCCTCGATGAAATCGTTCTCCCACGAATCGATAGGAGGGTAGAGAGTGGTGATACCATTGTACTCATACATGTGCTCCATGGTCTTGTACCACCCCTCCAGGGTGAGCTTGAAGTGATTTGGAAGGGTGGAGTACACTCCTCCTGCAAACTGGCGCGAGAACATTGGCTTTATGATGGAAGTAGATGGCATCCAGGTGTTTGTAGGGAGGTCCAGGTATGAGGTGGCAATGCTGTGGTCATACTGGTTCATCTCGGTGTACGACATCCTTATGGAAGTGTTTGTGCCGCACTGGAACTTCAGCGAAGCGCGCGGCTCCAGCTTCATCCAGTTCTTGCCCTTGACGGCGAAGAGCACGCCGCGCGCGCCTATGTTTGCCTTGAGCCAAGGGGTGATGCCCATCTCATCCTCCACATAGAGCGCAGACTCCATACCCTTGTACTCCGAATCGACGGAGTTCGACATCTGCAGCGGTATGTTACCCATCTTGAAGTCAAGGCTGAACGCCCTGCTCGGGAGGTAGAGGTTGTGCTGGGCCATCAGTCCGGTGCGGATGTGATGGTGCTCATTTGGGCGGATGTGGAGGTTTGTCTTCACGCCGGTCACATTGACATGTGAAGCTACATTCTCGGAGATGGTGTTGTATGCGTCCTTGCTGTCTCTCCACTGCCATTCATCCATCCCCAGGTCAATGAGACTGTGGTTTCTGGAATGGTAGGCTGTAGCGTCGAGGTAGAGCATGTCGCTGATGTCATACTGCCAGTTCAGCGACGCGAGGAGGTTGCCCCAGGTGACCTTCGCGTGGACATTGTCATATCCCCAATGTATGGTGTCACCATCGTCGTCGCTCTCCGGCTCCTTGAGGCCGAAGTGCGCCTTGTCCTGCCCGGCGTAGAAGTTCAGCTTCAGGATGTTGTCCTCAGAGAACTTGTGGGTGATGCCTGCATTGAAATCAGAGAAATTGTACCCTCCGTTCACCTGGTTTGCCTCATCCTTGCCATCTTCCCTGATGGCGTTCCAGTTCGCGTACCAGATGATAGGTGTGGTGACCATGTCCATCCAGGTGCGGCGCAGGCCAATGTTGAAGGATGTCTTTCCCTTCACGATAGGGCCCTCCAGATGCAGGCGACCATCTATGAGGCCGAGCGCAAAGAGCCCATGGTACTCATCGAAGTCGCCACTCTTTGTGCGCACGTCCACCACGGACGACATCTTGCCGCCGTATCGCGCAGGGAAGCCGCTCTTGTAGAAGTCGAGGGACTCCACGACGTCGCTGTTGAATGATGAGAACATACCAATGAGATGGCTCACCTGATAGATAGGCACACCATCCAGCATGAAGAGGTTGTCCGTTCCGTCTCCTCCATGCACATAGATTCCGGACATGAGCTCCGTACCAGCTGCCACTCCTGGCAGCGTCTGGAGGGTCTTTATGATATCCGGGCTGTTGAACAGCGCAAAGCCTCGATTTATCTTCGAGGCGTCGATTCTCTGCAGGCCCGTCTGCGTGGCGGCGTCATCGCGCTCGCGCTTCTCCGCCGTCACTCGCGACGCCCTGAGGGTGTCTCTCTTCTCCTCGACCTGCTGCGCCGACGCTGGCTTGCCGGCCAGAAGGCCGCACAGCACAGCGCCTGCTATCGTACATTTCTTTATGATTGTCTTCATCATATGGTAAATATGTGGCTGCAAATATACATAAATTAAGCCAGACGCTTCGAAGCGCCTGGCTTAGTCGTTATTTGTGACCACTAGATCCTTGGCGCCCAAACGTGCCAGCTTGAGTCGCCGAAGCGATTCTGGCTCTGCACACGGCCTGCTCCGTTCTGGCTGTTCCACTCCAGGAGGACGGTCCAGAAGGCTTCGCCCATGTGGTTGTAGTTCGCTGTGATGGAAGAGTCGTAAGCAGGATCGGTAGCTTCAGCAAGATACTCGATGTAGCTTCCGTTGAAGAATGGGTTGATGCCCAGGCACAGGTGGTTGAGGGTATAGGTAAGCTTGACTCTCTCTACCTTTCCTTCGGCAGATGAGCTCCAGTCAGACTTGACCACTACATCTGTGTCCATAGGGCTGACCCTTACACTCCACTGTCCATTCTTTCCGTCGATTGAAGACCATCCTTCGATCCAGGTGAAGTCCTCAAATCCCAGGAGTCCTTTCTTGGAGACGTTCAGCTGCCAGTTCACGCGCTCACCTACGTTCTCGCCATAGAGATTCACCTCGTAGGTCTGCCCGAAACTGTCCTTGTAGCTACAGTTCCACACATAGCCGTTTCCGCTAGGGGTAGGCTCGGAATTGATGACCAGATTATAAGCGTAGACCGGAAGGTTGATAATCTTCTCATAGATGGTCATCCAGTTCTGGAGGACCTGGGTGCTGGCGAAGGTGAAGAATTCATCCAGTGAGCTGTCTCCAGCCTTTGTGCTGGCCTGTGAGAACGATGATAGGTCTACTTCAAGTGACGCCACGCTTGGTGGCACAGGAACGGACTTGTTCTGTTCCTTTTCGCAGCTGACAAACATCAGGCTTGCCATTGCAACAAGAGCATAAACTAACTTTTTCATAAAAAATAAAGTGTTTGGCAGGACAAATATACGAAATCCGTACCAAACACTCTGCCGTTTGCTATATTTCCTT
>JAKSJL010000035.1 GCA_024398295.1 Bacteroidales bacterium
GTAACACTTTATAACAGCGAAGTGGCAGCAACTCGCAAGAGTTTGCTGCCATCTTCATCTATTACCGGGTCAATGCCCGTCACTCAATCCTGATATGTAAGCATCCAATCAAGTACGTCTTGACTTTACTCTGACTTTAACGACTTTGCAGCAACTTTGATGACTTTGATCATAGTTGCTGCACTTGCATAAACGTTGAACGAAGTTGATTAAAGTTCTGAAGTCGGTTGCCAGCCACTACGTCGTAAGCTTACATTCCTCGATACCTTATCTCTCCGCCAAACGGCACGATGGTTCCAGTAATCAATTCTTCGCTTCCGTTGTTCTGGGCAGGATACCATGCTTTTGTCGCTTGAATTGGGACTTGGATAGGATCGGCGAGTTCGTAGTTGAGTGTTACGCCGGTGAGGGAGGCTTTTAGTTCCAAAGGGTCAAAGATGTCTTTATTCTTTACCAGAATGGAGTGGTTCGTGTTGTTGTTTCCGCTTATCTGATAGTCTGTCTTTTGCCAGGTGTACTGCGAGCCGATGATATATTTTGAGTCACTGCAGATGAGATTAGGGAAGTAGGTTGTCGGGAATGACCTGCTGTCTAGAATGTCTGCTATGTTGGTGGCGAATAGTCCGCTTGAGGCTACTATTCCGTAGTAATTCTGTTTGCCTAAATCCACGCTCCCGACTCTTTTGATGGCCACGTTCTTGGCGTAATCTATCTCGTCGTGAATGCTTCCGGCAGACTTCAGTTCGCCGTCAGGAAAGAGCGTTATTCCTTGGGCATCGACGATGGTGGTGAGGTCAAAGTTCAGGGCGGTTGGGGCAGTGTGGGGGACATAGTCGGTGGCGAAGTCTCCTCGCTCTAGCTGGATGGATTTCGGGATCATCTGGTAGTGCGCTCCTCGCACATACGTGGCATCTTTAGGGGCGACACCGCTTACTACACACCGCTCTTTGTTGCTGGAAACGACCCTCAACATAAGGACGTCGGCATCGTCGTAGAAGGCGATGCAAACGATGTTGTTTGAAGCAAGCGATTTGAAGTCTGCTTGGATGGTAAAAGCATCGCCAGCCTCGCAAGGAATCTTCTTGGTGGCTTGTGCGTTCTGGGTAGAGCTGATAGTACCACCTACGGATATCCACTGCCCTTTGAGGTTCGTGGATTCATCCCATAGATTCCTACCTTTGCTGACGATGGCCACAGGTGCGAAACTCACTAATTCTTCTTCCTTCATGATCGTCTTCCCCTTGAGCCTCTCCACGAAAGCGACGCCATCCTTTATGGAGGCGCCATCGGCTACCACACGCTCGCCGCTCCACTCGCTTTCTAGAGCGCTGTCGGTCATGGCGTAGGCGAGGGCGTTCGATAGGGAAGTGTCCTCTCGGGGCTCTACGCCTATGGCCGAAAGCAGGGCATCGGTGTCATTGCCGATGCCGCCTCCCTGTGGGAGGTTTCTGATGGCTTCTGGAAGGTCGGAGACCTTTAGCTTGTCGGTGGTGCCACCTTTCTCTCTGATCGCATCGGCTATGCCGGTTACGATTGATGGGTTGATTAACTTTCTGTCCATAGCTTACTTACACCATTTCGTTGTCTATTATGATTAAAGAGTCCACTTTTCGGGATAACTCTGTAAGTTTGACTGCATCTGCCTTGTTATCCAGCTCATCCTGGAGACTCCATTCCTCGTTCTCGATAGTGCTGAAGTCGTGCTGGCCCTCGAGCAGGATGGTGCCCTTGAAGGACTTGACGCCCTCTATGGTCTCGTCGCCGGTCCGGTGGACTGAATGCTCGTCCAGACCGTATGAGTGCCTGTCAAACGACATGAGAAGGTCGGCGAAAGAGTCCCTCTCGTCCACTCCGTCAAAGGCGTGGTCATCGGTCATTCGCCACTTGTCCTGGTACTGATAGAGCCAGTCGCCGGGGTTGAAAAGGCTCGGGAGGATGGTTCCGCCATCACCGCCTTTGATGATAATGAGGCCGTATTCATTGAGTTCCTGGGGCTGACGGACGTGCTGCGCCATCTCATCGCTGTCGAAGACGATGAGGATCTTTTCTGCCAGGTCGGCTGCCATCTGCAGCCGTCTCTTGACGGATAGTGCCATGTCGATCTCTGGGATGCCACTCGCTGGCTTCTTATAGAACTGGTCGACATAGCGCTTGGTAGCTGCATCCTGGTCATTGATAGGGTGGCCCACTCCGGATATGGGCATGGTGCCGGCGTGGATTCCTCCGAGAAACTGTTTCGTGCCCCGGATGGTCTCGGTGCCGTTCAGATGGACCACTGCGTCATTGTTGGCAGGCTGATAGCCCATCGCCTTCACGATGCTGGCCGCGTCCAGCTGCGGCATGTCGCCCTTCTCGCCCTTGAGGGAGGCGATGAAATCCGATTCCGTGCCGATGTGCCCCTGGTCAAGCCAAATCTCGTATGCCGACCTGCCGGTGTCACCCTTCGCGCCAGTATCTCCCTTGTCACCTTTATCTCCCGTATCGCCCTTGTCGCCCTTGAAAACTCTTCCGAAAGTGACAATGAAATCGTATGTCGGATCAGCCAGCTCACTTACGCTAAGCGAAGGGTTCGTGATGAGCACTTTAAGTCTATATGATAGTTCTGATGCCATATCGTTACCAATGAATTGTCAGAGGAATGTCCTCGTTCGATACTACCTTGCCTCCGGCGTCCTTCACTACGAAGCGGACTATGATGTCTCCCGTGATGCCGTCGGTGGAGAAAGAGCCTACGTACTTACTGCCAGTTACTTCCATCTCCACCTCCTGAAGGATCCTGCCGAACTGGATGATCTGGATCGACACGCTCTCGGCTGTGGTGGCCGATGCCGGCGAGGTGGACGCTGTGCCATTCTCGATGGTGGTGACAGCCTTGCTGAGTTCACCAACCACGGTCAGCCGCTCTCCTGTAAATATCTTGTTTTCCATATCACTGCTGCATATCTATTACCCAAGGCTTTTCCTGGATGATGTTTATGAAATCGTCCAGCCACACTTCCTTATCCAGCTCGCCGCTTTCCGTCATGACCACGAATGTGAAGTGCTCGATGTGGTTCTGGTACGCGTAGAGCGCCCCTTCGTGCACGAAGCGGTAGCCATCGGACGTCACCGGCAGATGCACCTGACGATGCTCCACAGGAAGGTCGACGCCTGTCGTCTGCCAGTCGTCTTCGATGATGTATCCCACACCCCAAACCTGCGTAACGTCGAGGTTCCTGATGAAGATGCCGTTCCTTCCCGCCTGGGACAGCTTCAGACTCAGTAGCTTCTGGATACCATTGTACCCGGTGTAGGAAAACTGCACATTGCCCTCACGCGGCGTGTATGTGAGGTTCGACCGCAGCGCAATCACCAGCGCCCCCTCATCCAGCATGATGTCCTCCGCCCCTGTCGGCTTCACCACGCTGCCAGCGATGAGCACAGCGCCCGCTGGAGGCCCATATTTCCTCGCTTCGCCGAGGTTCTGGTCGTTCCGGGTGTAGCTCACCTGCACATCCTGCATCTGCCAGTCGCAGTCCTTCGACGTCTCGCTGAGTGCCAATGTCAATGAAGGCATAGCGCTCTGCAGAACAGCCCCCGACACATCACGCGCCGTGCCGAATAGGTCCTTGCCCGTAAAGCCAATGATGATGCTCCTCTTCGAAGCGCGATTTCCCTCATTTCTTCCCACGGTGTAGGTCCTCGTCAGGCTGTGGTCCTCTTCACGCGTCCATTCGCCTCCTGTCGGATTCTCATCCGACTCCGCGAAGTCCTTGATGCCTTTCCGCCTAAGCCGCACATCTATGTTTCCGCCGTAATAGGGGATAGTGGATGTCATGACGTCCAGAGTCATGTCTGCGTTCATCTGGTCAAGGTATTTGTGATAGACCTTCAGCCTCTCGCCCGTGATAGGAAATGAGAGGCCCGCGTCGTCGAGCACTTCCGGATATCCCGGCACTGTCTGAATGAGCCCGTTTATGGTATCCCTCAGGGAAGCCTTGCTCCCGAGGAATACGTCCAGTTCATCGAGAACTGCGTGCAATGTATCTAAATATGCCATATCTATATTTGTTTTAGTTTATCGAGTATACTCGCCAGCACAAAGTCCAGCTCAGTGTCTATCTTTTCATTTATCTGTAGCATCACTCCGTCTACATATCTCGGCGTGGCGAGCTCTCTTTCGTCCCCGTCCACGATGAGCGCCACTCGCGCGTCTTCATAGTCATCGCCCCACTGGACATCGGTGCCGCCACCACCTCCGCCGCCTACGAGATCCTCTCCCCAGTAGACATCCCAGTCGGCAAGAGTACGCTTTTTCAGCACTTGTCCAGGCATTCCTCCCTGCGGCATCTGGATAGACTTAATCCATTCTTCCTCAGATATTTCCGGACCCACATAATACTCCATCGCGATTTGATATGCCGACTTTCCAGGCGCTCCATCCTTACCGTCGGCGCCGTCTCTTCCATCTCGACCTCCAGCGATGTCATCAGCGACCGTGGGCACAGAGACCTTGGACGTAGGGCCCGATGAGACCTTACTCAATGCATATTCGATAGCATTCTCTATGCTTCTGGAGAATGACTGCTTCTTCTCCTCCCGAAGCGTGACCTGGTATGTCGGTATGCTCGACTCGTCTTCATTGATCGTAAGAGTATCGATGATCACGTAATCAGGCTCTTCGCCTATGATGTCCTCGTCCGAGAGCATCATGTATTTCCCTTCGCGCAGTATGTATGAGTCGTCGCCAGGATGCTCCTGGATGTTCTCAAACAGACGCTTGGCATCTATCTCCGGCTCGTAGAATGGCTTTATCTTCGACATGTCGCCCAGCAGCGCCAGCGCCTTCTCGTACAGCCGCTCTTCGGCCAATGCCACATAGAGTTCGGGCATGGAGATATCCAGAAGCACGAAATGGTCTCCCGCAGCGATAGGGTAGTCGTCATTCGGGAACCAGCTGCCAATGGACTCGTCCACGCCTCGATGAAGGGTGAGCTCCCAGTCATCAGTGTCTTCCCTGTACCTGCAGTCTGAGATGTAGAATGACCTGCCGGCGCACTTGCCATCGATCATCGCTATCGTCGCGAGTCCTTCGCCAGTCAGTGACTGCCTCTGCTTCAGGTCGAAGCCGATCTGCTTGATGACTATTTTCGCGAAGCGCGAGCGGTTATATGATGTTCCCGCCACCATGTCGAAGCGCGACAGCGTAAGCTCTGCGTAATGCACAGAACCATCCACCACAGGATATGGAAATGGAATCGTCGGCCTCAACGAGAAGTATACGTACATGCTCACGTCGTCAAATGCATTGGTATCCTCCAGCACCATCTCGGGGAATACAATGCTCATGGAATTGCCACTCTTCGCGACCTCCCAGCTGATGATCTTCTCGGCCTTCCTGCTCGTGTTCTGGTGATTAATAAGCTGCAGGGTGCAGCGAAGGCCATCGAGGATGCCATCATTGTCCCTCAGGCTGCCGGTGATGCCGCTGCTGATGGTGAGCATCTTCCCCTCCGACGCCTGAGATGATAGGTCCAGATGCTCGAAGATAGGGAAGTAGTCATACGCTATCGAGCCTGTCTTGCGGACGAGAGGGTAGTAATCCTCATTTCGTTTCACAGTGTACTGATAGTTCTCCTGACGCACTCCGGCATACGATATCGTCACACTGTGAAGGAACTTGCTTCCGTCATCCTTGCCGGAGTATCCCTTGTCCCCGACAGGGGAGGCTGACTTCACCTCGTCCGCACGCTCGGAGTTTGAGTAGATGCTGGATGGGTAGTAGTACTGGCTGTAGTCTTCACTATTCAGTATGATGCGCCTGATGTCGCCAATGGTGACGTTCCTGATGGTAGGATAGATAGCCTCGCCATCTCCTTCGCCATCGAGATAAATCACTTTCGGGATAAGTCCATATCTGCCCACGGCATCCTTATTCTCGACGTATGCCTTGGCGGGATCCGGAAGCCTGGATGTCTTGCCCCAGCGCTTTATCGGGATCATGAGGTTGTCGATGACCACGCTGTCGGCATGGTAGATGCCCTTATTTCGGTAGTAATCAGGCAGCATATTCCTCATGCCGCCATACACGTACAGCCTGGTGGCGAAATCATCTTTATTGGCCATAGAGCGGCGTATGCTTCTAAGCGATTGGCCATATCCATACCTGAATTCGTTTGTGGTGTCAGCTGCGTGTCTTTCCGCCCCAATGCCGAGGGTTATGATGTCGTACTTCACTCCGCCACGGTAGCCGGTGCTGTGGGACCATCCTATGCCCCAGAGCTCGTAAATCTTGTTCAATGCCTCCAGGCACGACACACCACTTACCGAGAACTCCAGGGGAGTGCGCATCTCCTCCAGCTTGGCGGGATCACTGATGTTCATGATCTCCAGGCGCCATTTTCCGGGATAGATGTCGTCGAGGCTCGCCTGGATTCTGCGCATGATGCCATCGACGTCCTCGTATGTGGAGATGGCAGACTGCGTGGTGAAATGGATCCTGTTGTCTCCCTCCACGAGGTCCCTGAAAGGAGCCAGCTCGAGGTCCTTGGTCTCTGCATATAGCTGGACACCCGCATACACAAATGCAGCACCGTAAGTGCCTCTGCGTGACTGCTTTTTGGCCTGTGGTATAAAGTAAAGCTTGTAATTCAGTCCCGTCCTTGAGTAGAGCACATAGTCTTCCACATCCCAGTCTATGGGTTCAGGGGAGCATATCTGCCCGAACTCAAGATATGAGACGTTCATGTATGAGCCATGATACTTCGGCGTGCCGCTGTAACGCACGCTCTGGCCATCTGCGGATATGATATCAAACTTAGCCATATGTCTCCAATGAATAGTCGCGATAGATTATCTTGGTGAGGGGATCATTGACCTGGAAGGTGACGGAGAAGATGATCCTTGCCCAATTGTCCCTTGCCTTGAATTCTTCCTTCCTGAATGACTTGTACCGCACCTTCTGCCGTCCTATCTGGGTGTAGGCGTCATAGATCTTCATCTCGCCTTTCCTTATCCTCGAGAAGAACGCCTCGAGCCGTGCATTCAGTTCCTGGATGGCCAGATCCCTGTTCGCGCCGATGGTCTTCAGGTAGAAGGAAACCTCGATGTCGACATGCTTGTAGTGCAGCTGCTCATTATACTCGTCGAGCCCATCCTCGTCGTACCAGTCGTTTGAATATGTCTCCTTCGCATCGGGAAGGGAGTAGAAGGGATTTGTCTTCGTGACAAGTCCCCATTCTTCCAGCGTGTCAAGCGCCAGGCTTTCCGCATCCGGCTGGATGTAGAAAGGCCTGTAATCGATGATGGTGGGTCTGTAGATAGCCATAAGTCACTGTATAGCGGCACGAAATGCCATCTCTCCGGCTGAGCTCGTCATGACGCTTCTCAGGTCGGACAGTATGTCTTTCGTGGTCTGGTTTATGTCAAATGTGTTTGCGCTTATCTGATTCAGGTAGTCGTCAAGAGTCGGCACAGCAGGGAGCAGTCCAAGGATTTGCTGCAGGTAGCCACTGTTCGTAGCGGCTATGACTCTGAGCGAAGACACGTCTGAACGGATAGCATTGATATATGAGGCAAGAAGGTTTCCTGTCTCTTCGGTTATGCTTTTGATGCCGCTTGCAAGATTCTGAGAACCAGATGCTTCTCCGGTGTTCCAGCCTTGCGACTGTGCGTACGACAGGACTGCATTCAGTACGTCTGCAGAGTTCTCCAGGTCACGGTTTATTAGGCTCATCAGCCCGCTTACCTGGTCCATCATGGTACGGTAGTCCTGAGTCTGTCCGTACTCCTGGAAAATGCCGAGAAGGTCCTCTTCGTACCTGTTCAGCACGCCTTCCAGAACTATCGTGTTCATCACGGACTTGAGCAGCGACTGCGACATGTCGTCAAACACGTGCGTGAGACCATTGGCAGCATCGCCAGTGGCATTGAACGCCTCGACCATGTCGTCCACCACCGTCCTGGAGAGGTCTCCGAAAATGCCTGAGACGACCTCGCGCAGGTTCTCCATGGCTTCGGCGTATTCGCGGGAGTGGTTGATGGCCTCGGTGATCCACTGCCTGTCGGCCTCTCCGAGGTTCTCGTAGGTGTCGAGTATAGCCTGGAGGCCATCTGCATTGAGGTTTCCATAGCTGTCAAGCATGTCGTAGCCCAGCTCGTGCATGGCGTCTCCCACAGACTTCACTGTCTTTCCCATCTTCAGGAAACCGCTCGCCCAGGAGAGGTTTCCGCTCGCGTTTGCATGGTCCGTAGAAATGGCCTCGCGCAGCGATTCAATGCCTATGGTAGCGTTTCGTATCTTTTTTAATGTATCCTCGCCGAAGAGCGAATCGATGCCCCTCGACAAGTCATCGGAAAAGCGCACCGACTGCGCCTCGATCGCGGTTTCGCGTATGGCGCTTCGGAGCGTGACGGCCGCTGTCGCAGCATCGAGGGCAGCTTTTCCGAACGAGGATATCCCCGCTGCTATCGCGCCCGCCCAGCCGCCACTCTTGGCGCCCTGAGCAATGTCCTCGATGATGCCACCTATGCCTCCGATGGCGTTTGCAGTGCGTTCCAGATCCAGTATCCCCGCTGCTTTCGCATACTCCGACACCGCGTCGGATAGCGATACCACAGCCTTCGCGATGTCGATGATCTCCTTCGCCAGCTTGGCCGCGGTCGCCTCGGAGATCTTCTCCAGAAACTCATTGATCACCTTGGCGACCTCATCCGACAGCTGTCCTGTGGCTCCAGCAAGGTCACCGACAAGCTTCCTCGCGATATCGGAGTCGATCAAGTCTCCCGCCAGGTAGTCCTCGAGCTCTGACTTCATATTCCGAAGCTGCGATATGGTCTTGTGGGAGAAGTCGCTGAGGTCTATGCCATTCAGCCCGGCCCATTCCTCCACCACCTTGCCGGCCTCTTCGCGTATCTTTGCCAATGCATCACTGAGGTAGTTCGCGGCGTCAGTCTGCTGCTTGAGATCGATTTCCTCCAGCCCTTTGGCGTATTCCTCCTCGCTGTAGAACGATCCCGAAGCCTTCACCTTGGCCATATACTCTTCGCGTGCCCTCTGCGTCCTGTCCGTGAGGGCCTTGAGCCTGTCTTTATATTCCTTGACTATCTTGCTTATGTCGAAAGACACTCCCTTTCCCTCGAGCAGTTCTCCTGTGCCGAGATAGCTCTCAAGCCATGTTCTTGTGCTCTGTGCATTGTTTTTCTGGCTGACTTCGCGCAGAACCTTGCTGATGCCGTCCCTGCCCAGATATTTTCTGATCTCGAGGGCCAGTTTCCGGCCGGAATCGCCGAAAGACTCCATCGTATCGGCGATTTCCATAAGTCTCTCTTCGTAGTTTCCTGCGCTTATCAGCTCTATCTGATCGCCGAATACCTCGCTCAGGACAGTAGCCGCTTCGCTGGCATCGAGGCCTGCCGCTGTCAGCTGCTTGTACGCATCATAGACCTGTTTGATGGCATCGACTTCCTCGGCCTTGTTCTTGACCGTAGCCTTATATGGATCTTCCTCCTGGCTCTCCCTGCTTGACTTGCTGTAAGAGATATCCAGTCTTCCCAGCAGAGCCTCCTTGTTTATGCGCTCTATGACATCCAGGCGGGCCTTGTCCGACTCGTATAACTTGTCGTTAAGTCCCTTCTCCACAGCCATTCTCTGGACTATCTCGTTTCTTTCCTTCTTGAGCTTGTCGATGTAGTCCATGAGGTTATTGTCATTTCTCTGGTCGAATAGGTTTGAGAACTCGGCTCCTACAGTATCCAGGACGTTCTGGACGCTCTGCTGCCACTGGCTGAGGGGAGCGCCGGGACCATTGGCATCACTCCTCGGCGAAGTCTTGAATAGCTCCTCCATGGCAGTCTTCGCGTCGGTGTACTCATTCTTCGCGTTCGTCGCCTTGTCCACGAGCACCTGCAGGAATCTCGCTGCCTTGATCGGTCCCGAGCTGCCGGATCCCAGGCTTACGTAGCCGTTTTCTATCTTGTCGAAAAGGTCCACACATTCCTCGAGGCTCTCTATAGTCTCGCGAGTGGCAGTGCCGGTGATGTAGGACCAGATGGCCTGAGTCTCAGATGCTGACAGCCTGAGCTCCTTGGAGAGCCGCCGCAATGTGTAAATTTCGTCGTCCCGGCCCCGCGCGTTTCCGTACAGGTTCGCCAGGGTGTCCGCAAACGCTTCGTCTATCGACTTGCTGGCCTGGAAACCGAAGCGCTCCCGTGTGGCATCCGCTATCTTCACCTTCAGCGAAGCGTAGAGAGTCGCCAGATTGTCCACAGCCACACCCTCATCCTGCAGCTGAGCGATATAGGTGCCGTAGCGCGCATAGAGCGCTTTCTTGGCAGAGTTGTACTCGTCGGTGCCTTCCTTCGCCGTCTTGATCCTCACGATGAATGTATCCAGCTCCGCGTTCTCCTCCGCCAGGGTGACATTGTAGCCGGACTTCGCCTTCTCCTGCGCTTCGTTGAAAGCGTTCTGCTCGGTCAGCGCGGAGTGCAGCTTGACAGCCAGCGTAGCGACAGCGGCGGCGAGTGCGACATATGGGTGATTTGCCAATGCTCCCTTGAGTTTTCCCATAGCCAATGTAAGTCGCGACACAGAGTCAGCACTTCCATTGATACCTGAAGTGAAAGTAGTCAATGCTCTGACAGATAGGAATGTAGCCATTCCGACTGTAAGCTCCTTGAAGACCTTGTTATAGTCAGCCATCAGGCTGGTGATTCTGTCGATAGGGGCTTTGAGCAGGTCACCATTGGCACTGCCTATCTCGTACAGCATGTTCTGGTAGGCATCCTTCAGATTCGATATCTTTCCGGCCAATGTCTCCGCCTGAACTGCCTGCATCTCGTAGAACTTGCCGCCCTCGGAGGTGATGTCCTTGAAGACCTTGGCCACCATCTCAAATGGCACCTGGCGTGCCGATATCCTGTCGAATACCTCTCCCACGGACACGGCGCGTCCCTCCACTTCCTCAAACTGCTTAGCGAGCTCTGTAAGGATAGGCACGCCCGCTTCTGTGAGCTGTCTAACTTCCTGCCCTCGCAGGAACGACGCGCTCCTTATCTGGCCATAAGCCAGGATGATTCTTCCCATGTCCACGCCCAGACCGGCAGATAGGTCCGCGAGCATCTTCGTGGTGTCATAGAGCTCCTCCATCGGTATGGAGAAGGCGCTCAGCTGCTTGGCATAAGATGCCAGATCCTTGAACTGGAAGGGCGATTTGACGGCCAGCTGACGCATCTGCTCAAAGATGTTGTCCGCGCCCTCGACATCATTCAGGATGGCGCGTAGGGTAGTCCTCTGTATCTCGAATTCGCCGGTCACATCCACCAGGTCATTCAGCAGCCGAGACGCTCCTGTGATGGAGAAGTAGCTGGTCAGCAGTCCCGTCAGATCATGCAGGAGCTTGCTCTGTCGCTCCATCGCTCTGCTGCTTCGCTCCAGCTCTCTGGTCTTTCTGGCTTCCGCCCGTTCTGTCTCTATGGATGCTTTCTTCTCCTTCTCGGCATTGATGACAGCCTGCGAGGCCCTTCTTTCCGAGATGATGGCCGAGCGCTCTGTGGCTCGGTTCCTTCTCTCCGCAGATTCCGCCATGGATGCCTCATGGCGTGCCTGCTCTTCGATGGCACGGTTCGCCTCCCTGGTCGCCTGAGCCTCGTCTCTGGTGGCCTTGGCAGACTCCTTCTGGATCTGGCTTACCTTGGCCTTGATCTCCAGAAGCTCACTTACGGTGGTGTTGAAACCCGTCGCAGTCTCGGTCATCGACTTGATCTTCTCGTTGAAGTCCTGGTCGTCGATCAACACCTCGAAATTCAGACTGTCTACTGTCGCCATTTTTCTCTAATCTGCTAGTCCATCAAATATCTCTTCTACAGCGTAGCCCTCTGCACGCCTTCGTCTCTGCTCTGCCTTCTTATTTGCCTCTAACTGAAGTGCTTCCGCCTCGGACCAGTTGTCTTTCCTGTCGATACGATACAGCGTATGCGGCAGGTCGCTAAGCATAAGCTCGATCTGAGGCATGGTGAGCTCGCACCTGTACGCGTAGTTCCTTACTTTAACGAGCCCACAGAGAAAGCTTTTCGTTCCTCCGTAGCAGGGGTACTTCTCGATGAAAGCTGATTCGCAGCCGAAAGAAGTTCTGCTCGGTACTGCTCTGCTTCCTTTGCCGTCATCTTCATCCAGTCCGTCCTCATATCCACTGAGAATGCCATATTCTGCCAGTGTCCCATAAGCGGAAGTTTTTTTTTACCCTCCATTATGATCGGCGTCATCTGGTCCTCGGTGTATCCCTTCAGATAAGCCCATATACGCCACTTGACGGGATAGATGAAGATTATCTTCAAGTAAGAGTTCGAGACCATCAGACAGGCTTCTTTCACGCTGAAATACGGCTCCCTGCAGAGACTTTTCAGAGTGGCGGGAGCGTCTTTCGTGATGCTCATCTCGCGCTCGCTCCAGAGCATGGTCAGGCGCTCTATCGTGTAGGGCTTCATCCCTGTCAGCTTCACCTTTTTCTTTGTCCCGGGGATATGCACAAGGGTAGGAGTATCATTGACTATGTCATCGTACTCCTTTCTGGCACTGCTATTTGGCTGCATCTGCATAAAGTTATGCATAAACCACTGCCCAGTCGCCGACACCATCCTTGGTGTTGGCCAGGATGTTTCCTGTCATCCTTAAGTATGCAGGTGTAGAGTTGTCATCATTGGTAAATCCCACACTCATCTTCACGTGCGCAAAGATGATGGCGGTCTTCTTCGAAGCAGACTCCACAAGCATGGTCACTTCCACCTCCTTCGACTTGGATGTGTATGCCTGACCGGAAGTGTAGTTCGCGATGGAAGAGCCCTGTCCCTTGACACCGGTGATAGTGCTGCCTTTCTTCGTGTAGAAGTACTCCAGGACTGCCTGGGCTACCGATGGTATATTTCCGGCGAGTGTCCATTCTCCTTCCTCGACATCCGTGTCGATGGTTCTCTGCTCCTGATCCACCTTGATCTCTGTCGTCGACGGGTCTCCCTTCGAGATCTGGAATGAGTCCTGAAGCGTAAATATCTGGTCGGCTGAACTGAAGTCCAGCGAGCTGAAAGATGTGACTCCACCTGACAGATAAGGCAGGATGGAGATAGCTGTACAGCCTCTGTGGAGGTCGTCAAGCATTGCTGCGGTAAGTGTTGCCATTCTGATTTACTTTTATAATTGTTTCTATTTTGATTACCCTGGAGTGGAAGTTGAAGTCATCGCCCTTATCTCCCACAACTGTCGGTGTGTTACCGAACTCATATCCGTCGATGGACTGCGGAAATCTGCTCATGAATTTCTGGTACATGCTGGACAGTTTGGCGCCATTCTTAAGGCCGTCTACATTCTTCGCAAAGAGCGATATGTACACCCGGCAGTATCCGTAGCATCCTGTGTCCGTCACGTCGCTTCCCACTCGCGCCACCACGAAATCATCCATGCTCTCGGGCACAGAATACGGCCTTACGCTGAAGACCTTCCTGGACACTCCCATCTCGCTTATGACTCGTCTGAGTGTCTGCTCCAGCCTGGTGATATCGTACTTGTTCATAATCGTTCCTGTATCGAAGCCATGAGCTCAAATGTGAATTCTCCCGTCATGTCATCTATGATGGCCTCGAAGACATCCACCTCGTAGTTCACCTTGTATCCAGCATTGTCCGAAAGCTCGCATATGAGCAGTCCCACCCATCCTCGTGTATGGTCTGCCGATGCCTGGATGACAGCGTCCTTGGCCCAGTCATTTGTCGCGTCAGAGCCATCCCAGAACTTCGAGGAGATGATCTTCCCGTCATGCAGGACGACCCAGCCATAGTGCCTGTTGCGCAGATGGATGTCCTTGCCATCTGCCTCATGCATCTCGAGAGCGAGCCTTACTTTCGCCTGAAGGTTCTCCTCGAGGGCGCTTCTTATCCCGGTCTTCTCCGCCGCGTACAGCCTCAAGAAGGCGTTCTGGATGGTGGATCTGTTTCTTCGTTTTGACGCTTTCATATGCTAGTTGCGTATCTCGTCCATCCAGATGTTCGTTCCGAGGTTGAACGTGGTCTTCTTCACCAGCCTTCCTCGATACTCTCTTTCGTAGTCTTTCACGACCAGCACGTCGGTAGGGTAGAGCTCAGTAAGGCACATGGGCGTAGCGAGCTTGAAGTCGGATACGACTACGTCGATCCTGGTCGCCGTGCTTCTCGAGTCGGTCCTGTATCCGAAAGGGATGCTGCTGGCATCATAGGTCACAAAACTGCCGTCTGGATGCCTGAGAGGCTCTTCATCGAACATCTCGACCATCGTGAGCGGCACGACTTCGTAGATGGGATCGCCGTCTTCTCCGAAGATGGCATTGCCTTCGGCGTCATGCCTTCCTCTAAGGACTGTGAGTGTATGCGGAAACCTTGGATTAAACATGTCAGTAGAGATTTCTCATCACCATCGACACCATGGCCTCCTCAGCCTTCTCCGAGTCCCACTTCTTGTAGAGCATCTGCGCCCTTGCACGCAGTCCGGCGCGGTCGACTACATTCTTCGCCGACTTCTGATGCTGCCATCCGCCATCGGACACATACTCTCCGCCCTTCGAAGAAGAAGACGTCGCCAGCCACATGTACAGGTCCGCGAGACACAGGTCTCGCTGCCTTTCCGACACCATTATGGCGAGGGTTCCGGATGCGACCTGGTTGTTAAGGAGTATGGCCTCAACGGTAGACTCAGTGAGGTTGAAGTCCACCATTCCGGCCAGCCATTGCTCTATGGTGAGGCTTGTGGACATCTGTCTAGTTGTTATTTGGATAGAGATACCAGAAGTACTGTGGCACTGTAGGCACCACGAGTGAGGTCATCTCCGTCAGGTACGTCTGACACTTCTTCGTGTAGTCGACATCCACAGTAAGCAGGAGTCTGCCACCATAGAATGAGGCTGCTGTGCCGCCCATCGAGATAGGCTCCACGGTGACGATCTCACCCAGATTTCCGTCAGGCACAAACACGATGACATCGCTCTCGAACGCGTCGAAGGTCTCTCGCTTAAGGCTTCCGTTGTCAAACTTCTCTAC
The DNA here is from genome assembly GCA_024398295.1 of Bacteroidales bacterium. Classification (GTDB taxonomy): domain Bacteria; phylum Bacteroidota; class Bacteroidia; order Bacteroidales; family UBA932; genus Cryptobacteroides. The sequence continues at coordinate 15,037 of JAKSJL010000035.1, forward strand.
CGCCGACTGATGGTCAAAGGTCTTGAAATTTGCACCCACGATAGCCGCCAGCGCCGAAATCTTCTCAGTTCGCGGACGTATGGCAGCTGCGCTGCCGATTACGGCCGCATCGCCCATAGGGAAGAAGTATATTCCCAGAGCAGAGGTGACCTTGCTGTGCCCAAGGATCGCGTCCATGTACGCATCATTAAGCTCGAAATGGCCTCTGACACCTTTCTTCCTCGCTTTTTTGACCATCTTCTGAAGATCATCGATCGGGTCTGCTGCGGAGCCTTCGGTGGTCTTCGACTTGTTGGTCCACCACTTCTTGTTGGCCGTCGTGATGATTTGTGAGTTCTCTGAAGGCACATGAGAAGCGAAGGTGAGTCCTGCGATTCCATAAGGGTTGTTGTCAGGGGTAAGTGTGAACTTACCGGTCGACACGATCTGGTGCCTCTGATAGGTGAGTGAGTTTGTATGAGCGCCGATAAGCTTGTCGGTAGTGTTGAAGAGTGCCTTGACTGCGGCGTCGACCACGCGGTCGGAGCCGGAGCCGAACCTCTGCTCGGCGATGAGCATCTTTCGGTACTTGTCTTCGTTCCAGTACTCGACCATTTTCATTCTTGGCACCTTGCCGGTGGACAGTGAGAAGCCTTCCGTTCCCGTAGGGATAGGAGGGGAGTCAGGATCTGTGTACTGAGCCATGACATTGATACCCAGCTCTTTCTGTACCTGTTCATAGGTGAAGTCAAGCTGCATCTCGTCTGCAAACCTGAAGCCTGGAGTATCCAGAGAGTTGTATTTCTCAGCCAGTACGTCATCAAGAAATCCCTGGAGCCTCACAGCGTCATTCCCTCCCAATGCTCGGGAGAGAAGGTCGTAGAAACTTATAGGATATGTATTCATGTGATTAGTTATTTAGTTTGATTATTACTCTCCCAAAGGCTCGCGGATGAGGATGACATTTGGCACTGCTGCCTGAAGGGCATCGATGTCGTATGCTTCTGCTCCCGGGATGCGGCTGATCAGCAGCCCTTCGTTGTGAGCCATCACGACGGCTCCTACAGTCTTGGTCCAGTCCGCGTCTGCTGCACGTCTGTCGACTGGCATGACGTCGTTGTACAGATAGCAGTTCGCCTCGCTCTCTTGGCCGGGGTTGATGGCCCAGAATTGCTTATTCACGAAGTCGTAGTGGCATGGCGTACCGGCCCTGAGGATGCCTTCCAGCTCCGCAAACTGGTTAAGGCCCTGCATCTTTCCACCGATAGGCAGCGGAGATACCACTCCCAGCCAAACGGGAATATGTCCTTCGAACCTCTCCGATGTCTGTCCGTATGCGTTAAATGTTCCTTTCATATTGTACTCTGTTTTTAGTTATGATTACTCTTTTGACGGAATGTCTCCGCTTCTTTTCAGTTTCTCGGCGATACCCTTGTAGTCTCCCTTTCTGTATCCTTCCGGATTCGGCCTGCTGATAGGCGGTATGGCGCCATCTCCATAGGCCTCCTTGAAGTTTGCGTTATAGGCATCCTTGTAGCTCTTGGCGAGGCTTTCGGGAGTGTCTCCTTCATTCACGACCACTCCCTTCAGGGTCATGTTTCGGATGAATTCATTGGTACATCCAGATGCCTTCATCAGCTCGTGTACTCTGGCTATCACCTCCTTGTCGTGGTTTGCCTTTTCACTGGCTGCAAGCTTCTCCCTTATGGCTTTTGTCTCTTCCGAGAGGGACTTGAGAAGTCCCGCGACCGCTTCATCAGCCACTGCAGATTCCACATCTGACTCCTCGGTGACAGATTTTGCCATTATCGATGCAAGTCCTTCCAGAGCCCTCTCGCTTGTGCCGAGCTCGGCATACTTACTTTTAAGTGCATTTAATAACTTGGTTTTCATGTTTTTATATGCTTTTCTACAAAAATATAGAGTAAATCACAAACGACTGCAATAATTATTGCACATTATTGCGATAATAGTGTCATTTTTGTATTATGAGAAGAACAAATGACATTATGCAGGAGTACATCGATCCCATATTTTCAGAATACGGGATGACAGTGTACACGTATGATGGAATAGAAGCTTTAAGGCGCGAGAATATCAAGCGCATGAAGCAGGGAAAGAGGATATACGAGCTGGTTCCGCAGAAAGGATTTCAGGAAAATGTCCTCCTTTCAGATGCCGACATCAAGATAGTCGGCGGTAAGAGAGGTGGCGGCAAGACCTGGGTGGGACTGTTTGAAGCATTGCCATACATCTTCAACCCCGATGTGAATATGTATGGCTTCCGCAAGCTGGAAGACGACGTCGCCCGCGGCATCTGGAAGTCCTCGAAGCAGGTTTTCAAGGGGTTCGGCACGTCCAATGAATCCACCTTCGAGTGGAAGTTTCTCGGCGGCAAGGGAGCGACCATGAAGATGGAGCATCTCCAGGACCCGAAGAAGATCTCCGATCGTTTCCGTGGCGTCGAGATGGCCTATATCGTCATCGAGGAGCTCGCGGAGCACACCAGGGATAACATGAATACGCTCTTCGAGCTGCTCTCCTCAAACAGATCCACATCGGGCGTCAAGCCTAAGTGCATCTGCACCTGCAACCCCGTGGGTAAGTCAAACAAACTCAGATACTTCCTGGACTGGTACATTGACCCGGACACAGACAGAGTCATCCCTGAGCGCTCCGGCCACCTCCGCTATTTCTACCGCTTCGGCCAGGATGTCAGCGAGATCGCGTGGGGCGACACGCCGGAAGAGGTGTATGAGCACCCGAATGTGAAGGGAAAGGTGGACGCCCTCTGCGCATCCACAGGCCAGTCCTACCGCGATTTTGTCACTTCTCTCGTCTTCATCGACGGCGATTTCAAGGACAATGTGATCCTCCACGTCTCGGACTCCAAATACATGTCCAGGATCTCGGCGCGAGGAGGGGAGTCCACGACCAACGACATCGAGGGCATCTGGCGCGACGTGGACTCGGGGCAGTGCATGCTCTCCATGGAGGACATGGAGGCATTTTTCGCAAACACAGAAAGGCGCGACGGCTTCATGAGGGCATCCGCCGACGTCGCCCTGACAGGCGATTTCTTCGTCATCTTCGCCTTCGACGGCCACCACATATTCGACATGGAAGCCTGGAGAGGCGCCATGTCGGAGTCTGTCATCCCGTTTATCGAGGCCTTCCTGAAGAAGAATGGCGTGCGCAAGGAAAACTTCACTTATGATGCCAATGGTCTCGGCCTGTGGCTGAGCTCCTCCACTGCATTCAAGCGCTCCGTGCCGTTTAACAACAAATCCACTGCTTCCGACACGCGCCTGTGGAACAACCTCAAGTCAGAGTGCGCCGAAAAGTTCGTGAAGTCCATCAAGCAGAAAGAGTTCTCCATAGCCGATGGCTTGCTGCAGAGGACCTTCACCGACAAGAAAGGGTATTCCTTCACGCTCCGCGACAGGCTTATGGAGGAGCGTCGTGCCCTCAAGCGCAAGGAGAACACCGAGGGAGGACGTTTCGAGATCATCGGCAAACCCCAGATGAAGCTCGAGATCGGGCACTCTCCAGACTTCATCGAATCGCTTTTTATGGTCATTCATCTCTACGAGCACGTCCATTCTGTCATCAGAAGGGGCTTCGAGAGATGGTCAAGCTAATTTTGAAAACAATGGACACCATCAACATCACCACTATGACTCCTGAGCGCATCCTGCAGAAACCTGCCTTCAGGAGGACCATACCAGCAGATATCATCACCCAGTCCGGTCCCGTGTACCGCCGTGGTGGCATAAACTCCCTCGACTCATCGCGGGAGAACCTGAGGTTTGACCTGATGACACAGGCTGATTTCCTGAGGGAGTTTGATGTCAATGCGCACGCCATCAACTCGCTCAAATACTACCCGAACCCGCTCTCCAAGGACAGCGATGGCAAGATTTACCAGAAGATCAAGACCAGGGTAGCGATAGCCTTCCAGGAGCAGATCTTCATCAAGAGGCTGGCGACGCTGGTGAATAACAACATCAATCTCAGAATCATTGCCTCAGACAGCGGTGCACAGGACCAGCAGATGCTTGCCCGCTTCCGCGAGGGCTGGGAGCTGCATAACATGGAGAATGCGCTGTACGAGTCCATTGGCGCAGATGGCAAGGTGGGCGATGTCGCTCTCTGCTTTTATTTGTCGAGTGGCACTGTCGGCTGGCGCGTCTTCTCGTATGAGAAGGGAGACGTGCTGTATCCGCACTTTGACCCTATGACCGGCAGGCTCGTGCTGCTCGGTCGCAAGTACTCCATGATGGATGAGGATGGCATGTACACCGAGTACCTCGATGTGTATGATGATACCTCCTACATGCGTTACCGGATAGGCCCGGATGGTGATGGCGCAGCGGCTGCCTGGGAAGTGGATATAGATGCGATTCCGCATAATTTCCCGTTCATTCCGGTGGCATACGATCGCTACGGGGAGCCTTTCTGGGCGAAATCGCAGTCGCTCATCGAGCAGTTCGAGTACGCGATCTCGCAGCTTTGTGAGAATAACCAGGCGTACGCGCTCCGCATCCTCTATGCCTTCGGCGCCGAGATGGACATGAAGTCGACGGTGGACGGCACGCCTACCATGATCAACTCCGACACCACCGATGCCAAGGTAGGCTTCCTCGAGCCGGCTGACGCCTCGAATTCATTCACTCTGCAGCTGAAAACGCTCAAGGAACAGATTTTCAAGTCTTCCTTCGCCGTCGAGACTCCGGAGCTAAAGTCAGGCTCGGACCTGTCGTCTCTCACCGTCAAGATGCTCTATGCGGATGCCTACCAGATGGGCCTCATCGATGCGCAGCATTTCCAGGCCTTCATCGACGACATCATCCGCATCTTCAAGTACGGCTACGGCCTGGAATCAGGCATGTCCTCCGAATTCGCCCTTTTCAAGGTCAAGGGCGAGATCATGCCATACATCTTCATGTCCGAGACCGAGGAGGTCGCAAACATCGTCCAGCTCAAGGGCATCGGCGCCCTCTCTCAGAAAACCGCCTCCGAGCGCGCCTACGAGATGGGCTACGCCGTCAACTCCGAGTACGACCGCGTCCG
>JAKSJL010000036.1 GCA_024398295.1 Bacteroidales bacterium
TTTGCGCACGAGAGCCGATACCGGTTCGCGAAATCGAGTGAAAGACTGGTTTGGTGCGTGGAAACGGCTGATTTGCGCACGAAAGGCGGTGAAAGACGTGTTTGGTGCGTGGAAATGGCTGTTTTGCGCACGAGAGGTGGTGGAAGATGAGTTTGGTGCGTGGCAGAGGCTGATTTGCGCACGAGAGCGGGTGTAATTGAAAAGAGAGGGTAGAATTGATAGAAGAACAATGATAAGTACAAGAAAAGGATTGATGGCTTTGTCGCCGGTGGTGGTTTTGCTGCTGGTGTATATTGCGTCGTCGCTGCTGGCGGGCGATTTCTATGCCGTGCCTATCGGCGTGGCTTTTGTCGTGGCGGCGGTTTACGGTGTGTGCATTCTGAAGGGGAAGAGCCTGAAGGAGCGCATTGACACTGTGTCTGCAGGCGCGGCGAACAAGGATATCCTCTACATGATATGGATTTTCATCCTGGCTGGAATGTTCGCGGCTACCGCGAAGTCGGTGGGGGCTGTGGATGCTACCGTGCAGCTCACACTTCGCGCTGTTCCGAGCGCATTTCTTCCTGCGGGAATCTTCCTTGCCGCATGCTTCATTTCCATGAGCATTGGTACGTCAGTCGGGACCATTGTCGCATTGACTCCTGTAGTCAATGGTATCGCGGAGCAAACTGGCGCTGAGGTGGCCTGGATGGTCGCCATCGTGGTAGGAGGCGCTTTTTTCGGTGACAACCTTTCCTTTATATCGGATACGACCATCGCCTCGACGCAGAGCCAGGGATGTCTGATGAGGGACAAGTTCAGGACGAACTTCATGATTGTCCTGCCTGCTGCCCTCGCTGCGCTCGCGATCTATATCTTCGGACATGTTCCTTCTGGTGAGTTGGCGATGGCGTCGGAAACTCCTTGGTACAAGGCGATTCCGTATGTGATAGTCATCGTGCTGGCGCTGTGCGGCATGAATGTGTTGGGGGTGCTTCTGTGTGGCATAGCTGTCACATGGGCGCTCGGCCTCGCCACTGGCTCGACGGTGCTGTCGCTGCTGAACGCAGCTGGCTCCGGCCTCGCTGGCATGTATGAGCTCATCATCGTGACGCTCCTCGCTGGAGGCCTGATGAATGTGGTCAAGTCGTGTGGCGGCTTCGAGTTCCTGATTGACAGGCTGACGCGTCGCATTTCAGGCCGCAGAGGAGCGGAGGGAGTGATCGCGGTGCTGACAGCGATCACGAACGTGTGTACGGCGAACAACACCATTGCCATCATAACAGTGGGGGAGATAGCGAAAGACGTCTCTGCACGCTATGGAGTCGCGCCGAGACGCGCTGCCAGCGTGCTCGACATCTCGTCCTGCGTCATCCAGGGCATGCTCCCTTACGGTGCGCAGCTCCTGATGGCCGCAGGCCTGGCCTCGCTCTCGCCTGTGCAGATCATCTCTCACCTTTATTATCCGATGCTCGTGGCGCTCATGCTGCTGCTTGCAATCGTCTTTCAGTTTCCAAGAGTAAAAACATCTAAAAATCAATAGTTTATGGCAGACGAAAAGATCATTTTCTCGATGGCGGGAGTGGGCAAGACCCTTCCGCACAATAACAAAGTGATCCTTAAGGACATCTACCTCTCATTCTTTTATGGTGCGAAGATCGGCGTGATCGGTCTCAATGGCTCCGGAAAGTCCACCTTGATGAAGATCATCGCCGGTGTGGAGAAGTCCTATAAGGGCGAAGTGGTATGGGCTCCGGGCTATTCAGTAGGATATCTCGAGCAGGAACCTCAGATGGACCCGGACAAGACGGTCATCGAGGTCGTGAAGGAGGGAGTCCAGGAGGTCGTGGACCTTCTCAAGGAATATGAGGAAGTCAACATGAAGTTCATGGAGCCGATGAGCGATGATGAGATGAACGAGCTCATCATGCGCCAGGGTGAGCTCACTGAGAAGATAGACCAGTGTGGTGGCTGGGAGATCGATGCGAAGCTCGAAAGGGCGATGGACGCGCTCCAGTGCCCGCCTGAGGACGCGCTCGTTGCGAATCTCTCGGGAGGTGAGAGACGCCGTGTGGCTCTCTGCCGCCTGCTGCTGCGTGAGCCGGATGTGCTCCTTCTCGACGAGCCTACAAACCACCTCGATACCGAGAGTATCCAGTGGCTTGAGGCGCATCTCCAGCAGTACAAGGGTACCGTCATTGCGGTTACCCACGACCGTTATTTCCTTGACAATGTAGCCGGATGGATCCTCGAGCTTGACCGTGGAGAGGGTATTCCATGGAAGGGCAACTACTCTTCATGGCTCGATCAGAAGTCGAAGAGACTGGCTCAGGAGGAAAAGGCTGAGAGCAAGCGCAGAAAGACTCTGGAGCGTGAGCTCGAGTGGGTGCGTATGGCTCCAAAGGCTCGCCAGGCGAAGCAGAAAGCGCGTATCGGCGCTTATGAGAAGATGGCTTCTGCCGATACCAAGGAGAAGGAGGCAAATCTCGAGATCTACATACCGAACGGTCCAAGGCTTGGAAACAATGTCATCAACTTCCATGGTGTATCGAAGACCTACGGTGACAAGATACTCTTCGAGAACCTTGACTTCGTCCTTCCTCCAGCAGGTATCGTCGGTGTCATTGGTCCGAACGGAGCAGGTAAGACCACTCTCTTCCGCCTCATCATGGGACTTGAGCAGCCAGACAGCGGAAGCATTGAGATAGGTGATACAGTGAAGCTCTCGTATGTGGATCAGCAGCATAAGAGCATCGATCCGGAAAAGACTGTATACCAGACCATTGCCAATGATTCTGAATTCGTGAGACTCGGTAATAGGGAAGTGGCGGCGCGCTCTTATGTGTCTCGCTTCAACTTCAGCGGCGCCGATCAGGAGAAGAAGTGCGGCATCCTCTCTGGAGGTGAGAGAAATCGTCTCCATCTGGCTCTGACTCTCAAGGATGAGGGCAATGTCATCCTTCTCGATGAGCCTACCAACGACGTGGATGTAAACACCATCCGTGCGCTTGAGGAGGGTCTTGAGAACTTCGCCGGCTGTGCTGTGGTCGTATCCCATGACCGCTGGTTCCTTGACCGTATCGCGACACATATCCTCGCTTTCGAGGGAGACTCTCAGGTATACTACTTCGAGGGCTCATATTCTGAATATGAGGAGAATAGAAAGAAGCGCCTCGGCAATGAAGAGCCAAAGCGCTTTAAGTATCGCAAGCTTATGGAATAATCTATAATAGGTCCGAGAGAGCGTCGTAATAACGCTTGGATACTGGGACCTTGGATGCAGTAGGGATGGCTAGATCGGCAACGATCTGGCCTTCTGCATCTTTACGCAGTACCTTTATTCGCTTAGGGTTGATGAAGTATGAGCGGTGACAGCGCACCAGACCATGCTTCTGCACAAGCTGCTCGATGGCCTTCATGGAGCTGCGAAGGACGTAATCTTTCAGAATCTCTCCATCCATGTAGCTGATTCTTACATAGTTCTCCTCAGCTGCGATGTACAGGATGGCAGATGGAGCGATGACGAGCTTCACTCTCATATATGTGTCTGTGAAGCGCACGAGCTCGTCAGAGGACTCTTCGAGACCGCTCTCGCTCTGGGCTTTCACCTCTATCGCAAGCAACAGGATGACATACGGATAGATCATGGTCATGAGATCGAGTCCGAAACATCTGGCCAGCACTGAGAAATATGGGATGCCTCCCTTGTACATCAGATATAGATAGAGAGCATGGAAGCATGCTATCACGAATATCTCTCCGAGGCACCATACAGCGTACCAGAGCCAGTGCAGGCTATGGTTTCTCCATATGAAATGGAATGGCAGGCGGGTGCCTACAAGTGAGAGCAGGGCGATGCACATCATCATTGTCACATTGAATGCGTAGAGGCCGCGCCCAGCGCTTATGAACTCGCGCGCTCCCATAGGCTCATACAGCAGCATGAAACCCATGAAGAACAGTGGGATGACCAGGAAGAAGATCACCTGGACCAGTATTCCCTTATGATGATGTGATATCTCTGTCATGATTCTGAAAATCAGTTGTTTCTAAGAATGTCTTCGATGCGCTTCATCAGCTCATAACGATCCCAGTCCGCTCTGTTCGCAAACACCAGCACGAGTGTGTCTGTGCCAGGATAGCGCGCTGCGAGGATCTTGAAGCCTCCGTTGTCGCCGGTGTGGTAGATGATCTTCTCTCCAGCGTCCTCGATGAACCAGCCGTAGCCGTACCATGTGTCAGGGCGGTTCTGGTAGTCACTGAACTGGCTGCCGGAGACAGTCGTATGAGGAGAATGTGCTGCGCCAATGCTTTCTGCTGAAAGGATGGCTCCCTCAGCACCAGCATAGCAGGCGCGCAGAGCTTTTTCCCATTTCACAAACTCGTGGGTGGAGGTATAGATGCCGCCGTCAGGGCGTGTGGCGAAGAAGGTCTCCTCGCCGAAATCGTACTCGTACCAGTTCTTCGGTGCAGAGGAGGTCTCAGAAGCAATGCGCTCCTCTGGCATGTCGGTAACATCCTCATACTCATAGCCATGGGCCATGCGTGGGATGAGGTCCTGGTGGTCGCGGTCGAAATAAAGCGTTTCCTCCATCCCTGCTGGAAGGAAGATGTGCTCTTTCACATAGCTGTAGAAGTTCTCTCCAGTCACTCTCTCGACCAGATAGCCTAGAAGAACGAATGTCGGGTTAATGTACTCGTAGTCTGTCCCTGGGGCGAAATTCAGGTGGTCAAGGGTCTTCAGGTACTCAGTAGCGAGCACCTCGTCGCCCAGCACTCTCTGCTCGCGTGTATATCCTGTCCTGGCGTCTGGGATGCCTGAGGAATGGCTCAGAAGATGCTTCACGCAGATGCCCTCCCAGATAGGGTCGGTGAACTCAGGGAAGAAGGTGCGGACCTCGTCGTCCAGGCCTAGGAGGCCGCGGTCGACGAGCTGGAGCACCGCAGTCGCAGTGAACTGCTTCGACACTGACGCGATGTTGAAGAAGGTGTCGCCGTCGATGAGCGCTCCCTTCTCCATGTCGGCCACTCCGTAGCCTCTGTCGAAGAGCACCTCATCGCCACGCAGGACGAGCACGGCTGCGCCTGGCTCGCCTGCTGGGAAGTACTCGCTGCATAGCGCATCCAGCGCGGACTCCGGCCCTGGCCTCTGCCCGCATGCTGTAAGCGCCACTGCACTCGCCGCTATGATGAAACTCCTGATATTCATTAGAATGTGATCTTCGCTGTGAACGAGCTGCGTCCTTCTACTGCGCCTTCTACAAGCCAAGTCTCTACGCCTTCGTTTTCGGTACGGAAGCACTTGAGATCCACGACTTCGTCCAGAAGAGCCTCTTTGTTGAAGTTAATGCTGACTTCGGTAAGGGTCTTCTGGGTGCTCACTTCGAGTGGGAGTGCGTCGAAAGCCCAGGAAATGTACTTGGTGTTGTTTGTATGACCATTGAAGTCAAGGTCAGAATAGACCACCTTATGGCTCGCTACGATATCAGGCTCGACGCCACGTGGCATGGCCACCTTCGGCGCGAGCGTCTCGATAGCCGCATCCATGCACTGTGGATTCGGGTCGACTATGCCTTCAAGGCTGTTCATGCGCACGAAGCTGCGCTCCACTATGTTAAGCACGACCCAGGAGCTGGTAGCTACAGCTACTCTCTCTCCGTTCTCGTCCAGCATTTCGTAGTCACGTACGAAATATGGCCCCATCACACCCTTATGCCATGTGCGGAGTGTGAGCTTGTCCCTCCACATAGGTGCCCTGAGATACTTGAACTGCATGCGCACGAGTACCCATGCCATGTTCATCGGATGCAGCACGTCGTAACCAAATCCGAGTGTGTCCGAACCATCCATCGCGATCTCCTGAGCCTGCTCCATGAATGATGAAGCTTTCATCTTGTACGCTGAGTCAGTCATGAAACATGGGACCTCGATATGTCTGATCTGTTTTTCTTCCATTTTTTAGGTTTTATTTATCACTTGCAAATATACACATAATAAATAAATTTATTATCTTTGTCCACAAACACTTTGTTTTTGTCCGAAGGATATTAATAAAAACACATACCATGAATAATCCTCTCTATCGATTCAGTGAGTGGCATTTCACTCATAGGATCCTGCCATATAGCGCCATCCTTGCGTTGGACTGTGCTACAGTGGCAGTCTCGGGTTTTCTGGCTGCCTATTTCAGGCTCGGCGGAAGCGGCTTTGCCGGCAATTTCTGGCAGATCTTCTTCGTTATGGTTATCGGCGTTGTGATTTACGCTGTTACCTATGTGCTGATGCGCACTTATAGAAGTGTGCTCCGTTTTTCTTCATTCGTGGATCTGGAGAGAATCGGTGTTGCGAACTTTTTGGCTACAGCTATCATCGTGCTGTTCCATTATACGCTGGGATCATTGGTCTCAGACTACCTGCTGTTTCCAGATGCCATCTTAGGCGCATTCATCTTCGTCCTGAGCACTATGGTGCAGTGTGTCATGAGGATCGTTGCCAAGGACTTGTACACGCATTACCACAGAAGTGCGGCTACACAGCCTGCTTTCATCTATGGCTGTATGCAGGGAGGAATCGCCATCGGAAAGAGTATTCTCAATGACCCGAATGGAAAGTTCCAGCTTATGGGTTTCGTTTCAGGTGAGCAGGCTATCGAGAACAGCAAGCTGCTGGGAGTGGATGTCTATTATGACACAGATGATGTGGTGGATATCATGAAGCGCAGCGATGTCAAGACCCTTATCGTTTCGCCTGCACAGGCGGACAGGTTCACACATAGAAGCAGTTTGATCAATGCACTTGTGTCCGCTGACATAAAGATTCTCATGATGCCACCTTCAGATGAGTGGGATGGCTATGGAGAAGTATCCCATCATCAGTTCAAGGAAGTGGAGATCGAAGACCTTCTTCCTAGAGACATCATCCATGTGGATATGAAGTCGATCGGTGAGATGTTGTCAGGTAAGAGGGTACTCATCACCGGTGCAGCCGGATCCATTGGCTCCGAGATGGCACGTCAGGTTGCCAAGTTCTCACCTTCTGACCTGGTACTTGTGGACCAGGCAGAAACGCCTATGCACGACGTTCGTCGTTATATGGCAGAAAGGCATCCTGACCTCAAGGTCTGGACCATCGTAGGATCAATAAACAATGAAGAGCATATGGAGCGCATCTTCTCGGCTCACAAGCCTGAGTATGTATTCCATGCTGCAGCATACAAGCATGTGCCTATGATGGAAGATAATCCGGCCGTGGCGGTACAGAATAACGTCTATGGCACACGTGTGATTGCTGATCTCGCGGTGAAGTGCGGCACAAAGAAGTTTGTGATGATCTCCACCGACAAGGCTGTGAATCCGACAAATGTCATGGGATGCTCGAAGCGTATATGCGAGATCTACTGCCAGGCGCTGAACTCTCATCAGAAGACCACTCAGTTCGTGACTACGCGTTTCGGAAATGTCCTTGGATCAAATGGTTCCGTGATTCCTATCTTCCGCGAGCAGATCCGCAAGGGTGGCCCTGTGACTGTGACACATCCAGATATCATCCGCTACTTCATGCTGATTCCTGAGGCATGTCGTCTGGTCCTCGAGGCTGGTACCATGGGAAATGGAGGAGAGATATTTGTGTTTGATATGGGAGCGCCTGTAAGGATCGCGGACCTCGCCAAGAACATGATCCAGCTCTATGGCGCGAAAGATGTCAAGATAGAGTATACGGGGCTCCGTAATGGAGAGAAGCTCTTCGAGGAGCTGCTCAGCGATTCTGAGCAGACGAAGCCTACCGGTCATCCGAAGATCAAGGTGGCGCAGGTGCGTGAGTATCCTTATGAGCTTGCCCTCAAGAATGAGATTGAACTGCATGAACTGTCATATACCTTCGATGACATGGCCATCGTACGCAAGATGAAGGAGATAGTCCCTGAGTTCAGAAGTCAGAACAGCAGATTTGAAGCATTAGACGTGAAGTAGCATATGAGAAAGTTTGAAGATCTAAGAATAGCAGTCGCAGGAACAGGATATGTTGGTCTTTCCATCGCGACTCTCCTCTCTCAGCACCATCATGTGGTGGCTGTAGATGTGATCCCTGAGAAGGTAGACAAGATAAATGCCCGCATCAGTCCTATACAGGACGAGTATATCGAGAAGTACTTTGCCGAGAAGCAGCTTGACCTTACCGCCACCCTGGACGGTGCCGCTGCCTACCGTGATGCAGACATCGTGGTGATCGCCGCTCCGACAAACTACGATCCTGCAAAGAACTTCTTCGACACACATCATATCGAGGACGTCATAGATCTCGTTCTTAGCGTGAATCCAGAGGCTGTGATGGTGATAAAGTCTACCATCCCTGTGGGTTACTGTCGCAATCTCTATGTGAAGTATGCGAAGAAATTCAAGGAGGAGGGACGACCTGTCAACGAGAAGTTCCGCCTTCTCTTCTCTCCAGAGTTCCTTCGCGAGTCGAAGGCGCTTTACGATAACCTCTATCCTTCCAGGATCATTGTAGGCTATCCGAAGAGACTCAGTGGAGCAGAATACGATGAGGAGAATGCAGCAATTGCTGCTGTGGCAGGAAACCATCCAGAGGAGGATGCACGTGTGTTCGCTGCGCTCCTTCAGGAGGGTGCCATCAAGGAAAACATTGACACACTCTTCATGGGTATGAAGGAGGCTGAGGCTGTGAAGCTGTTCGCAAACACCTACCTCGCGCTGCGTGTGTCTTACTTCAATGAGCTTGATACTTATGCCGAGGTCAAGGGACTTGACGCGAAGGCCATCATCGATGGCATTGGCCTTGATCCAAGAATCGGCTCGCATTATAACAACCCTAGCTTCGGCTATGGCGGATACTGCCTCCCTAAGGATACGAAGCAGCTCCTCGCAAACTACGATCACGTCCCTCAGCAGATGATGACTGCCATTGTGGAGTCAAATCGCACCAGAAAGGACTTCATTGCTGATCAGATACTGAAGAAAGCTGGCTACTATAGCGAGAATGGCCAGTGGGATGCCAGCAAGGAGAAGCCTGTGACCATCGGCGTGTATCGCCTCACCATGAAGGCAAATTCAGACAATTTCCGCCAGTCATCCATCCAGGGCGTCATGAAGCGCATCAAGGCGAAAGGTGCCAATGTGATCATCTTCGAGCCTACCCTTGAGGATGGCACTACATTCTTCGGATCGCTTGTGGTCAATGACCTCGCCAGCTTCAAGGCACAGTCTGATGCTATCGTTGCGAATCGTTACGACGCATGCCTTGATGATGTCGAAAGCAAGGTTTACACTCGAGACCTGTTCAGACGAGACTAGAGGATTCGTATGAAAAGACTATTTCTCATAATTGTCATGGTACTGTCATGCTTAGTCGTGGCAGGACAAAGCACCGGTAGCTCAGATGCAGATAACGGACTTGGTGGCGTAGTGACCATGAAACGCCAGAAGAAAGACAAGTCTACATCGCTGACGGAGAAGCAGGTTATAGATCAGACTGCTACAGACGTGGATGTAGAAGTAGACACCGATACTGATATAGATGTCGATTCTGATTCGGAGACGGAGGATGATTCGTTGACGCTCAGCGATGTGTTTCTGATTCTGATTCTCCTGTCGTCGATAATAGGCTTTTTTGTGTTCTGTAAATCAAATGCAGACAGGGCTGAAGCTCGTGGATTATCGAGGACGTTATGGCTTATGCTCAGCATTTTGTTTACCCCAATCCTCGCTTGCATACCACTGTTTTTCATCAATGAAAAGTAGGTGGCTATAAACCCACAGTACTGAACCTGAAGATCACAGAACGGCGGAAGCCTGTCTTGTCCTTTGCTGTGTAGAGAAGGTAGAGCATGTCATCCATTTTATCACGACCGATCATGACAAAAACTAGAAAGGAAAGCTTCCTTATCATCACTCTTCATTACATCATCGCTGCAGTATTGGGCTGGGCCTCATGGCGCCTCTGCAATGGCGCGATGCACCCATATCTGGCACTGTTTGTCGCTGATGCGGTCGCCACTATCTACATCTGGGCTCTGGGGCTTGTATACAGAAACGTCTCATTTTATGACCCTTACTGGAGCGTAGCTCCACCTGTCATGCTTACTGCGTGGGCGGTACACATGGGGCATCTGGGCTTGGCTGGAGCACTTGTACTGGTGGCGGTATGGTATTGGGGCATACGTCTCACCTGGAACTGGGCGGTGACCTTCAAGGGCCTGGCGTATGAGGATTGGCGCTATACCAAATATCGCACAGAGTGCAGTCCTTGGCTTTTCCATGTCATAAACTTCTTTGGCCTGAACATGGTTCCTACCATAGTGGTGTTCCTCGCGATGCTCCCTGCCTTCGAGCTCCTTTTCCGCACTCCTATAGCAGGCGTGTCGAAGTTCTCGCTGCTCGGCTTCGCTGTATCCGTGGCTGCCGCCACTATCCAGCTCGTCGCCGACCGCCAGTCGCATCGCTTCCGTCGTGAGCACCCTGGCGAGGTATGCGCTGTAGGCCTCTGGAAGCATGGTAGACATCCGAACTACTTCGGCGAGA
Organism: Bacteroidales bacterium; assembly: GCA_024398295.1. Classification (GTDB taxonomy): domain Bacteria; phylum Bacteroidota; class Bacteroidia; order Bacteroidales; family UBA932; genus Cryptobacteroides. Next base: position 10,518 of record JAKSJL010000036.1, read on the forward strand.
TCTCGATGTGGTGGGGCGTGTGGATAGCTTCGATTCCAGCCGTCGGTATAGCCTCATGGTACATCGTCGGACCTATCTCGGTGACTATCCTCTTCTGCACTGTCAGCATCCCGCTCATGGAGCGCCGTCAGCTCAAGAACAAGCCTGCTTATGCGGAATATCGCCGCCATACAAGGCTTTTTATCTAGCGTCTGTCAAGAAGAATCGCTATATTTGCGGTAACACTAAAACATTGGAATAGATGAAGAAGTATCTTTTGATGCTGCTGGCGCTGGTTATGGTGGCCCAGCAGAATGTGGCGGCCTGGGGAAAGTATGGCCACCAGATCGTGATCGCTGTAGCTCAGAGGCATATCAGCGAGACCACTAAGGCAAACATTGCCAAGTATTTCGACTATGACCTGAAAGATGATGCTGTGTGGATGGATACTCATCGCAACGACCCTGAGATAGCTTATACCACCGCTTGGCATGTGTACAATGTGAATGAGAAGCATGAGTATGACCCTAATCCTAGGCTCTCGAAGGAGGATGCTATCTATGCGATGTATCTGGCTGATTATAATCTTTCTCATTATCAGGAGCTAACAGATTCTGCAGTGGTGATGAATGTGCGCGTGCTGATACATTTCGCTGGCGATATGCATTGCCCTGTGCACTCATACATACCTGGCCCTCGCAACTTCTGGGAGTGCACCCTCGGTGACTATAAGGGCACTTTCCATAGCGTGTATGACAAGATCCCAGGATGGCTCTATACAGGCAAGCCTGATGATGTGGCTGCTCAGCTTGATAATGCTTCCAAGCGCGAGATCCGTCGCATCCAGAAGGGAACTGTTATTGACTGGGCGAAGCAGTGCGCAGACAGAAATGCCGGAATCTATGAGATCAATCCTTTCCTTACCGAGGTGCTTGATCCTGACACCGTGGAGAAGTCGCGCGATATCGTGAGCCTGCAGCTTCGCGACGCAGGTTACAGACTGGCTTATCTGCTGAATAAATATTTCGGAAATAAGTAAATATGAGGAAGTTAGCTCTCAGCCTTCTGGCTGCCTTTGTGGCCATGCCTATGTTTGCGCAGGCTATTACTGATGGTCACTATAAGAAGTGTCTGGTGATAGGAGCACATCCTGATGATCCCGAGTCGATGTCCGGTGGCACCATGCTCGCCCTGAAAGACATGGGATGTGAAGTGGTCAGCGTGTACTTCACCCGTGGCGAGGGCGGAATAGTAGGCAAGTCCGGTGAGGAAACTGCTGCCATCCGCACGCAGGAGGCTCTTGACGCATGTGCGTTCATGGGCGTCCGTGCCGTGTTCATGTCGCAGGTGGATGGTGCCAGTTATGTCAATGCTGACGCCTACGCCGAGATGCTTGAACTCATAAAGAAGGAAAAACCAGATCTGGTGCTTACCCACTGGCCTATTGACTCTCATCGTGACCACAGGAACTGCAGCATCCTTGTGTATGACGCATGGCGTCGCAGCGGCTATTCGTTCGACCTGTATTATGGTGAGGTGATGACTGGCCTTCAGACACAGAACTTCCAGCCTGATACCTGGGTGGATATAAGCAAGTATCGCGAGGCGAAGCTTGAGGCGTACCTCAAGCATGTCAGCCAGAATACAGATGGGAACATCGAGGCTTACCACGATCCGATGGAGCTGATGCGTGGCCTTGAGTATCGCTGCAAGTACGCGGAAGGTTACGTCAAGCAGCATAGGGGAAGATAGTTCCCGTCAGAATTATACATAAATACTTAAATAGGCAACATTTCTTGAAATGTGTATAGGGAAAATGTTGCATTTGATGGACCTCTTGTCGAGTCGTCATATTTTCGTTGTGTCCAAATAAACCAAAAGATTATGGAAAACGAAAAGACAAATGACCTCGAGAAGAGGTTTGCTGCTGTGCTGGAGGTGCAGCGCTGTGTGACCTATGAGAGTGTCGAGGATATAATCATGGAGACATTCTATGAACTCGGCCAGCTGATCATGACACAGGAAAAGGTGCAGGGCGCGGACCTGGCCTTCAGGAAGAGCATCTGTGGCCTTCCTGTCGATGTGCTCAAGGATATACGTGAGCACGCTTATGCTGAGGATATCCCTGAGTGGGTGTCCATGGGAGCGGACGGCAAGAGGGCGAGACTCCTCCTCTCATTCCTGGATACGAACAGACTGTCCCAGGAAGACTTCAGAAGTAAGTTCCCGAAGGCTTACGCGAAGTGGAGCGAAGAAGATGACTCTACGCTTATGCAGATGTGGAGTGAGGGGCAGTCATGGCCAAACATGTCGAACGTGCTTCAGCGCAATGTAAACGCTCTGAAGCTGCGTCTGGAGAAGCTTGGCGTGAACCTGGGAAAAGACGCTGGCGTGCCTCGGCGTCGCTAGTCATGGAACTCGCGGATGCGCTGCTCGTCTGAGAGTCGGCAGATGAGCAGTGCTCCATCCTTCTCTGTGACGATATATCCGTCAAGGCCTTCGATGACTACTTTCTTCAGCGAAGATGTGTGCACGACGCATCCTGTGGAGTCGAACATGCTGACATTCTCTCCGACTACGGCATTTGCTTCACTGTCCTTAGGAAGGATGGTGTGGAGAGCTCCCCAGGTGCCCACATCGCTCCAGCCGAACTCTGCTGGTATAGTGTAGATATGTGGAGCCTTCTCCATCACGGCATAGTCGATGGAAATCTTCTCACAGGTAGGGAAGAGGCGCTTCACTGTGGCCTCCTCGCTGTCGGTGTAGAAAGCCTTCGACATCTCCTCGATCACTTCTGCGATCTGAGGGACGTAAGTACTTATGGCAGAGGTGATGGTGCGGACATTCCACACGAAGATGCCGGCATTCCAGAGATAGCTGCCATCGGCCAGATAGGCTTTCGCTGTCTCTAGGTCTGGCTTTTCCTTGAATGCCTCCACTTTCTGGATCTCTTCGTCACTGTGGATGGCGTGGATATAGCCGTAGCCCACCTCTGGACGCGTAGGCTTTATGCCTATGGTCACGATAGAGTCTGAGTCGGCGGTGAATTCCAATGCCTTGGCGATGACCCTTCTGTATTCTGTGACATCGATCACGAGGGCGTCAGAAGGAGTGACTACGATATTTGCGTCTGGATACTTCTGCTTTATCTTCCAGCATGCGTAAGCAATGCATGGGGCAGTGCTTCTGGCTGCAGGTTCAGCGAGGATGTTCTCGGTCGGGATCGAAGGCAGCTGCTCGCGTACAATCGAGATGTAGTCCGCGGATGTTACCACCCACATGTGGTCCAGCTGACAGATAGGGGCGAGGCGCTCCACTGTCATCTGAATCATGCTCTTACCCACTCCCAGCACATCTATGAACTGCTTGGGACAAGTCGGTGTGCTCATCGGCCAGAATCTGCTGCCGATGCCACCTGCCATTATCACTACATGAGTATCCATACTTACAAAGTTAAATAATTATTTGAGAAAAATGTCAAATCTTGAAGTATCTATAGCCCTGTTGCTGCTGGAGAGATGTCAGTGCACATCGGTGCTTTGTGACGACGGGCACGAAGCCGCGGACGAGCAGCAGGCAGCGGAGCTGCTGCGCTCGGTCCGCGAGGCTGTCGCCCGTCTCAGGGCCATGGGCTATGGCGAGGACGAAATCCTTGGAGTACCGGAAAAGGAGCCGGAGCTTATCCACATAAACAGAGACTATCGTATCACCATCCCGTCCAGAGAAGGGGAGGAAATCAAGCTCCCACCGCTGCTGAAGACCGTTTTCATACTCTTTCTTAAGCACCCAGAAGGACTATGCTGCAAGTGTCTGGATACATTCGCAGATGAGCTTATGCAGATCTATGAGACAGTGGCTCCAGATGTGGAGCCAGATGTCAGGAAAAAACGTATCCAGCGGCTTGTGACGCCTATCGATGGGACCATCTATATGGTCAAGTCGAAGCTGTCCAGGACGCTTGAGAAATACTTCCCACGCTCCTCCTCGCAGATGCACGGAATAATTGGAAAAGGAGGTGGTAAGAAAAAGATTCCACTTGATAGGATATTGGTCGAATGGGAATAGTCTTTTTGAAGTATTTTTTGTATGTTTGTAAATTGAGTTAATTATACTTGGTTATGAAGATAGCATTTGATACCATAGAGGAAAGCATCATCCCGAACTTCAAGGGTGGTGAGAAATCTTATGCCGCGAAGATGTTCTTTGACGGCACGAACCGCATCATGAAGGGACGCCTCATTCCGGGCGCAAGCATTGGTCTTCATACACATGAAGACAGCTCAGAGATCATGTTCTTCACTTCAGGTGAGGGCTATGTGATCTATGACGGTGAGCGTATCGACCTGAAGGCAGGTGATGTGCATTATTGCCCTAAGGGACACAGCCATACTCTTATCAACGACAGTGAGGCAGACCTCTGCTTCGATGCTGTGGTAGCTGCCCAGTAATGGAGAAAGTCTGGGACCCGCTACGCCGCAAGGACGTGGCCCTGACACCCGAGGAGAGGGTGCGCCAGTGGTTCATCAGCCTGCTGCGTGACTCGCTGGGCGTCCCCGTGCATCAGATGATGAGCGAGGTGGGGCTTCAGTATGGCGCAGGAAAGGTCTACCGTGCAGACATTGTGGTCTATGCACGTGGAGGCCATCCGCTCGCCATCGTGGAGTGCAAGCGTCCTGAGGTAACACTCAGCCAGGCTACATTCGAGCAGGCGTTGAGGTATGACATGGTCCTGGGAGTGCCATTCATTTTCGTGACAAATGGTCACAGCACCTTCGTGGCCAGAAGGGCAGGCGAGGGATATGAGTTTTTGAAGAAGATTCCCACATATGTGGAAATGTCAGGATATGGAGACAAAGGAACTGAATAAATACGAAGGCTATTTCTCAGAGCAGAAGTTCTGGGGAAAGATAGGAAAGGTGGCAAAGAAGGCGGGGGAGAAGCTCGTCTATGTGGCTCTGATTCTTTTCTATGAGCTCAAGGACCCGAGGATCAGCCTTAAGGAAAAGGGTGTGATCATCGGTGCACTGGGATACTTCATCCTGCCTCTGGACCTCATCCCGGATGCTATCCCGGTAGCCGGATTCACTGATGACTTGGCAGCGCTCATCGCGGCCTATCATTTCATCAGCTCAAATGTGACTCCTGAGATAAAGTTCCAGGCTCAGCAGAAGGTCGAGCAGTGGTTCGGAGCAGAAGTGAATCCAGAAAGCCTGGATATTGATGAACAGTAAGGATAGAGAGATGTCGACTATTACTCAAGGATACCTAGATAAGCCGATATTCAAGATAGTGTCGGACGTGGCTGAGCAGACTGGCGTGAGAGCGTTCGTCATCGGAGGCTTTGTCCGCGACTGTTTCCTTGGCCGCGAGTGCAATGATATCGATATCGTGGTTGAGGGCAGTGGTATCGAGTTTGCCCGCGTCGTGGGTGAGAAGACTGGAAAGTATGTCTCATACTTCAAGAACTTCGGCACCGCGATGCTGCATTTCCAGGGCGACGAGATAGAGTTTGTAGGGGCAAGAAAAGAGTCTTACAGGCGCGAGAGCCGCAAGCCTATAGTTGAGGACGGCACCATTGAGGATGACCAGCTGCGTCGCGACTTCACCATAAATGCCATGGCGTTCAGCCTGCAGAAGGACAGTTTCGGCGAGCTTGTGGACCCATTTGGCGGCATCCGCGACCTTGTCGCTGGCATCATCCGTACACCATTGGACCCTGATACGACCTACTCGGATGATCCGCTTCGTATGCTCCGCGCCATCCGCTTCGCGACGAAGCTCAGCACGGAAGAGCATAAGTTCGAGATCGTGCCTGAGTCGCTCGAGAGCATGAAGCGCATGCGCGACAGGATGACCATTCTGTCCAAGGAGCGCATTGTGGAGGAGCTGAACAAGATCCTGGTCACAGCGAAGCCATCGATGGCGTTCCGCCTGATGGAGGAGACCGGGCTGCTGGAGTATGTACTGCCTCAGCTCGCTGCACTCAAGGGAGTGGAAACGATTGACGGTAAAGGACATAAGGATAACTTCTCACATACCATCGCGGTGGTGGACAATGTAGCCGCCTTCGAGATGGCAGCCATCGCGGAGGGGAGGCTGAAGGACTACACCCCTGAGATAGATGGCAATGGTTTCGTGGAGTCTGTGCGCACCCAGCCAAATGTCTGGCTGCGCTGGGCGGCTCTGCTGCATGATATCGGCAAGCCAGCCTCGAAGAAGTTCGACTCCCAGATGGGATGGACCTTCCACGGACACGAATTCATTGGCTCAAAGATGGTTCCAAAGATCTTCAAGGAGCTGATGATGCCTCTGAATGAGAAGATGAAGTTTGTGCAGAACCTTGTGAAACTGCATCTTCGTCCTATCGCCCTTGTGGATGATGTGGTGACGGATTCTGCTGTACGCAGACTCCTTTTCGATGCAGGGCATGACATCGACGACCTCATGATACTGTGTAATGCAGACATCACCTCGAAGAATCCGGTGAAGGTGGCTCGCATCCGCCAGAACTTCGAGCTGGTGAAGCAGAAAATGAAGGAAGTCGAGCAGAAAGATGAGTATAGAAACTGGAAGAATCCTATCACTGGAGAGTATATAATGGATGTGTTTGGCATCGCTCCGGGCAAGGAGATAGGTGTTCTCAAGGAATATGTGAAGGAAGCCATCCTGGATGGCGTCATCGCGAATGATTTCGAAGCGGCTGATGGCCTCATGAGGGCGAAGGCTGCTGAGATGGGACTTACGGCGTTGAAGTAAGATGTATTTTGACTACTTGGCATATGTGGCGGCAGTGAAGAGGTATTCGCAGAGGACTGTGGATATCTATACCGATGCGCTTCAGCGCTTCGCGGCCTTCGCTGTGCCTGGGTCAAGCAGTGACGATGAGCTTCTGGAGGCGCTCACCCATCAGATGCTCCGCTCGTATGAGGTGCATATGATGGACGATGAAGGACTCTCGCCTCGCACCGTGAACCTTCAGCTGTCAGTGCTCAGTGGCTTCTGCCGTTATCTCATGAAGGAGGGAAAGCTCAGCTCAAACCCGGTGAACCTCGTGAAGCGGCCAAAGGTGGAGAAGCGGCTTCCGGCCTTCTATCGCGATGAATCGATAGAGTCTTATTTTGCGAAGACCGAGCACTCTGCGTCGCGCGATGAGCTGGAGATCTTCAAGACTTACGGCTCGGAGGACTCGAAGACGGCCAGGCAGATGTATGAGAGGAGGCTTCGCCGTATGATCATATCGCTGCTGCATGCTACCGGGATACGTCGCGCCGAGCTCATCTCGCTCGATGTGTCAAGCATGGACTTCCAGCGCCACGCTCTCAAGGTGCGTGGAAAAGGAGACAAGGTCAGGGAAGTTCCGGTCGTGGATGTGACATGTGATGAACTGAAAATGTACCTGGAGGCGGTGGGAAGCCGTTTCGGTGAAGTGGAGGGACCGCTTCTGCGTACCTGGCAGGGAAAAAGACTTTACCCGGTGTTCGTGGACAGGACGGTGAAGGAGGAGCTCAGCTCGGAGACGGTGAGGAAGTCTCCACACGTGCTCCGGCACACCATCGCCACGTCGCTGCTCAACGAAGGCGCCGGCCTGAACTCCATCAAGGAGTTCCTCGGCCACGCTTCTCTCGCAGCTACTCAGGTGTACACGCATAACTCTATAGAAAAACTAAAAACTGTATATTCCGAAGCTCATCCGAGAGCTAAGGAAAGATAAAAATCTTTTGCGTATGAAAGGATGTTTGAAAGCGCTAGTCGCTATGGTGGCATTCCTGCCACTGATTTTCTCTTGCAAGCAGGGAAAATCCATTGATCCATCTGCGGAGTTCGCTGCGTATGTGAAGGCATACACAGGTGGATCCATCACTTCTTCATCAAGTGTCCGTGTGGAGTTTACTTCGGACATGAAGCAGGTCGAGAATGCGAAGCTCTTCTCATTCAGCCCTTCACTCAAGGGTTCTGCCAGGTGGATTTCTCCATCTGTGCTGGAGTTCACCCCTGATGAGGGCCAGCTCACACCTGGAAAGACCTACAAGGCGAGCCTTGACCTTTCTGCAGTTGCTGATGTGAAGAAGTCGGAGCTCAAGAAGTTCGACTTCACATTCAGGGTGCTCCCGAAGACAATGACTCTGGAGACCAGCGCGCTTGACATCAGTGCTGACGACCCATCGAAGGCGACCTTCGTATCTACCCTCTCATTCAGTGAGCCTGTGGATGAAGGCGCTGTAGCCAAGATGGTCTCCATCAAGGGCTATACACCTGAGATCAAGGCACTTGGCACCACCTCATACGAGGTGTCCGTAAAGGACATCGCCAGAAAGAGCTCGGCCTACGATCTCGATCTTGACATCAAGGGCTCGTCCAAGGGTTTCAAGGATCAGGGTTACTCTATAACCATTCCAGCTGATGGTGGATTCGAGATCATCGACGTTATCCTCAACGAAGGAAAGGATCCATATGTGGACGTGATCTTCTCACAGCCTCTTGATAAGTCGGCAGAGGACAAGGGCTTCTTCACTCTCCAGAATGTGGGTAGGTTCTACACCGATGTGGAGAACAACAAAGCAAGGGTATACTTCGACACCATGACCGATGACAATGTAGTCGTGTCAGTGGCATCCCAGGTGAAGGCATATGATGGCACCAGCCTCGGTCAGGACCTCTCATACAAGCTCTCGGGTGCTGCAGTGAAGCCGCACGTGAGCCTCGCCTTCAGCGGAAACATCCTTCCAGACGATGCATCCCTGGTGGTTCCATTCTACGCAGTAGGCCTCAGGTCAGTGACCGTGAGGGTAGTGAAGATCTATGAGGACAACGTCCTGATGTTCCTCCAGGACAATGACCTCGGTGGCTCTGACGGCCTCAGAAGGTCTGGACGCCTCGTATGCAAGCAGACTATCAGGCTCGATGAGGATCCAGATACCGATCTCACTAAGTCGAAGCTCTACAGCATTGACCTTTCAAACCTCTTCAAGAAGGAGCCGGGTGCCATCTATCGCATCCGCTTTACCTATACCCTCGACCAGAGCATCTATGCAGGTGCGCAGAGCTCTTCAGACGCCCTCGTGGCTTTGGAGAGCAATGGCCTCTCAAGCGAGGATGAACTGATATGGGACAATCCATACCCATACTATTATGAGTCCTTCTATGACTGGAATGAGTACAACTACAATGAATCGAAAAATCCTCAGACTCCTAGCTACTACGTTAAGTCATAACGCGTCGCTGAGTGCAATCTCCTTAGCTCAAACATTGGTCTTATGGCAAAG
>JAKSJL010000037.1 GCA_024398295.1 Bacteroidales bacterium
CATGGTCGCCGCAGATTCAGACAGGATTCCACGTGTCCCGCCCTACTCAGGTGGTGGTCTCGTCACATCCCCGTTACCTGTACGGGTCTGTCACCCTCTATGGACCGACTTTCCAGACGGTTCCAGTTCCTGGACATGACTTAATGACCACTCCTACAACCCCGTGCGCGCCGTAACGTCCACGGTTTAGGCTCTTCCCATTTCGCTCGCCACTACTTTGGGAATCGATGTTTCTTTCTTTTCCTGCAGGTACTAAGATGTTTCAGTTCCCTGCGTGTGCTCCAGCTTTGCTGGTGACTGGCCTTCAGCCAGACGGGTTCCCCCATTCGGAAATCTCCGGATCAGTTCCTGTTTGCAGATCCCCGGAGCTTATCGCAGCTTACCACGTCCTTCATCGCCTCCTGAAGCCTAGGCATCCACCGTTCGCTCTTGTTCTCTTTCTCTGAATGAATCACTTCGACTGTTCCACATCATCTCCCGATGAAGTGGTGTCTCATGATAATTACTCGTTTTTGCCTATGAAATTGCAGTCCCTAATCAACTATCGAAAAAACTCGAATTCTACTCTGATTACAGACTTTTAAATCTCTAAACTTCTTTACCTCGTTATCTATCTCTCAATATTTTCAAAGATCGTTCGCTTCGTTTCCAAAGCGGATTGCAAAGGTACAAACAATTTTTATACTTGCAAATATTTTTCGCAAAAATTCTTAAAAAAGTGCGAAAAAACTCATTATTCTGCGTAAAGTGCCAGAATATTCAGGATTACCTGAGCCGCTGACTCCATATTTTCCACTGTAGCGAACTCCATCTTGCCATGGAAATTCAAGCCTCCAGCGAAGATATTTGGGCAAGGAAGGCCCATGAACGAGAGGTTCGCACCATCGGTACCGCCACGTATAGGCTGAACCTTTGGCTTGACACCAGCCATTTCCATTGCCTTCATAGCCTTCTCCACTATATGGTAGTGAGGCTCTACCTCCTTGCGCATGTTGTAGTACTGATGGCGGAGGTTAAGGGTAGCTGTGCCCTCGCCGTACTTCTGATTGATGAAGTCGACACACTGCTGCATCACCTGCTTCTTGTGCTCATACAGAGACATCGAGTGATCCCTTATAATATATGATATGGTAGCCTCCTCGACAGTGCCGTTGAACGAGATGAGATGGAAGAAGCCCTCATAGCCTTCTGTGTACTCTGGCTTCTGATCTACAGGAAGGAGATCATTCAGCTCAATGGCAATGCGCATGGCATTCTTCATCTTTCCCTTCGCGTATCCTGGGTGGACATTGCGTCCCTGGATGCGGATGGTAGCTGCGGCAGCATTGAAATTCTCAAACTCGAGCTCGCCCTTCTCGCCACCGTCCATGGTATAGGCGTAGTCGGCGCCAAACTTCTTCACGTCAAACTTGACCACGCCGCGGCCTATCTCCTCATCTGGAGTGAAACCGATCTTGATCTCGCCATGCTTGAACTCAGGATGCTCCATGACATACTGCGCAGCGTACATAATCTCTGCTACGCCAGCCTTGTCGTCAGCACCCAGAAGGGTCGTACCGTCTGTAGTCACCAGGGTCTCGCCCTTGTGTGCGAGAAGCTCAGGGAACTCGGAAGGCTTGAGGAACAAGCCGTCTACGCCCTTGAGCGCCACATCGCCACCGTCATAATCAGGGATGATCTGAGGCTTCACGCCAGCGCCCGGTGCATCTGGAGATGTGTCCACATGGGCAATGAAACCGACTGCAGGAACAGCCTTATCTATATTAGAAGGTATGGCCGCCATCACATAGCCGTACTCGTCAAGCTCCGCCTGGATGCCCATGGCGCGGAGCTCATCGGTAAGCATCTGAAGCAGTACGAGCTGCTTCGCGCTGGATGGCTGGCTTTCACTCTCTTCGCAAGACTGAGTGTCCACTGAGACGTATCTCAGGAATTTATCAAGAAGTGCTTCCATAACTATTTATCTTTTTTCATTGATGCTACAATCATATAGACTACGAGAGCCACAAATGGGATGATGGCCACAGCCTCGCCGTACTGAGCGTTCCACTCTGAGAGGAACCAGTCAACATTGGCAAACCTGAGGATGGCAGAAACCACACCCATGAGCGCACCACCTGCGATGAAACCACTGGCGATGAGGGTTCCCTTCTCCTGGCGAGCTGCATTGACCTCCTTGTCCTTGGTGCGTGATCCGACAAACCATGAGATGGCGCCGCCCACGAGCAGAGGCAGGTTAAGGTCGATAGGAATGAACATACCCAGACAGAATGCGAGAGCAGGGACCTTGCATACGGTGAGGAGGATAGCGATCACAGCTCCGATGCCATAGAGGAGCCAAGGAGCGCTTCCGCCGTTCATCATAGGCTGTATGACTGCTGCCATGGCGTTGGCCTGAGGAGCGACAAGCGCGCCCTCGCCCACGAAACCGTAGGTCTTGTTCAGCACGAGCATGACGCCAGCGACGGTGATGGCTGCCACAGCGACACCGACAAACTTCCAAGCCTCCTGCTTGGCTGGAGTGGTACCCACCCAGTAACCTATCTTGAGGTCAGTGATGAATGCTCCTGCAACAGAGAGAGCGGTGCACACCACGCCACCGATGAGCATGGCTGCCACCATACCAGCATTGCCCTTGAGGCCGCATGCCACAAGCACGAGCGCGGTGATGATAAGGGTCATGATGGTCATTCCGCTGACTGGGTTCGAGCCCACGATAGCGATAGCATTGGCAGCGACAGTGGTGAAGAGGAATGAGATGCCTGCGACAATGAGAAGGCCCACGATAGCCTGCCATACATTGTCCACCACGCCACCAAATGCGAAGAATGCGAATACAGCGAGGAGAGCCACGGCGATGCCGAGCACCACCTTCTTCATGGAGATATCCTGCTGGGTGCGCTCTACGTCAGCGACGCTCTGGCCTGGAGTCTTCTTGAACTCGCTCACTGCGAGGCCTACCGCCGACTTGATGACGCCAGCTGACTTGATGATGCCAATGATGCCGGCTGTAGCGATACCGCCGATACCGATATGACGCGCGTAATCCTTGAAAATCTGCTCTGGAGACATCTCCGCGATGGTCATGGTGACACCTGTGTGCATAAGGTCAATGACACTGCCACCCCAGATGAGGTTCATCAGCGGGATGATCACAAGCCACACAAGGAAGCTACCGCAGCAGATGATGAATGCGTAGCGAAGGCCAATGATATAGCCCAGACCGAGCACAGCCGCACCGGTGTTAAGCTTGAGCACGAGCTTCGCCTTGTCGGCTACGACCTGTCCCCAATGCATGACTGTAGTGGTCAGGGTCTCTCCCCATGCGCCGAAGGTCGACACGATGAAGTCGTAAAGACCGCCGATCACGCCGCTGACGAGAAGGGTCTTCGCGCCCTTGCCGCCGCCCTCGCCGTTCACGAGTACCTGGGTAGTCGCTGTCGCCTCAGGGAAAGGATACTTTCCGTGCATCTCCTTCACGAAATACTTTCTGAATGGGATGAGGAAGAGGATACCAAGCATACCACCAAGAAGCGATGAGAGCACCATCTGCCAATAATTGATCTCCAGGCCAAGGATATAGATGGCAGGGAGAGTGAAGATGGCACCGGCTACCACAGCGCCTGAGCAGGCACCGATAGACTGGATGATGACGTTCTGACCCAGACCGCCCTTCTTTCCGAGAGCGCCTGTCACGCCTACGGCAATGATGGCGATAGGGATGGCCGCTTCAAAAACCTGTCCCACCTTAAGTCCGAGGTAAGCAGCTGCCGCTGAGAATATGACAACCATCAGAAGTCCCATGAGCACTGAATAGGCCGTCACCTCTGGATGCTTCTGACCTGGATTAAGAAGGGGTTTGTACTCCTCGCCTGGCTTGAGCTCTCTGTGAGCATTCTCTGGCAAAGAAAAATTCTTGTTCTCCTCCATAGTATGTAAAAATGTTTTGGTTAATCTCTGGATTTCTCCTCCTTAGGATGGCCCTTGGAAGCCTTGGCCGCAGCCCTGGCATCTTCCCTGGCCTTCTGCTTCCTATACTTCTCTATATATCTCTGATGTACCTTGTCTTCCTTGGCCTCACGCCTTGCGGCCTTCTTCAGCGCTTTCTGCTTCTTCAGTCGCAGCTTCTGCTGCTCCTTCGCAGCCTTGGCTGCGGCCTTCTCGGCGTCGCGCTTGTCGAGCTCAGCCCAGCGGGCCTCCTTCGCGGCCTCTCTGGCCTTGCGCTTCGCTTCGCGTGCCTCCCACTTGGCCCTGCGCTGCGCCTCATATTCCTCGAGAAGCTCTTCCTTGGTCTTCTCCTTTACTTCTGGCTGGGCAGGTGCGGCAGAAACCGAATCTGCTGGAGCGGCAAGCGAATCTATAGGAGCATGGAGTGAGTCAGCAGGCGCCTGGAGAGAATCTGAAGGAGTCTCCATCGACTCTGAACCTGTCATGAGGCTGTCGCGCGTCGCGAGAGAATCGTCCACAGGCAAAGTGCTACCCAAGTTCAGGGAGTCAGCCAGCTTCGATGAATCCACCTGTGCGACTGGCTGCTTCTGGGCTTCCCTCTCCTTTGCGACCTTCTCCTCACGCTGACGTGCAGCCCTGAGGGAATCCTGGCGGGCGATGTACTTGTACACACCCTTCATGTAGCCTGGGAAGTAGCGGTCTGTCTCCTTGAATGTGGTGCGAGGATGCGCATCATAGGTCCTACGCTCGGTGTCTCGAAGCTGAAGCGAAGTGATGTCAAACCTGTCCTTTGGTCTGAGCTCTGGCCTCCAGTTGAATCCCTTGATGATTCTTTCAGCCTTAGGCATCTGTACGGTAGGATATGCGTCGTTCTTTGGACTGTCGTAATAATGCACTCTCTCTATCTCGCCATCCTTGAAGGTCGCAGAGAGCATCTTGCTCTCCACCTTGTTTATGGTGGCGAAGGCATCGTTCTCCTGGAGGTAGAAAATGGCATTTGAACCACCCAGGACATCGAATCTGGTCATTGCCGAGGTAGAATCGAAGAACGCGAGTATCTCGGCTCCCCTGATCTGGTCATAGCAGATATCCTTCTCCTCCTCGATGGCGACGAACGCATTGGACGTAAGGCTGGCCTTCTGCATCCTGCCGTCAGCGATGACGACGGTGAGCGAGTCAGAGGTATACTGGTGCGCGCCCTTCTCATTCCACACGATAGGGTCGATATACAGACGGGCAAGCGAATCAAGATCGGTGTAGACAAGGGAATCGCACCTGAACTGCATGTCATCGCGATAGAGTCTAACCTTGCCAAGCGCCACCACAAAACCTATCTTGGTAGTGTCCAGAGGGCCTTTCAATGAATCCGCACCGGCAGCCGGGCTGTCCGCACCTGCGCCGAGCGAGTTTGCACCAGCTCCGAGTGAGTCCGCGCCGGCTCCGAGGGAATCCCTTCCTCCGCCCAGAGAGTCTGAACCTGTGGACAATGAATCTGCGCCCGCACTGAGTGAGTCGGCGCCCGCCCTGAGCGAGTCAAGGTTCGTCGACCTGAAAGAAGCCGGAATGGAGTCGCGCAGCGCAAGGGAATCCGTGGCGGCAAGCGAATCCTTCGGCGAAGCTGACGATGTGAGCAGGCTGTCTGATGGCGCAGAAGGGGTCGATGGCGCAGCCGCGCCGCTGTCTCCAGCCAGTTCTTCCTTGTCGATCATAAGGTCCTCGACTATATCCTTCTTCCTCGTAGCCTCCTTGGCCGCCTTCTTCTGCTCCCTTATCTTCTTTCTCTCCGCCATGCGTGAGCGAAGCGAAGGTCTGTACTGCCTCTCCTTAGGACCAGACTCCTTAGACACCTTGGTCGAGTCTGCCTTGGCACCACCCTGGCGTCGGTTCGGGTCATTCATCTGCTTGAGAGCCTCCTCAGCAGCCTTCTGCGCTGCCTCATAAGCTCTCTGCCTATAAGCCTGAACCGGGTCGGTGGATATTTCAGCAAGCCTGTTCTTCGACTCCACGAGCGACAGCGAATCCACGTCACACTTCTTCTTGGTCCAGTACATGAGCTGGTCGGCGCCGAAGTAGACGGTGTCGACCTTCTCATTCTCCTCGGTACGAGCGATGATGGCCGCGTCGCGTGTCATGGTCACACGGGCAAGGCTATCCTCGTAGAAGATGCGCTCTGCCAGGCCATTTACGTTGCGCGTGGTATCGGTCACCTGAGCATTGCCCAGCATGAGGATGTTGTTCTTGTTCCTGTAGAAATACAATGAGTCCGCCCATCCCTCCTGGGACTTGGACATGGCATGCACGCCATTCCAGAAGAAGAAAATCTCATTCTTGCGGTCATAGCGGCCATTCAATGCTGAAAGCATGTTGTCGTCCTTCCAGGCGTCGATGTAGCTGTGGAAAGTGGCCGTGCTGGTAGGAGAATCGTATGTGAGTCGAGATGTCTTCACAAAGACAGAATCGACGTACATGTTTACATTGTCACTGAAGGTGAAGGTCTTCTCCTTGGAGTCGTAGGTGCCGGAAAGGCTCTCGATCACCTCGCCATCCTTGTCCTTCATCGCGCCGCCATCGAAGAAGACGGCCACACTGTCCTTCGTGTTATAGTCGAGATTGTTTGTCCTCAACGTGTTCTTGTCCTTGTCCTGAAGCTGCACCAGGGTGCCCCTGAACTTGGCGAGGTCCTCGTCGACATAGTAGTCGAGCTTGTCGCTGGTGAGCACGGTCTGCTGCTGGAGGATCTTCACATTGCCGAAGGCATTGATGATCTTGTCATCCACATGCCAGAGGGCGGTGTCACAGATGAGGTAGGTGTTGTTATGCAGGAAACGGGCGTCGATGGTCTTTCTGACATCGCGTCCGTTGATCTGCAGAAGCTCCAATGACTTCGCATTCATGAGCACCACGAGACTATCCTGGTCATCCTGCTTCTTCTGAGAGAATGCAGGGATGCAGGACAGCACTGCGAGAAGTGCGAGTGTAAGTCTATGGAAACGTCTAAGCATCAATCCCTTGAATTACTCCTTGACGACCTTTTCCTTCCACGCCTCACGCTCGAACTCACAGTCTCCGAAGAGTGGGTCGATAGTGATGTGGGTAGCCTTGATCTTCTCGTCAAGGAACTTGCCGATGGCCTCGTTCTGCTTCTTCGACTTCACCTGGTCAGCGATAAGGGTAAAGTCATTCTCGAATGATGCTGTATGAGATGGGATTATCTTGTCCAGACGGACTATCTTGTAGACGAGGTTTCCTGAACGGCCTTCATTGTCAAGAGACTCGATAGGCTCTGAGATGCCGCCCTCCTCAAGGTTCTTCACCACTGCATAGTCCTGAGGCTTAAGCTGGTCCATCTCGAAGTACGCAGAACCTGTGTTAGGGTCTGCCATCTGGCCACCGTTTGTCTTCGTAGGAAGGTCCTCAGAATAGAATCTCGCTGCGAGCTCGAAGGTGACAGCCTCGTTCATGATCTCTGTACGGAGGCTATCGAGGGTAGCGAAAGCCTTGGTCCTGTCCTCTGAAGTGTACTTAGGACGGAGAAGGATGTGGCGGGCATTGAACATGTCGCCCTTCTTCTCGAGGACCTCGATGATGTGGAAACCATCTGGGGTCTCTACGATCTGTGAGATGACGCCTGGCCTGAGGGACATGGCTGCATCTGAGTATGCTGGCCAGAAGATGCTCTTCGAAGCCATACCGATCTCACCACCCTTCATGGCTGAGCCGGTGTCCTCAGAATAGATTCTGGCGAGTGTAGAGAACTTCTCACCATTAAGGATACGCTCGCGAAGGTCAAGGAGTCTTTCCTTGACAGCGAGGTTCGCTGCCTCACGGTCTGGGTAAAGGCAGATCTGGCTGAGCTTATACTTGGTAGGTACGACTGGAAGAGTAGCCTTATCCACGGTATCGAGATACTGCTTGACATCGTATGGAGTCATATCTGGCACCTCTCCCGCTATGTTTGCCTGCTCCTGCTGGACTAGGCTCATGTCCTGGAACTGCTTTCTCCACTCGGCACGCACCCTGTGAAGAGGCTTGCCGAAGTACTTTTCCACCTGATCATCGCCACCAAGGGATGTACGGATCTGGTCCATCTGCGACGAAAGCTGGCTCTCGACCATATCATTGTTCACAGAAAGGGAGTCAACCCTTGCCTGCATGAGGAAGAGCTTCGATGAAAGCATCCTCTCAAGGATCTCGCAACGCATGTTCTTGTCGGACGAATGTCCCTGGGCTCTGAGAGTCTGCACCTCAGCCTCAAGGTCTGAGACCATGATCATCTCGTTGCCGATGACTGCGACTGTCTTGTCTACCAAGCCACCTGTGTACTTCTGCGCATGCATAGGCATAGCACACAGAAGTGCAGATGCCACTGCGATAATGGTAATACTATTCTTCATCTTTATAAATCTTCACTGTCTGGTTTACGACCGCATCATTGAGCAAGTCTCGTTCCAAATCGGAAAGGAGCCTGTGCTTTCTGTAGCTGATGATGATTTCCTTTATACGGTCAGAGCAATAATCAAGCGGAGCGAGCGTGCCTGCCTTCTGGATGGCTACGACAGAAGCTACCTTGACGTCGCCTCTGTCTCCCTCCTTCATCTCGATGACAGACTCCCTCATGCGGGAGAGCATCTCGGAGTAGTCGGTGCCGAACTCTCGTGCCAATGTCACAGCGTCTATCCAGGTCTCTGACGAATCCAGATACTTAATGGCAGAAGCTCGGGCCAGGCTGTCCACAAGCACGATGTCCTCGTACTTGGTGGAGGTGAACTTCTTCCTGATGAGCTCATAGTTGGGCGAGTCCATCATGATGTCCATGAAGCGGGCCTTCACTATAGGCAGATCAAGGACAAATATATCCTTGTGCTCGTTATAATACTTCTCTATCTCCTCCTTACGCACCACTGTATCGAGCCTTTCATTCACGTACTTCTGCTCGTAACGGTACTTGAGGAGCGACTGCTTGTAGTCTGCGACTTCCTTCGTCACATCCATCTCCTCCTTCGAGAGGTTCGACGATGCGAGATCCAGGAAAAGCATGTCGTTGACCCATGTGCTGATGTACTGCTCAGCCACCACAGCGCTGTCCTCTGGACTCAATTCATTCGAAATGACAGCCTCCAGCTCGGAGATGTGCAGCTTGTGCGAGCCGACCTCAGCCACCAGCTTGTCATCATGAAGGAATCCAGACACATACTGACACGACATCACTGCAAGTGACGCCGCTATCAAGGCTATGGTTCTGAGTGTTCTCATCTTCTCGGGTATTAACCTACAAATATAAGAATAATTATTGATTTTCGTAGAGACGGCCCTGCCAAGTATCCCTCTCCTCAAGGCGCTTCTCCAGCATCTGCAGGATCTGGAAATTCCTTACCAGACCCCAGCGGGTATGCTCCACGAAACGCGGAGGCACCTCCCCAGCGACACGTTCTATGCACAAATCAGGCCTGAGTCGCTCCAGGATGTCGATGATGAAGTCGATGTATTCGTCCAATGTGAACGTGGCGAAGCGGTCAGGATGCTCTGCGGCCTCCTTTTCGATGCGTGTGCCTTTCACCAGCTGCAGCTGGTGGAACTTCACGCTTCGAAGAGGCAGCGAGCTAATGAGCGCGCACTGGTCCAGCATCATCTCACGCGTCTCGAATGGAAGGCCCAGGATGAAGTGCGCACCGACATCGATGCCCCTCGCCGCGGTCATCTCGACCGCACGGCGCGCGCACTCGAAGTCGTGCCCACGGTTTATGTGGGAGAGCGTCTCGTCGTAGCACGACTCTATGCCGTACTCCACGACCACCACATGTCTTTTCGCCAGGTCGGCGAGATAGTCAAGCTTCTCCTCGTCTACGCAGTCCGGGCGGGTGCCTACGACTATGCCCACCACTTCAGGATGCAAAAGCGCCTCCTCGTAGCGCTGCCTAAGCACTTCGAGTGGGGCGTAAGTATTTGAGTATGACTGGAAATAGGCCAGATACTTGGACGCGTTCCTATACCTCACCTTATGGAAACCAATACCCTCGTCGATCTGCTGGAGGATGCTTTTTCCAGGGGTGCTATAAGACGGATGAAAGGCTGCGTTATCACAATAAGCGCAGCCTCCAGTTCCTACGGTTCCATCCCTGTTCGGACAGGTGAAACCCGCGTCGAGGACCAGTTTCTGTAGTCTCTCGCCGTATTTTTCCTTGAAATACCCTACGTAAGAAGTATATCGGTCCAAATCCTTAAAGAATCACTCCCAAAGAAATGGCTACCTGTGACGCACCCACATGCTTTGCAACATTTGTGAATGAGCGCTCGTAACCTACTCCCAGGAGGAAGCGGTTCACTGCAAGGCGACAGCCAAGCTGTCCACCGAGCACGAATCTGTTTCCTTCCACAGGGCTGGCATCGTCATAGAGGTCGAACTTCACTGAGTCCGCCTTCACAGTACCTGAGATATTCGCGAGCAGGCCAGCACCCACATAAGGCATGAGAGCTACGCTTGGACCGAAATCCAGGACATAAGTGAAGTTCACAGGGATCTTGATACCAAATGCAGTAGCAGGAAGCTTGAGAGAAGTGTTCTCAGCAAGGTTTCCGAAAGAGTACTGGGCACCAAAACCTACCTCTGCATACACTGGAGCGGCAGGAGCAAGAGGAATCATGCTGGCCATGCCTGCGTCCATGCTGAGGCCATGGGTAGAAGAATATACACCATTTGACTTGTAAGTCAATGTCAATGGGCTTATAGCTGCATGGAAATGGGTCATACCGCCACCGAGGAAGGTGATGTGTCTGCCATATCCATAACCATAGTCACGAGGGCTGCCGAACTGCTGAGCAGATGCGGAAGCGCTGCCGAGGAAAAGTGCCACGGCAGCGAGGATTACTCCAAGCTTTTTCATATTTCAGTGAAGGATTAGTCTACCTTGCAGCTCTCCTTGATGAGGTCGCTGAGCTTTGTATAAAGTGCATCAGTCTTCTCGAGGAGCTCCTTGCGGATAGCGTTGAAATGTGCCTTCTTAGCGCCTTCTACCTTCGCATTTGACTTGTCCTTGAGGTCGTTGTAAAGCTCAATGGCCTCGTCAAGCATACCAGAAAGAGCCTCGTCAGAAGCTGCTGGGTTAATGGTTGCGAAAGTGTAGCAATCGTCGACAAAAGCACTTACTACGTACTCAATGTCTTTCTTGATGTCTCTAAGATTCATATCAGATTGATTAAAATTACGTTACAAATATACTAATTTTGTTTAAAATAGTATGGACTTTTCTTCATACTGATTATTCCGCTGCCATCGTCCACATGGCCGATCACTCGGCATGCACGTATCGGCGTCTCAGCATAGTCCTCATCCTCTGGATTCAGGGAGCTTATGCGCACCACCGACGATGAGTGCATGTACTTTCCATCGCCCATATAGATACCTACATGCCTGATATACAGAGGTTTGTCCTTGGTCGCCTCACGACCGAAGAACACGAGGTCACCTGGCTTGAGGTGCTCCATATCTGGCTCAATAGGCTCGCCGACCTTCACCTGCTGGGAGGCATTGCGAGGAAGGAGCACGCCGAGCATGAAGTAGGCGCTGCGCGAGAAGCCGCTGCAGTCCACGTTCTTTATGGATGTTCCGCCCCGCATGTAAGGGACGCCGAGGAGCTTGTATGCGATATCGAAAAGATGTGAGGCATTGACCACGCGCGAATGTGCCCAGGTGTAGAAGTCAGCGACCTCGCCTGGCTTCACGTAGCCCTCCACACCAGATGGGAGCATCACCTTCCAGTAGCCATTCTTCCTGATGGCATTGCCCTTTGCATCGAGAGACTTTCTCACGATGTCGCCCATGATGAACTCCGACACCCTCTGGCTGCCCTGGTTCGGCTCCGAGAAGATGTGAGTCACCTCGGCGATGCAGATGAACTTCGGTGCCTCGAGGTAGGCGTCTATCTGCTCCTGCGACATCCTCACCAGGCCGCGGTCCGTAACCCATGCCTTGTATGGCTCTGGAGAGATGATCTGGCGCCAGTAGCTCTGTTCGCCCACTATTTCGACTATGGTACCCATAAGGGCCTGGTCTCCATTCTCCGCAGCATAGTTTGGCTCCTCTCTCATGAAGTTTGCCGCGAAATCCACCACTGCCCAGTCATGACTCTCCTGGGCTGCCGAGATGCCAGCTGCCGCGAGCAGCGTAGCGAATGCCAATGCTATTCTTTTCATATTCTTTGATTTCTATTTATTCTCCTCAGCCATCAATCCTATGAGCTTGTCCAGGCAGAAGTTGATTCTGGACACGTCCACTATGGCATTGTTCGTGAGTACCGAGAAGATGATGGTCTGCGAGGAGTCGCCTCCCGTCGGGATGATGTAGCCCGAGAAGCAGCGTACGCCGCCCATGGAGCCGCTCTTCATGTAGATGCGCGACTTGACCGATGACGGTGCAGTGCGAAGACGGGTGGTCAAGGTGCCCTTTGTAGGCTGTGGGAGTGAGTGCAGATATGCGTCCCATACCGGTGTAGCACGCATGTGCTTCAGGAAGTCCACGAAGAACTCTGGGGAGATGTAGTCCTCGCGAGAGAGGCCACTTCCATCCTTGATCCTCACATTCTTCTCTGTCTCCACGCCGATGTGGTCAAGCGCGATGGAGCGTGCCACAGCGCAGGAGTCATAGCATGCCGAGCCAGTGAGGACCTTGCTCATGAGGCGAAGCAGAGACTCCGCATAGAAGTTGTCACTGTCGTAGTTTGTCTTCCTGATGATGTCAAACAAGGTCGGAGACTGGGTGACGCCTATCTGGTTCATGTTCTCAAAGGCCACCGCCTTAGGCATCTTGTCACCGGAGAAGTCTCTGATGTAGCCACGCGAGTCGACCTCTGCAGGGCCAAGCTTAGCCACGATACCGCTATCATTCAGATGCTTATAGAAATAGTACGCACATGTGAGAGCGCCATATTTGTTTGAGCAGCTCATGGTGAAAGGCTTCCTGCCTGCCTCGATGGTGCCGCGCATTTCAGCTACAGGCGCCATGTCAGTGGTCACATAGTAGAGATCATTGCCAGTACCTTTCTCCGCGGTCACGCAAGGAGTGCTGAGAGTGATCCAAGGGGTCTTTGGGTAGACTGACTCCACGCCCACTGCGTCGCCAGCGAGCTTTCCTGGGGTTATCTTGAACTTGGCAATGTTCTCGTAGAAGCAAAGGCCATTCCCGCCTGGGGCGTAGTCATAGCCGACATCCTCGATCTCCCATGAAAGGTGCTCGGTCTCACCATCAAGATAGCGGCCATCACCGATGATGCGACCATCTATCTTCTTGATACCGGCAGCTCTCACCATCTTCTCCCAGCGGGCGAAAAGGTCCTTCGTATGGATGGAGATAGAATCGCCCGATGCAATGGTAGGGTCACCACCACCTACGATATAGAGGTCGCCATCCAAAACGCCGTTCTTTATCTCGCCGGTATAGGCAAGGTGTGTAGAAAAACGGTGATTCTCACCGAACTCGTTAAGGGCAAGTCCAGTGGTGATGAGCTTCGTGTTTGAGGCCGGCAGCATACGGGTGTTCGGCCTGTAGCAAGCCACAGTGTCACCATTCACCTTCACCGCGAGCACGCCCCAAACGGCGTCGCGCAGTTCTTCTGAGCCCTCAAGCACCTTCACATAAGCCTGCGCCGCTGTCTGCGCATGCATGGCGAGAGACGCGATAAGAGCTGTTCCAAAAGCGATAATTTTCTTCATAGTGGGACAAATATAAGGTTTTTTAATGACGTATTTTGCATTTATATGCGTTATATACTTGGAAGTCCTCTTTCAATGATTGATGTTTTTTTATAAATTTTTTGTATATTGCTCTGAAAGAACAGGTCTGCTCAACTTGTTTGACAAGGTCACTATCAAATGAAGATGAAACGAACAGCTTTTATTATGCTTGCCGTGGCAGCGGTGCTGTCATGCAGCAAGGTAGACAATGAGCCTACCCCTTATCAGAAAATCACTCTCGGAACAAAGGCAGCAGAGGTAAATGCCTCTTTTATAGACTTTTCCCTTGGACTAAATGAAGCTATCGCCACCAAATCTGACGAGAAACAGAACTACTGTCTCTCTCCTCTCAGCGCTGCCCTGAACATGGCACTGCTGCTGAATGGTGCAGACGGGACTACATTTGCGGAAATAAAGAAAGTGCTTGGACTTGACTCCCTGACAGAGTCAGATGTCAACGCCTATGTCAGAACCATGATGGATCTGATAAGGACTGCAGATAACCAGACTACTATCAGCTTCAGTTCCAGCCTCTGGAGCAGGAAGACGTTTGTTCCATCATTCACAGAAACATGCCGCACATTCTATGACAGTGAGATTTTCGAGAATGAGTCTTTCGGGTCATCTACACAGGCGGAGCTGAACAAGTGGGCAAAGCGTGTGACTAATGGGATGATTTCAGAATTTACCATTCCTGACCTCGAGTTTCTATTCTTCCTGGTGACAAACAATCTCTATTTCAAGGGTATCTGGAGCGAATGCTTCGAAGAATCGAAAACAAAAAATGGACAGTTCAAGCTGACAGACGGAACGGTAGTGACCGTACCTATGATGTCCGCGAAATTCAAGAAGCCAAAGGGATATCTTAGATTGGAGACCTGCAAATGTGTGGAACTTCCTTACGGAAACGGTCACTATTCCATGCTCCTGATCGTTCCCGACGAGGAACACACATTGGCAGATGCCCATAGAGCAGTGCGCGATACAGAAGCCCTCAGCAGGATCGAAACTTATATGGGGCGTACAAATCTCACTTTGACAATGCCTCGATTCAGCATCGCATCAAGCCTTGAACTTCAAGATGCGCTCGCAGGGATGGGTCTCAAATCGCTTTTCAACTCACGTGACTGTGACCTGACCAAGATGACACCAGAGGGCGGCGCTATCGGCAGAGTCATGCAGAAAGCAGTGATAAATGTAGACGAGTCTGGCACAGAAGCGGCCACTTCAACTGTCAGCACCAGTGAAATAGGAGCTTCAGGCTATGAAGTGACTATCGACAGGCCTTTCGCTTTCGCAATCATTGAAAAAGACACAAATGCCATCCTCTTCAGCGGACAGGTCGCTAACCCTTCGAAATAGAGCTATTTACCGCTATTTTTACGACGCGCCCTGGCTTCCTCCCGGGCGCGTTTCGCGTCTTCCTTGGCCTTCTGCTTGGCAGCATAGGCCGCCTTGCTGGTAATCTGGATCACGCCACCTATACCGCGGAAACCATAGAGCGAAGTAGAAGAGTCAGTGAGGACAGTGATATCGTGGACTTCGTTTGGATTTATGGACATAATATCTGGAACCTCCACTCCGTCAAAGACCACCAGGGGATCAGAACCTCCAGCGTTGACGGACGACGCGCCGCCGCCACGGATATATACTTTGCCATCGATAACCTGCAGACCTGGGACGCGACCACTGATGTACTCCGCTATGTTTGTGTACCCGGAGCCGTCCTTCTCATCAACCACAAGGTTCTTTGTCGAATGTGTATTTGCCTCCTTTGAAACAGATGTGAAACCAAGGTCCATGTCTACTTCATTTGACTCACCGGAGACATGCTTGGCACTGCCACATGACACCACCAAAAGGGCTGATGCAAAAATATTAAAAACCTTTCTCATAGCTCTATTATTTGAAAAGGCTCTTCACCAGAGCCGGGATATCTGATACTTTTATGACCTGGATGCCGTCGACCTTCTGGTCAGTGGCGGCAAACGATGACACATAGATGCGTCTGAAGCCCAGACGGGCCGCCTCACCTATGCGCCTGTCCACCTGCGCCACAGGGCGGATCTCGCCGCTCAGGCCCACCTCGCCCGCAAAGCAAGTATCAGCCGGGATGGCGAAATCGAAGGTGGACGAGAGCACAGCACATACGACCGCAAGGTCGCATGCCGGGTCGCTGACGCGAAGGCCACCTGCCATGTTCAGGAACACATCCTTGGCACTGAGATGGAAGCCCGCGCGCTTTTCGAGCACAGCGAGGAGCATGTTAAGCCTGCGGACATCGAAGCCGGTGGCTGAGCGCTGCGGAGTGCCATACGCTGCGCTGCTCACGAGGGCCTGCACCTCGAAGAGGAAGGACCTCGTGCCATCAAGCATGGCACAGACAGCGGCGCCGCTCAAGCCTTGCTCGTGCATTGGAATAAGCATCTCGGAAGGGTTCGACACTTCTCGAAGACCAGTGCCTGTCATCTCGAAAACCGCTATTTCTGAGGTACTTCCGAAACGATTCTTTATGCCACGGAGGATCCTGTAGGAGCCTCTGTTCTCCCCCTCAAACTGAAGGACTACATCCACAATATGCTCGAGAACCTTAGGCCCCGCGATATAACCATCCTTCGTGATATGACCGATCAGGATCACCGGGATACCGCTCTCCTTCGCGAAACGAAGGAGTAGCGCAGCGACTTCCTTGATCTGCGAAACCGAACCTGGAGTGGACTCCAGGGCCTCCGAGTACATGGTCTGGACAGAGTCGACCACGACAAGGTCCGGATGGGTCTCGCGCGCCTGCTCGAGGATATTCTCCATCTGGGTCTCACTGAGGATCATGCAGTCAGATGCATCTCCTCCGAGCCTCTCGGCGCGCATCTTCACCTGCCTGACGCTTTCCTCACCAGTCACATAGAGGGTGCGAAGGTGGCAGCAGTGAAGCGGTATCTGCAGCGACAGCGTGGACTTGCCTATGCCAGGCTCGCCTCCGATGAGTACCAATGACCCCGGCACAATACCCCCACCAAGGATGCGATCCACTTCCGTGGAGCCCAGCGACACCCTGTTCTCTGCAGAACAGTCTATATCGCTCAGTCTCACGGCCTTACGCTTCTCCCCTGTCGAAGCTGCAGTGGCCTTGGATGCCTTCGCCTCCTTCGGCTCCTCCACCATCGTATTCCACTCTCCACACGCAGGGCAGCGCCCCATCCACTTGGGGCTCTCATTTCCACAACTCGTGCAGTACCAAACTGTCTTCGTCTTAGTCGCCATAATCAAAAAAAATAGAGATGCTGATTGCACCTCTACAAAAATAAAAAAAAGATATTGTTCTTTTGGCGGGACAATATCAATTTTTTAGTGAGCGACAAGCGCTCTGTCTGTGGTCTGGATTACTCAGCAACCTGCTCAGCAGCCTCTGCACACTCGGTGCAAGTAGAGTCGCAGCACTCAGTGCAAGTAGAGTCAGAGCACTCGGTGCAGCACTCACATGCCTCAGTAGCGGTCTCCTCAGCAGCAGCCTCAGACTTCTTGTTGTTACCACATGCAGAAACAGCAACCATCATAGCTACTACTGCAAATGACATAAATACCTTCTTCATTTTCTTAAAAATTAAAATTAAACAATTTTGTGGCTGCAAAATTACTCACTTTTGGACAAAATGCAACACTTTTATATTATTTTTTTAATTCTTTCAGTATCAAACCTTTCTAGTAACGATTTAATGTCTCGGCAACTCGAAAACCTCCATGTCGTGAACGCCGCTGCTATCAATCTGAAAGCGGAGCGCAGTGCGCACCAGATGCCATCCTTGCTGCCCACAGGCGCCTGGATTGATGGTCAGCATCTGGTACCGCTGATCATATGCAACCTTGAGTATGTGTGAATGGCCGCAGACAAACACCTGAGGGTGATATTCCTCTATAAGTCTGCGCGATTCTGGCGAATAACGCCCTGGATAACCACCTATGTGGGTCATCAGCACTGTCACGCCCTCGCGGGTGAAGAACTGGTGATGAGGATGGTCGAAGCGGAGATCCTGGTTATCACAGTTCCCATACACCCCCACAAGCGGCTTGAAGGCCGCGATCTGCTGCGCTGTCTCCAAGCCCCCGCCGAAGTCCCCCGCATGCCAGATCTCATCGACCGGCTCGAGGAACTTGCGGAACGCTTCGCTGAACACCCCATGGGTGTCCGATATAAGACCAATGAGCATCAGAGCTTGATGAAGATTTTCTTCTTATATAATATAAGGAGAATAAGGAAGATCACCGTCGCGAAGATGCAGGCGTAGCAGAATGAAAGGAACTCATTGGCACCGAAATACTTCGCGCTGCTCCAGCCTACGAACTGGTAGCTCTTCGCTATGACGCCGCTGAGCACGAAGGCGGCCATGGCGTTCATACCCATCACCTTGAAGCCTGCAAATGGCTTCCTGATACCGCAGATGTCGATGCAGAAGATAAGGAACGCGAGCGCTACCATTGACCAGCCACCAGCATAGAACACGTATGAAGCGGACCACAATGGCTTGCTGATAGGGATCCAGATGCTGAGGAGCTCACCGAGACCGAGCGAGAGGATACCGAAAGCGAAGATGCGGCAGACCATATAGGTAGGCTGGTCCTTCTGGGACTGAGGGTCCACGGCGAGACGATTGCCCGAGCCCACGATGAGCGAGCCGATGAGGAAGCCCAGCAGGCAGGTACATGCGCCCATGAGCGAGCCAAGTGGGCCCTCAGGGTCAAATGCCATGCCGCTGTATCCATGATATACATGGCTCTCGCCAAGGAGTGCCACGTCGATATGGCGTGAAATGTTTCCCTCGAGTGTGAATGGGCCCGGATCGGTACTGAATGCCACCAGGATGCCAGTGTATAGC
The DNA here is from genome assembly GCA_024398295.1 of Bacteroidales bacterium. Taxonomy (GTDB): domain Bacteria; phylum Bacteroidota; class Bacteroidia; order Bacteroidales; family UBA932; genus Cryptobacteroides. The sequence goes on from JAKSJL010000037.1 coordinate 18,546, forward strand.
ACGCAGAGGGCGCCGATGGCTATCATTATCTTCTTCGGCTTACGCAGCCACAGGGCAATGCATCCGGCTATGAAATATGACAACGCAATGCGCTGCAGCACTCCCATGATGCGCTTGCCAGAGAGCCAGTAGGCATAGTTCTGCCAGAAGGTCCAGTCCTCACTATGAAGCGAGGTAGGATAAAATGGGTAGAGGTTCAGCAGCAGACCCACGAGGAAGATGCCGACGCTTCTCTTCAGGAGCTTGCGGAAAGCCTGGCCATTGAACGAGTCGAACTTCGAGTAGGAAAATGCCATGGCACAGCCCGCACAGAAGATGAAGAATGGGTAGATGAGGTCAGTCGGTGTACAGCCTATCCATGACGCATGCCTGAGCGGCGGATAGATGCGCCCCCATGAGCCTGGGTTGTTCGCCATGCACATGAAGGTGACGGTGATGCCTCGCAGGATGTCGAGGGATTCGTAACGTTTGGTCATATTCAATGATTATATAAATTCGAAATAAACGGCAGCGACAGCGGCAAGTGCGGCTGTCTCAGTGCGCAGACGGCTGGGACCGAGATGGATGGGGCGGAAGCCGCACTGCTCCGCGAGAGCCATCTCAGAATGTGAAAAATCGCCTTCTGGCCCGATCAGGATGATGATTCGCTGACCTGCATAGTCCTTCAGAGCCTCTCGAACCGAGATGCGGGGAGAGTCGCCCTCGTAGCAGCATGCGATGAGCTTCACATCATCCGGACCTGCGGAGCGGATGAAGTCCGAGAGCTTCACGGGCTCCTCAACTTCAGGAATGGCACCCTTGAGCGACTGCTTCGATGCCGAGAGAAGGATACGCTTCAGGCGGTCGGTCTTGAAGACCTTGCGCTCTGAATGCTCCCCTATCACCGGAGTGATGACATCGAGTCCCAGTTCTGTGGCCTTCTCTGCGAACCATTCGTAGCGATCTGCGTTCTTCGTCGGGCAGACTGCCATCTGGAGGAAGTAAGGATGTGCTCCCCAGTCAGGAACGACGCTGAGCACCTCTGCT
>JAKSJL010000038.1 GCA_024398295.1 Bacteroidales bacterium
TAGAGCAGCGCATTCGTAACGCGCAGGTCGCGAGTTCGAGCCTCGTGAGTGGCTCTAGAAGAAAATAGCAGCCCAGGAAACTGGACTGCTGTTCTTATTTAAGGAGTTCCTGCAGGCTGGACGAGATGGCACTGAAGTGCTCCATGACCTTGTCTACATCGAGCTTTCTGGTCTCGCACTCATTGTATAGAAGGTCTTCCATCCCCTCATCTGTAGCACTCTCCTTCATGTTCTCCACTATAAGCAGTCGAAGCAGGTCCTGCATCTTGTTTGAGAGATCCTTGCCTTCAGAATATGCGCCCACCGCCCTTGCGGCCATGAGCTTTATGGCGAGGCCTTCGCCTTGGTTGTTATTTCCTATTTCCATGTGTCGTGAGTGAATATAAGGATCAGTTGCCCTCGATGGAGATGGTGACGCCGTCGGAGCGTACGTCAAGCGAGACGGTGGCGCCTTCGATTAGAGGGAGGTTCACTGAGTCGTGGCCGGCAGGGAAGCCGAAGGCCACGGGGATGCCTAGCTCGCGGGTGTAGTAAGACATCATCTCATTCACGCTCTCGTATGGGAGATCATTGCCACAGTCGGTGAAGTCTCCGAAAATGATGCCCTTCACGTGTGAAAGTGCGCCGTGGATGCGGAGCGTCTGGAACATGCGGTCAATGGCGTGCATGCTCTCCTCCACTTCCTCGATGAAGAGGATGATGTCCTCGTCGCCTGCCAGCATGTCGTAGTCGCTGCCGCATAGCACTGAGAATGTGATGAAGTTGCCTCCCACAAGCTTGCCTGTGGCATTGCCCAGAGTGTTCAATGAATCAGCGACTATCTCGTAGCGCGGCAGGATGCCGAAAAGGAGGTCTTTGAGTAAGAGGTCGTCCTGCTGAGGACCGGCCTTGCGGCCAATGGCTCCGCACATGTTTCCATGGACGCTCATCACGCCTGCCTTCAGCGTCGCTGCATGCACGGCGGTGATGTCGCTGTAGCCCACGATCCACTTCGGATGCTCGCTGAACTCGCTGGATGGAATCATGTCGAGCAGTCTCATTGCCCCATAACCTCCGCGGGTGCAGATGATGGCCTTGATCTCGGGATCGCGCAGTGCGGCGAGCATGTCGCTCACCTTCTGCTCGTCAGTACCAGCATAGTGATCGGCTTTCTCCGAACCCATGCCGACCCTGTCGGCTATGTTCGTGTGCTCGCCCATCACAGGCTGCAGTCCCCATTCCTTGAGTACTTCGCATGCGCGATTTATCGCCGCGTCGCTCTTCATTTGATACGACGGCGACAGTATGGCTACCTTGTCGCCAGCTTTCAGGAAGTCGGGTCTGATCGTCTGTGCGTTTATGCTAAGTGAAAGTGCACCTGCAAGGGTGGCAAGTATTAATCTTTTCATGATTCAATGTGTTTGAAAGCAAAGATAGCTAAAAACACTATTTATAGGAATTGCCTTGGTATACTATGTATCGTTTTAGTCAATTTTTTTGCCTCAAATGAAGAAAAAAGTTTGGAATTAAGAATCTCATCGTCTATATTCGCATACAGATTTGTAAAAACAAATGAACGCTTACTATCATAATTTTTCTGGATACTCTAATCAGAATAATAACCAGCGCCAGCAGCAGGCGCCGGAAGTTGTTCTATATATCCAGCCGATATAGGGCAAATCAAGTGTGAATATGGAAAAAGAAGTTTCGAAATAGTAAAAAGGGGCTGGTCTTTTAGGAGACTAGCCCCTTTCGCTATATATAGTTAGTAGTTTTTAATACTTTAAAATCAATTAGTTATGGCAGCAAGTCTTAGATTCAAGGTCGTTGACGAAGCATTCAAGCACGCACCGGTGAAAGTCGAGGTTCCAAGCGAGAGACCTAGCGAGTATTTCGGTAAGTACGTGTTCAACAAGCAGAAGATGTTCAAGTATCTTCCTGCAGGTGTTTACGCAAAGATGTGCGATGTTATCGACAACGGTGCACCTCTTGACCGTAAGGTAGCGGACGCAGTCGCTGAGGGTATGAAGAAGTGGGCGATGGAGCTCGGTGTCACTCATTACACCCACTGGTTCCAGCCTCTTACCGAAGGTACCGCAGAGAAGCATGATGGCTTCGTGGAGCACGACTGGAAGGGTGGAATGGTAGAAGAGTTTGAAGGAAAGCTTCTCGTTCAGCAGGAGCCAGACGCTAGCTCATTCCCTTCAGGTGGTATTCGTTCTACCTTTGAGGCTAGAGGTTACTCTGCATGGGATCCTACATCTCCAGTGTTCGTGATCGGAGATACTCTCATGATCCCTACAGTATTCATCTCATATACAGGTGAGGCGCTTGACTACAAGGTTCCTCTCAAGAAGGCTCTGTACGCAGTGGACAAGGCTGCCACCGCTGTGTGCCAGTACTTCAACCCAGATGTGAAGAAGGTTGTCAGCAACCTTGGCTGGGAGCAGGAGTATTTCCTCGTAGATGAGGCTCTCTACTCAGCACGCCCAGATCTCGTGATGACTGGCCGTACCCTCATGGGACATGATTCAGCAAAGAACCAGCAGATGGATGACCACTACTTCGGAAGCATTCCAGAGCGTGTGGAGGCATTCATGAAGGATATTGAGATCCAGGCTCTCGAGCTTGGTATCCCATGCAAGACCCGCCACAATGAGGTGGCTCCAAACCAGTTTGAGCTTGCTCCTATCTTCGAGGAGACAAACCTCGCGGTCGATCATAACATGCTCATGATGTCCATCATGAAGCGCGTTGCCCGCAAGCACGGATTCCGCTGTCTTCTCCATGAGAAGCCTTTCAAGGGTGTCAATGGTTCAGGAAAGCACAACAACTGGTCGCTTTCTACCGATACCGGTATCCTTCTTCATGCGCCTGGCAAGACTCCAGAGGACAACCTCCGTTTCGTTACCTTCGTGGTAGAGACCCTCAAGGGTGTATATGACCATAATGGTCTGCTCAAGGCCAGCATCATGAGCGCCACAAATGCACATCGTCTCGGCGCAAACGAGGCACCTCCAGCAATCATCTCTTCATTCCTTGGCCGCTCTGTCACCGAGCTCCTCAAGCACGTGGAAAATGCAGACGAGAATGCCCTCTCAATGGCAGGAAAGCAGGCTTTCAAGCTTGACCTTCCATCTATTCCAGAGCTTCTCATCGATAACACCGATAGAAACCGTACGTCTCCATTTGCATTCACCGGAAACCGCTTCGAGTTCCGCGCCGTAGGTTCAGAGGCAAACTGCGCAAGCGCTATGCTTACCCTGAACGCCGCTGTAGCAGAGGCACTCGTAAGCTTCAAGCAGAGAGTTGACGCTCTCATCGAGTCAGGTGAGGAGAAGACCGCTGCCATCCTCAAGGTGGTTCGCGACGATATCAAGTACATCAAGCCTATCATCTTCAATGGCAATGGTTACGGCGAGGAGTGGAAGGTAGAGGCTGCGGCAAGAGGTCTTGACTGTGAGACTTCGGCTCCTGTCATCTTCGATAACTACCTCAAGGAGTCAAGCGTGAAGATGTTTGAGTCTACTGGTGTGCTCACCAAGCCTGAACTTGAGGCTCGTAACGAGATTAAGTGGGAGACCTATACAAAGAAGATCCAGATCGAGAGCCGTATCTTCGGTGACATGTGTCTGAATCATATCATTCCTGTAGTCACCAAGTATCAGAGCATGCTCATTGACAATGTATCAAAGGTACTCGGTATCTTCCCTAAGGACAAGGCAGAGGCTATCTCGAAGGAGAACCTTACCATCATCGAGAAGATCTCTAAGCATGAGTCATTCATCATTGAGAACGTTGAGAAGATGGTTGAGGCTCGCAAGGTGGCAAATCACCTCACCAGCGAAAGAGAGAAGGCTGTCGCATACCATGATACAGTGGCACCTCTCATCGAGGAGATCCGTTACCATGTCGACAAGCTTGAGTGCATCGTAGATGATGAGGCTTGGCCACTTCCTAAGTATCGTGAGCTTCTCTTCATAAGATAAAAAACCTAATAATTCCCCCAAAATCTATGGACATTAGTGATCAGCGTGGGCTGTACAGTCCAGCGTATGAACATGATGCCTGTGGAGTAGGAATGGTTGTGAATATTCATGGCGGCAAGAGCCATGAACTCGTAAGCAACGCTCTCAAGGTTCTTGAGAACATGGAACATCGTGGAGCTGAGACAAGGGATAAGACCGGCGATGGCGCCGGCATCCTTGTCCAGATTCCACATGAATTCATCCTGCTTCAGGGTATCCCTGTGCCTGAGAAAGGCCGATATGGAACTGGCATTGTCTTCCTTCCGAAGGATGAGAAGAGGCAGAATGCCATCCTTTCAATCATAATTGAGGAGATAGAGCGTGAGGGCTTGACCCTGATGCATCTGAGAAACGTCCCTACCTGCCCTGAAGTGCTGGGTGCAGCTGCTAGGGAAGTGGAACCAGATATCAAGCAGATGTTTGTGACTGGTATCTCCGAACAGAGAGCTCCCGAGATCGAGCGCATTCTCTACAGAATCAGAAAGAAGATTGAGAACCGTGTGGACGATGAGGATTTCTACATCTGCTCATTGTCCAGCAAGGACATCATATACAAGGGCATGCTCACTTCTGGGCAGCTCAGACGATATTTCGTCGATTTGTCGAATGACTACTTCACCAGTGGACTTGCACTGGTGCATTCGCGTTTCTCTACAAACACCTTCCCTAAGTGGAAGCTGGCGCAGCCATTCCGCCTTCTCTGCCACAACGGCGAGATAAACACCGTGCGCGGAAATCGTGGCTGGATGAACGCACGCGAGAGCGTGCTCTCTAGCCCTGCGCTAGGTAATATCAAGGAGATCAGGCCTATCCTTCAGGAGGGCATGAGCGACTCGGCTTCATTGGACAATGTATTCGAGTTCCTCGTGATGAGTGGCCTCAGCCTTCCTCAGGCCATGGCTATCCTTGTTCCAGAGTCATTCAACGACAAGAATCCTATCAGCGAAGATCTCAAGGCCTTCTACGAGTACTACTCCATCCTTATGGAACCATGGGATGGTCCCGCAGCGCTTCTTTTCTCAGATGGCCGTTATGCAGGAGGTATGCTTGATAGAAACGGTCTCAGACCTTCACGCTATACCATTACCAAGAATGGAATGATGGTAGTAGCCAGCGAGGTCGGTGTGATGGACTTTGAACCAGGTGATGTGGTCAGCAAGGGCCGCCTCCAGCCAGGTAAGATCCTTCTCATTGATACCCAGGAAGGCAAGATCTACTATGATGGCGAGATCAAGGAGAAGCTCGCTTCAGAACATCCATATAGGCAGTGGCTCTCGACAAACCGTATCCAGCTTGAGAAGCTCAAGAGTGGTCGTCATGTCGAGAATTCAGTGCCTAACTTTGAGCGTAAGCTCCTTAACTTCGGCTTCGGCCAGGAAGATATCGATAAGACAGTCGTTCCAATGTGCGTAAATGCTCAGGAACCAGTCGCTTCCATGGGTAATGATACACCATTGGCAGTGATCAGCGACCGTCCTCAGATTTTCTTCAACTACTTCCGTCAGCAGTTCGCGCAGGTGACAAACCCTGCCATTGACCCTATACGAGAGGAACTCGTGATGTCGCTTGAGGAGTACATTGGTGCCGTAGGTACAAACATCCTTACCCCAGACGAGTCGAACTGCAAGATGGTGCGTCTGCCTCAGCCTGTGCTGACAAACACCCAGCTTGACATCCTCTGCAACATTCGTTACAAGGGCTTCAAGACCGAGAAACTCCCTATGCTTTTCGATATCAAGAAAGGGGAGTCTGGACTTCGCCAGGCCATTGATGACCTCTGCAAGAAAGCAGAGCAGAGCGTGGATGATGGCGTTAACTACATCATCCTGAGCGACCGCGACATCGATGACTCGCATGCTGCTATACCTTCGCTTCTCGCCTGCAGCGCTGTGCACCACTATCTCATCAGTGTGCACAAGCGCGTCCAGACAGCCCTTATCGTGGAGTCCGGCGAGATACGCGAAGTCATGCATGCAGCCCTGCTGCTGGGCTACGGCGCCAGCGCCATCTGCCCTTACATGACTTTCGCTGTGCTTGATGACCTCGTGAAGAAGCACAAGATCCAGGAAGAGTACCATACTGCCGAGAAGAATTACATCAAGGCAGTCGACAAGGGTCTGAAGAAGATCATGTCGAAGATGGGTATCTCTACCATCCGCTCATATCGTGGAGCGAAGATCTTCGAGAGCGTGGGCCTCAGCGAAGACCTTCTCAGAAGATATTTCGGTACTGAGATTTCTACCATCGGTGGTATTGACCTCAGAGACATCGCCCGCGACGCCATAAGGCTTCACGACGAGGCGTTCAAGCCTGCCGAGATCAATGAGTTCCTTCCAAACAACGGCCAGTTCAGCTACCGCAAGGATGGAATCAAGCATGCCTGGAATCCAGAGACCATCGCAAATCTTCAGATCGCTACCAGGCTTGGTTCATACGCCAAGTTCCAGGATTGGGAGAAGATGGTCGACGATAAGCCTGAGCATATCTTCCTTCGTGACTACATGGGCTTCAAGAAGGCGGCTGTCCCTACTCCTATCGAAGAGGTAGAGCCAGTGGAGAGCATTGTGAAGCATTTTGTGACCGGCGCGATGTCTTTTGGAGCGCTCTCCATCGAGGCTCACGAGGCGCTTGCGCTGGCGATGAACAAGCTCGGGACACGCTCAAATACAGGTGAAGGCGGTGAGGACAATGCCAGATACCACTCGGACGTGGATGGCGTCAGCCTCTCGTCCAAGACCAAGCAGATCGCATCAGGCCGCTTCGGCGTGAATGCAGAGTATCTCGTGAATGCCGAGGAACTCCAGATAAAGGTAGCACAGGGTGCCAAGCCAGGTGAGGGAGGTCAGCTTCCTGGATTCAAAGTGAACAAGATCATCGCGAAGACCAGAAACGCCATCCCAGGCATCTCGCTCATCTCGCCTCCACCTCATCATGATATCTACTCGATAGAGGATCTCGCGCAGCTGATCTTTGACCTCAAGAATATAAACCCTACAGCTGCAGTGAGTGTGAAGCTTGTGGCCGAGAGCGGTGTGGGTACCGTGGCAGCCGGTGTGGCTAAGGCCAAGGCGGACCTCATCGTCATCTCAGGTGCAGAGGGCGGTACTGGTGCCAGCCCTGCCAGCTCTATGCGTTTCGCCGGCATCAGCCCTGAGATCGGTCTTTCCGAGACTCAGCAGACGCTTGTGCTCAATGGACTCAGAAATCAGGTCCGCCTGCAGACTGATGGCCAGTTGAAGACTGCGAAGGATGTAGTCATTATGGCTATGCTCGGTGCAGACGAGTTCTCATTCGGAACCCTTCCACTCATCGTGCTTGGCTGTGTGATGATGCGCAAGTGCAGCTCAAATACATGCCCAGTGGGTGTCGCTACCCAGGATGAGAAGCTGCGTGAGCATTTCCGTGGCAAGGCTGACTATGTGGTGAACTACTTCACCTTCCTCGCCCAGCATGTGAGGGAGTATCTCTCCGAGATCGGCGTGAAGAGCCTGAAGGAGATAATTGGTCGCACCGACCTCATCGAGGTCAATGCTGCCGACCCTTCTACCAAGCAGGGCACCATCGACTTCGGCCGCCTGCTCGCCAGACCTCAGACTGACAAGGCTCTCTATTGGGATCGCGGTCAGTTCACCAAGGTGACCGGCGTGAAGGATGAGCAGATCATCGAGGCTTGTCACAATGCTATCGAGAATAAGGAAGAAGTCAACTTCGACTATATCATCAAGAATACAGACCGTGCTGTCGGTACCATGCTTTCAGGCGAAATCGCCAGAAAGTACGGTGAGGCAGGACTTCCGGACGGTACCATCAACCTCAAGTTCAAGGGCTCTGCAGGACAGAGCTTCGGTGCATTCGCCGTGAGTGGCATCAACCTTAAGCTCGAGGGAGAGTGTAACGACTACTTCGGAAAGGGTCTCTCTGGTGGACGTATCTCCATCCTTCCACCTTCAAGATATGGCTCTGACTTTGTTCCAGAGGACAACATCATCGCAGGAAATACAGGTCTTTACGGAGCTACATCAGGTGAGCTTTATGTCAATGGTAAGGTAGGAGAGCGTTTCGCTGTCCGTAACTCTGGTGCAGTCGCAGTAGTCGAGGGCGCAGGAGACCATTGCTGTGAGTACATGACTGGCGGCCGCGTGGTTGTGCTCGGCGAGACAGGACGTAACTTCGCTGCCGGTATGTCCGGTGGTATCGCATATGTACTGGACAGCAAGCATGATTTCGATTACTTCTGCAACATGGATATGGTAGAGATCAACCTCGTGGAGGACACTGCTTACAGAAAGGAACTCAAGGAGCTCATCAGAAAGCACTATCTCCATACCGGTTCTCCGCTTGCAGGACGTATCCTTGATGACTGGAACCACTATGTGGAGGATTTCATCCAGGTCGTTCCTATCGAGTACAAGAGAGTGCTTGAGGAGGAGAAGGTCGCTAAGCTCCAGCAGAAGATAGCTGATATGCAGCGTGATTATTAACCTTATAGAAATCAGAGAGATATGGGAAATCCAAAAGCATTTTTGACGGTGCCTCGCAAGGAGGCGGGCTATCGTCCTGTGCACGACCGCATCCATGATTTCGGTGAGGTCGAGCAGACTCTGAATACAAAGGACAGACAGGAGCAGGCCAGCCGCTGCATGGAGTGCGGCGTGCCATTCTGCCACTGGGCGGGTCCGCTTGGAAACAAGAATCCAGAATGGAATGATGCTCTCTACCGCGGTGAGTGGGAGACAGCATACAAGATACTGAAGAAAACCAATGACTTCCCTGAGTTCACAGGACGTATCTGTCCAGCGCTCTGCGAGAAGTCATGCGTGCTGAACCTCAGCATGGGTGAGCCTGTGACTAACCGCGAGAATGAGGCGGCTATCGCAGAGCGCGCCTATCTGGAGGGATACGTTACTATCGAGAACCCCGAGAGAAACGGCCTCAAGGTAGCCGTGATCGGCGCTGGCCCTGCAGGCCTTGCGGCTGCGAACCAGCTGAACTACAGGGGCTTCGAGGTGACAGTCTTTGATAAGAATGAGGCGGCCGGTGGCCTTCTCCGATATGGTATTCCTAACTTCAAGCTGAACAAGAAGATCATCGACAGACGAATCGATGTCATGGAGCAGGAGGGAGTTCATTTCGTATACCAGACTACTTGTGATACCGAGAAGCTCGCGAAGATGGACTTCTGCGGTGATATGGCTCCATTTGCTGGTTTCGATGCATATGTGCTCAGCACAGGAACTCCTGTCGCAAGAGATCTGAACATCCCTGGTCGCGAGCTCAAGGGCGTACATCTCGCTCTGGAGCTTCTCAGTCAGCAGAACAGAGTCCTTGCCGGTATGGAGTTCGGTGCAGAAGAACGCGTGACTGCACATGACAAGAATGTGCTTGTCATCGGTGGCGGTGATACAGGTTCTGACTGTATCGGTACGTCTCACCGTCAGGGTGCGAAGAGCGTGACTCAGATCGAGATCATGCCTAAGCCACCTGTAGGGCAGAATCCAGCTACTCCTTGGCCTAACTGGCCAGTGGTTCTTAAGACTACCAGTAGCCATGAGGAGGGCTGTACACGTCGTTGGAACATTAATACTCTTGAGTTCCTCGGTGAAGATGGCAAGCTTACCGGAGTCAAGGTCCAGCCTATCGACTGGAAGCCAAACCCAGAGGGCGGACGCCCTATCATGGTGGAAGCAGGTCCTGTCGAGGTCATCAAGGCCGAGATAGTGTTCCTCGCCATGGGATTCATCAAGCCTCAGCAGCCTGAGTTCCCTGCCAATGTATTCGTGGCAGGTGATGCGGCTTCTGGAGCAAGCCTTGTGGTAAGAGCCTTTGCAAGTGGCCGAAAGACCGCCGAGGCTGTAGATAAGTTTTTCAAGTAATAGTTGGAATTATGTGTGGAATAGCTGCAATATTCAATATCCAGGAGCAGACTCCTGAACTCAGGACCAAGTGTTTGAAGATGTCGCAGAAGCTGCGCCATCGCGGACCGGACTGGAGCGGTATATATACTGGAAAGAGTGCCATCCTTGCACATGAGAGACTTTCCATCGTGGATCCTCTCTCTGGCGGACAGCCACTTATCTCTCCAGATGGAAAGCATATCCTTTGTGTCAACGGTGAGATATATAACCACAAGGAGATCCGTCGCCGCTCGGACTATGAGTTCAAGACAGGCTCTGACTGTGAAAGTATCCTTGCCCTCTATCAGGACATTGCTGAGGATCTCGTTGAGACCCCTGAGAAGTCTGATGAACTCATCACCAGCCTTTTCGAGAAGCTCAGCGGCATCTTTGCATTCGGACTCTATGATGAGGAGCAGGATGCCTTCATCATTGGCCGTGACCCTATTGGCGTGATTCCTCTCTATATCGGACATGATGCAGAGGGTCGCATCTATATCGCCAGTGAGCTCAAAGGCCTTGAGGGCTTCTGCGATGAATATGAGCCTTTCCTCCCTGGTCATTACTATTACAGCAAGACCCCTGGACTGAGGAAGTGGTACCATCGTGACTGGACAGAGTACGCTGCGGTCAAGGATCACGGCGCAAGCGCCATCGATGTGAAGATTGCGCTCGAGGATGCTGTCAAGCGTCAGCTCATGAGTGACGTGCCATACGGTGTGCTGCTCTCAGGTGGACTGGACAGCTCTGTGACCAGCGCCATTGCCATGAAGTTCTCGAAGAAGCGTGTGGAGGAAAACATGCAGAAGGAGGCTTGGTGGCCTCAGCTCCACTCGTTCGCTGTCGGCCTCAAGGGCGCTCCTGATCTCGCGAAGGCCCGCGAGGTGGCCGATTTCATTGGCACTATACACCATGAAGTCAACTATACCATCCAGGAGGGATTGGATGCCATCCGCGACGTCATCTACTTCATCGAGACCTATGATGTGACCACTGTGCGTGCGTCTACGCCAATGTACCTGCTCGCCAGAGTCATCAAGTCCATGGGTATCAAGATGGTGCTCTCCGGCGAGGGCGCTGATGAGGTTTTCGGTGGCTATCTTTATTTCCATAAGGCTCCGTCTGCGGAGGAGTTCCACAAGGAGACCGTGCGCAAGCTTGGAAAGCTCTACCTCTATGACTGTCTTCGCGCAAATAAGAGCCTTTCTGCCTGGGGCGTGGAGGGTCGTGTGCCGTTCCTGGACAAGGAGTTCCTGGATGTGGCAATGAACCTGAACCCTGAGGCTAAGATGTGCCCTGGCCCTGTGATGGAGAAGAAGATCGTCCGTGAGGCATTCCAGGACATGCTTCCAGCAAGCGTGGCATGGCGCCAGAAGGAGCAGTTCAGCGACGGCGTCGGCTACAGCTGGATCGACACCCTGAAGAAGATTACCTCAGAGGCGGTGTCTGACGAGCAGATGGCTCACGCAGCTGAGCGCTTCCCGATCAATACTCCGCTCAACAAGGAGGAGTACTATTACCGCTGCATCTTCGAGGAGCACTTCCCAAGCGCCAGCGCTGCGAAGAGCGTCCCTCACGAGGCGAGTGTGGCATGTTCTACGGCCATCGCGCTTGAGTGGGATGCCGCTTGGAAGAATATGAACGACCCATCTGGTCGTGCAGTAGCAGGAGTACACGAAAAGGCATATTAGTCGCATGGAACCATTGAAGCATGAATGTGGCGTGGCGATGATTCGCCTGCTCAAGCCACTTGAATACTATCAGCAGAAGTACGGGACGTGGATGTACGGCCTGAACAAGCTCTATCTCCTCATGGAGAAGCAGCATAACCGCGGTCAGGAGGGTGCAGGACTTGCCTGCACCAAGCTCCACGCCGCTCCCGGTGAGGAGTACATGTTCCGTGAGAGGGCTCTCGGCAGTGGGGCCATCACCGAGATCTTCCAGAATGTCCAGCAGAACTTCAAGGGAATAGCGCCAGAGAAGCTTTCAGATGCCCGATGGGCCGAGGAGAACCTTCCTTTCGCCGGCGAGATCTACATGGGCCATCTGAGGTATTCCACTACAGGAAAGAGCGGACTTACTTACGTCCATCCTTTCCTTCGCAGGAACAACTGGCGTGCTAAGAATCTCTGTCTCTGCGGAAACTTCAACCTCACAAACGTGGATGAGGTCTTCCAGGAGATTACAGCGAAAGGTCAGCACCCACGCATCTACAGCGACACTTATATCATGCTCGAGCTCATCGGCCATCGTCTGGACCGTGAGAGCGAGCGTCTTTATAATATAGCTTGTGAAAGAAAGCTCGAAGGAGTAGCCATCACGGAATTCATCGAGAAGAATATTGATATTGCGAACATCCTACGCACCTCCACACCTATGTTTGACGGCGGCTATGTGCTTTGTGGATTCAATGGTAGCGGTGAGATGTTCTCGATGCGCGACCCTTGGGGCATCAGGCCTGCTTTCTGGTATCGTGATGACGAGGTTCTGGTCGTGGCGTCAGAAAGGCCTGTCATCCAGACTACCTTCGACCTGGAGGCTGATCAGATCCAGGAACTCCAGCCAGGTCAGGCCATAACAGTGAGAAAGAGTGGAGAAGTATCTCTGACTCAAATACTTGAACCTAAACAGCTGAAGGCTTGTTCATTTGAACGCATATACTTCAGCCGTGGTTCAGATAGAGACATCTATCGTGAGAGAAAGGCTCTTGGAGAGCAGCTCACAGCCCAGATCACGGAAGCTATCGCAGGCGACCTTGAGCATACCGTGTTCAGCTTCATCCCGAATACTGCGGAAGTCGCTTTCTACGGAATGCTTGATGGCTTCAAGAAGGAGCTCAATGAGCAGAAGGTCGACTACCTTTACGAACTCATGCAGGACCACATGCCTTCAAAGGAAGAGCTTCGCAGTGTCCTCCATAACTATGTTCGTAGCGAGAAGGTAGCCATAAAGGATATCAAGCTCAGGACCTTCATCACTGAGGGAAACTCGAGAAATGATCTCGCAGCCCATGTGTATGACATAACCTACGGCTCCCTTGAGCCATTTGTGGATAATCTTGTCATCATAGACGATTCCATTGTCCGTGGAACCACACTTCGCGAGAGCATCCTTCGCATTCTTGACAGGCTGCACCCAAAGAAGATTGTCCTCGTGAGCTCATGCCCGCAGGTACGCTATCCCGACTATTACGGTATAGACATGGCGCACATGGAGGAATTCATCGCCTTCCGTGCTGCTATTGAACTGCACCGCGACAGAGGTACGATGTCTATCATCGATGACATCTATGCCCGTTGCAAGGCGCAGGAGAACCTACCTAGTGTAGAGATGAAAAACTATGTTACAGGTGTTTACGATCCATTCACCGACGAGGAGATAGCTGAGAAGATGGTGCAGATGCTCCGTCCTTCTGGAGTAACCACACCTATCCAGATCGTCTTCCAGTCACTGGAAGGCCTGCACAAGGCATGTCCTGACCATCCTGGAGACTGGTATTTCAGCGGTGACTATCCTACTCCTGGCGGAGTCAGGCTCGTGAACAAGGCATTCATCGATTATTACGAATCAAGATAACGGACTGATATATGAACACAAAGTACATTTTCGTCACAGGTGGAGTGGTGTCATCACTCGGAAAGGGCATCATCTCAGCCAGCATCGGTAAACTCCTTCAGGCCAGAGGATATAAAGTGACCATCCAGAAGTTTGATCCTTACATCAACATTGACCCTGGTACATTGAATCCATATGAGCATGGCGAGTGCTATGTCACCGTGGATGGTATGGAGACAGACCTCGATCTGGGCCACTACGAGCGCTTCACCGGTATACGCACAACCAGGGAGAATTCCCAGACCACCGGAAAGATATATCAGGCCGTCATCGATAAGGAGAGAAGGGGAGACTACCTCGGAAAGACCATCCAGGTCGTCCCTCACATCACAAATGAGATCAAGGCCCGCATCAAGGCAAACGCCACTCGCGAGCACTTCGATTTCGTCATCACGGAAATAGGCGGAACCATTGGCGATATCGAGAGCGCGCCATTCATGGAGGCTATCAGACAGCTCCGTTGGGAAATGGGCCGCAATGCCATCAACATCCACCTCACCTATGTCCCTTATCTGCGCGCTGCCGGTGAGCTGAAGACCAAGCCTACCCAGCACTCTGTGAAGGAACTCCAGAGCATGGGAATCCAACCAGATATCCTCATCTTGCGCACTGAGATGCACTTGGAGAAGGGACTGCTGCAGAAGGTGGCTTCATTCTGTAATGTGGAGCCTGACTGCGTAGTGCAGAGTGAGGACCTCCCAAGCATCTATGAGGTGCCGCTGAACATGCAGAAGCAGGGACTCGACGCTGCCATCATCAGAAAGCTTGGCGAGGAGGTAGGACCTACCCCAGAGATGAAGGCATGGCGCTCGTTTGTGGACAAGGAGAAGAACGCTACCGAGGAGCTCCATATCGGTCTTGTGGGCAAATATGACCTTCAGGATGCCTACAAGAGCATCCGCGAGAGCCTGTCGCTTGCCGCAGTATACAATGACTGCAAGGCGAAGCTTCACTTTGTGAACAGCGAGGAGATCACAAAGGACAATGTTTCAGAGAGGCTTGCAGGACTCGCCGGTGTCATCATCTGCCCAGGTTTCGGACAGCGCGGCATCGAAGGCAAGCTCAGTGCAGCAGAATACACCCGTACCCATGATATTCCGACCTTCGGAATATGCCTTGGCATGCAGATGATGGTCATCGAGTTTGCTCGCAATGTCCTCGGCTATGCTGATGCAAACAGCTCCGAGATGGCGAAGACCACTCACAATGTCATCGACATCATGGAAGATCAGAAGAATATCACGAACATGGGTGGAACCATGCGTCTGGGTGCTTACGGCTGTGATCTGGAAGACGGCAGCAAGGTGCGCTCCATCTATGGTGCGCAGCACATCGAGGAGCGTCATCGCCATCGTTATGAGTTCAACAACGCCTTCCGTGAGGAGTATGAGGCAGCCGGCATGAAGTGCGTCGGCAAGAACCCTGAGTCGGATTTGGTCGAGATTGTCGAAATTCCCGAGAAAAAGTGGTATATTGGAACCCAATTCCATCCAGAGTATTCAAGTTCAGTGCTGAACCCACATCCGCTCTTCATGGATTTCATCAAGAATATCAAGTAATTTATGGAAAATAGAAAGAAAGCAATCCTCAGGCTGTCCAATGGTGCCGAGTTCGAAGGCTGGGCCTTCGGAGCCGAGACTCCTACAGATGGAGAAGTGGTATTCTCCACAGCCATGGTAGGATATCCTGAGAGCCTTACGGATCCATCTTATTCTGGACAGATCCTCTGTGTGACCTATCCTCTTATCGGTAACTACGGTGTGCCTGATGACGGTGTGGACCAGTGGGGCATTTCGAAGAACTTTGAGTCAGAGAAGATCTGGGTCAGAGGTCTTATCGTATCTGAGTATTCGTTCAAGTATAGTCACTGGGATGCGGTGAAGAGCCTTGACCAGTGGATGAAGGAGCAGGGCATCCCAGGAATCTACGGTGTGGATACCAGAGCCATCACTCAGATGCTGAGGGAGAATGGTTCCATGCTGGGCATGATCATCCATGAGAGGGGCGAGAAGGAGTTCCCTGTCGCAGATCCGAATCTTGAGAACCAGATAGCTATCGTCAGCTGCAAGGATGTGATAACCTACGGAGAGGGCGAGAAGACAGTGGTTCTCGTCGATTGTGGAGTCAAGCATAACATCCTCAGATGTTTCGTGAATCGTGGCGTGAAGGTCATCAGAGTGCCTTGGGACTACGATTTTACCCATCTTGAGTACGATGGACTGTTTATTTCCAATGGTCCTGGCAACCCTGAGTTCTGCACGTCTACAGTGGAGCATCTCAAGGTGGCTCTCCAGGGAGATAAGCCTATCTTTGGTATCTGTATGGGTAACCAGCTGCTTGCTCGTGCCGGCGGAGCATCTACCTTCAAGCTCAAGTACGGCCACAGAAGTCATAACCAGCCTGCGAGGATGGTCGGCACTGAGAAGTGCATGATCACCTCACAGAATCATGGTTTCGCCGTGGATGACAAGACTCTCGGCTCAGACTGGGAGCCATGGTTTGTGAACATGAATGACGGTACGAACGAAGGTATCCGTCATAAGACCAAGCCTTTCTGCTCAGTCCAGTTCCATCCGGAGGCATCCAGCGGTCCTACCGACACAGAGTTCCTCTTCGATTTGTTCCTCAGTAAACTTTAAAGCACCATGGTAAATCCAAATATAAAGAAAGTCCTCATCCTCGGTTCAGGCGCGCTTAAGATCGGCCAGGCCGGTGAGTTTGACTATTCAGGTTCTCAGGCCCTCAAGGCCTTGAGGGAGGAGGGCATCAGTACGGTGCTCATAAACCCAAACATTGCCACTGTCCAGACCAGTGAAGGCATTGCCGACAAGATATACTTCCTTCCTGTGACCCCTCACTTCGTGGAGAAGGTCATCGAGAAGGAGAAACCTCAGGGCATCCTGCTCTCATTCGGTGGCCAGACTGCGCTGAACTGTGGCGTAGAGCTCTTCAAGAAGGGCATCCTCGAGAAGAACGGCGTCCAGGTGCTTGGTACTCCAGTGCAGGCCATCATGGACACTGAAGACCGTGACCTCTTCATCCAGAAGCTTGACGAGATAGATGTAAAGACCATCAAGTCTCACGCTGTGTCCAGCTTTGAGGAAGCCCTGGAGGCGGCGCACGAGCTGGGGTACCCGCTCATCGTGCGCGCCGCATACGCCCTCGGTGGACTCGGCTCCGGCTTCGTGGATAACGACGAGCAGCTTCGCGCTCTGTGCGACAAGGCATTCTCATTCTCTGACCAGGTGCTCGTAGAGCGCTCCCTGAAGGGATGGAAAGAGATTGAGTATGAGGTGGTTCGCGACCGTTTCGATAACTGTATCACTGTCTGCAACATGGAGAATTTCGACCCTCTCGGCATCCATACCGGTGAGAGTATTGTCGTGGCTCCTTCGCAGACATTGTCAAACAAGGACTATTATTTCCTGCGCGAGCTCTCCATCAGGATCGTTCGCCACATCGGCATCGTAGGTGAGTGTAATGTGCAGTTTGCATATGATCCGAACGCGATGGACTACCGCGTCATCGAGGTCAATGCGCGCCTCAGCCGTTCTTCGGCGCTCGCATCGAAGGCTACCGGTTACCCTCTCGCCTTCGTCGCTGCGAAGCTCGGCCTCGGCTATGGCCTGTTCGACATCAAGAACTCAGTGACCAAGACCACCCCTGCATTCTTCGAGCCTGCGCTTGACTATATCGTCTGCAAGATTCCTCGCTGGGACCTCTCCAAGTTCCGCGGCGTATCGCATAAGATCGGTTCAAGCATGAAGAGTGTCGGAGAGATCATGTCCATCGGTAGAACCTTCGAGGAGGCCATCCAGAAGGGTCTGCGTATGATCGGACAGGGAGCGCACGGCTTTGTTTGTAACAAGGAGCTTAAGGTCAATGACCTCGAGGAAGCACTCAAGGAGCCTACTGATACCCGTATCTTCGCCATCGCTAAGGCTATGCAGGCAGGTTACTCTGTAGAGCGTATTCACGAGCTGACAAAGATCGATGTATGGTTCCTGGAGAAACTCGAGAACATTGTTGAGACATACAAGGACCTTTCGGCATTCAAAGGCCAGGGCATCAAGGTGGTGCCTGCAGATCTCATCCGCACAGCGAAGCAGCAGGGCTTCTCTGACTTCCAGATTCAGAGATGCGTATATGATACAGGCAAACCTGCTGAGAATCAGGCTATTGTGAGAGCGTGGAGGAAGTCCTTCGGCATTGTCCCTGTGGTTAAGCAGATAGACACCCTTGCCGCTGAGTTCCCAGCACGCACGAACTACCTGTATCTCACTTACAATGGTTCCGTGAACGACATCAACTACGAGCAGGATGGCAAGTCTGTGATCGTGCTTGGTTCTGGCGCGTACCGCATCGGTAGCTCTGTGGAGTTCGACTGGTGCTCAGTGTCATGCCTTAAGACCATCATGAACCAGGGCTATAGGGGAGTGCTGATTAACTTCAACCCTGAGACCGTCTCTACCGACTATGACGAGTGCGACAGACTCTACTTCGATGAGCTTACCCTCGAGAGGGTTCTCGATATCTGTGAGCTTGAGACTCCACATGGCGTGGTGGTTTCAGTAGGTGGTCAGATTCCGAACAACCTAGCGATGAAGCTCGACAAGAACGGAATCCGCATTCTCGGTACCACAGCAGAAGATATCGACAGGGCAGAGGACAGAAACAAGTTCTCAGCCATCATGGACGAGATCGGCGTGAACCAGCCTGAGTGGAGTGAGCTTACAAGCCTTGAGGATATTCACGGATTCATTGACAAGGTAGGTTACCCTGTCCTCGTGAGACCTTCATACGTGCTCTCTGGTGCGGCGATGAACGTTTGCCCAGATGAGTCGAAGCTCGTCAAGTTCCTTTCAATGGCCGCTGAAGTGTCTCAGGAGCATCCTGTAGTCGTCAGCAAGTTCATGGATAGATGTAAGGAAATCGATTTCGATGCAGTCGCTGACCACGGAAGGATTCTGGCATACGCCGTTTCTGAGCATGTAGAGTACGCTGGAGTTCACTCTGGAGACGCTACTCTTCAGTTCCCTCCACAGAAGCTTTATGTGGAGACAGTACGCCGTATAAAGAAAGAGGCGAGAAAGATCGCCGAGGCTCTCCACATCTGTGGACCTTTCAATATCCAGTTCCTCGCGAAGGAGAACGAGATCAAGGTGATCGAGTGTAACCTCCGCTCATCCAGAAGCTTCCCATTTGTTTCTAAGGTGCTGAAAACAAACCTCATTGACCTTGCGACAAAGGTTATGCTTGGCCTTCACCCTGAGGCTCCGCAGAAGGATGTCTTCGACATCGGCTATGTCGGCGTCAAGTCATCTCAGTTCTCATTCGCCCGTCTTCAGGATGCAGACCCTACGCTCGGCGTCGATATGAGCTCGACCGGCGAGGTGGGCTGTATTGGCGACCGCTTCGATGAGGCGCTTATGAAGTCGCTCATCTCTGTAGGTTATGATATCCCTGCGAAGAAGATCCTTCTCTCGACAGGTGGTCCACTTCAGAAGGCAGACATGCTCATGGCATGTCGTACTCTCGCTGACCATGGCTACGAGCTCTACGCGACAGCCGGCACCTACACCTACCTGGTGGAGAACGAAATCCCAGTAACACGTGTCCTCTGGCCATCCGAGGAGAATGATCCATATCTCAAGGGCAAGTTCAGACCAGCACTTGACATGCTTAGAAGCAAGGACGTGGACATGGTCATCAACATCCCTAAGAACTTCTCCGACGCCGAGCTCACAAACGGCTACAAGATGCGTCGTACAGCGGTCGACTTCAACATCCCGCTCTTCACCAACGCACGTCTAGCCACAGCCTTCATCCGTGCCTTCTGCAACCTCTCGCTTGAAGACATCGGCATCAAGTCGTGGGACGAGTATTAGCAGTTTCCATCATCA
>JAKSJL010000039.1 GCA_024398295.1 Bacteroidales bacterium
GGTGGCTACTCCTTCAAGGAGCAGCTTATGGATATCTGGCACTTTGATGAGGAGAAGTATGATGGCCTGAAGGACCTGATCAAGGTGGATACTACCAGATTTGAACCTTTCAGGCTGTGGGAACTTTCTGAGAAAGAATTGGCCAGGCATCCGTATATAGGAAAGTATGGTGCGCATGGAGTGGTCCTATACAGGGAAAACACTCCGAGGGAGCAGCTCAGCGTGGAGGCGCTCGGTACCAGCGGCGTGCTGCCAGTGGACATGGCGCAGAAGCTGTCCAGGTGTCGCGTCGCTAGGCCATTGGTCCAATAATGAAACTTTTTCGCCATAAAATGAAACTTTTTCTGTAATTTTGAAGTCTTCGAAAAGAATGACTATGTCAAGGGATAGACTGTTTCTCATCGACGGACATGCACTCATCTTCAAGATGTACTATGCGTTTCTCCGTAAACCGATGATCAATTCGAAAGGGG
Organism: Bacteroidales bacterium; assembly: GCA_024398295.1. Lineage (GTDB taxonomy): Bacteria > Bacteroidota > Bacteroidia > Bacteroidales > UBA932 > Cryptobacteroides. Next base: position 474 of record JAKSJL010000039.1, read on the forward strand.
CGGATACATCCATCCTCTTCGGGTTCACCAAATACCTTCTCGAGCTTATCGAGAAGGAGCATCCGACGCATCTGGGAGTGGCATTTGATCTTCCTGGAGGCACATTCCGAAATGAGATGTTCCCTGAGTACAAGGCGAACAGGGCGGAGACTCCACAGCTCATCATCGATGCTCTGGAGCCGCTCACTGAGATATGCCAGGCGATGAACATCCCTGTGCTGATGCTGAAGGGCTTCGAGGCTGACGACGTGATCGGTTCGGCGGCGAAGCGGTTTGCGCGCGAGGGCGCAGATGTGTTCATGGTGACGCCAGACAAGGATTACGGACAGCTCATCGAGGAGCATATCTTCCAGTTCAAGCCAGGAAAGTCTGGTGGCGAGAATGAGCTTGTGGATAAGGCCAAGGTGTGTGAGAAATATGGCATCTGCGACCCTCTGCAGGTGATCGACATGCTTGCGATCTGCGGCGATGCTGCGGACAATGTCCCCGGCGTGAAGGGCGTTGGCGAGGTAGGAGCGTCCAAGCTCATCGCGAAATATGGGTCAATGGAGTCGATCTACGAGCACATTGGCGAGCTCAGCGAGCGCCAGAAGGGCATGTTTGAGGCGGCCAAGGACCATATTGGCCTAAGCAAGCAGCTCGTGACCATCAAGACTGACATTCAGCTTGATACCACTCTGGAAGATCTCCTGATCAGTACCAGCTTGAATCCTGTGATAGTGGATCTGTTCGAGAAATATGAGTTCAATTCTCTCAAGAGATACATTGCTGACATCAAGGTGGAGAAGCCTCAGAAACCGGGAATTTGTGTAAATGAGGCGTCAGCCGCCGAGGTGGTGAAAAGCGCCCTTGCGAAGGGATTCTGCAGCGTGACCTATGACCATGGCGTGCAGGTCGCTGCCTATGGAGTGGACGGATTGATCGCCGCATCGGGAGAGGCAGAAGACTTCAAGTCCATCCTGGAAGATGCTGGTATAGAGAAGTATGGCTTCGATATCAAGGGACTCCTCGTGAAGGATAAGCTGCACATCGAGGGGCCGCTGTATGATGTCGAGCTGATGCATTATGTGCTGAATCCGGAGAGAAACCACTCTCTGGAGGTGCTCGCCGACAGCATGCTGGGCGCGTCTCTGGAGCCGTCGCTGCCGGAGGGCTCCATGGAGTCGCTCTTTGGCGATGATGAGCCTTCGGCTGCCGTGGCTGACCATTCACGTGTCGCGGCTACATTGGCACTGGGCGAAAAACTCAAGCAAGAACTCATGGACGCAGAGATGCTGAATCTGTATGAACAGGTGGAAGCCCCTCTGATCAAGGTACTTGCGCGTATGGAGAAGAATGGCGTCTGCGTGGATGTAGCGTCGCTGCGCGAGTTCGCTGACCAGCTCAGGGTGGAGATCTCCAGGAAGGAGGCGCTTGTTCGCGAACTCGCCGGAGAGCCAAACCTGAATGTAGGGTCGCCTAAGCAGCTGGGTGTGGTGCTTTTCGAGAAGATGCAGCTCGATCCTAAGGCGAAGCCAAATTCCAGAGGCGGCTGGAGCACCGATGAGGAGACGCTCCAGGCGCTCGCTGACCGCAGCCCTATCATCGACGCCATCCTTGACTATCGCGCAGCCAAAAAGCTGCTCTCTACCTATATAGAGCCATTCCCTGGCTACATCTCGCCTGTGGATGGACGTATTCATACTACATTCAATCAGGCGCTTACATCTACTGGCCGCCTGTCGTCGTCAAACCCTAATCTCCAGAATATCCCTATCCGCACGGAGCTGGGCAAGGAGATCAGGAAGGCCTTTGTGGCGCAGACGCCAGGCTGGCTCATCATGTCCGCTGACTATTCGCAGATAGAGCTGCGCATCATGGCGCATCTGAGCTGCGACGCACATCTCATCGCTGCATTCAGGGATGGCGTGGACGTGCATGCTGCCACCGCCTCGAAGATTTTTGATGTCCCTGTGGCAGAAGTCACTCCAGACATGCGCCGAATCGCCAAGACCGCGAACTTCGGAATCATGTACGGCATTTCTGCGTTTGGACTCTCTCAGCGCTTGAAGTGCTCTCGTGGAGAGGCGAAGAAGATCATCGATGACTATTTCGCATCGTTCCCTGCCGTTTCTTCATTTATTTCGGATACTGTGACCCTGGCGAAGGAGAATGGTTTCGTGGAGACCATATTCGGCCGTCGCAGGTATATTCCGGATATCAATTCTCACAACTTCACTGTACGTTCGCTTGCTGAGAGAAACGCTGTGAATGCCCCTATTCAGGGTAGCTCTGCAGACATCATCAAGCTGGCGATGATAGCTATAGACAGGAAGATGCAGGAGCAGGGCATGAAGTCGAAGATGGTGCTTCAGATTCACGATGAGCTTCTTTTTGAAGTGGCTCCTGATGAGGTGGAAGCACTTGACGCTCTGGTGGTTGCAGAGATGGAGAATGTAGTTAGGCTTTCTATTCCTTTAACCGTTGAATGTAATCATGGTACCAGCTGGCTCGAATCCCATTGATGTGCTCGTAGCGAGCGCCAAGGCGGGCAATGGCAAGGCTTTCACAGATTTGTGGGACTTGTACATTGACTCCCTTAGAGACTATATAAGGAAGTGGATGAAGAATCTCGATGACCTGTATGTGGATGACATCTGCTCCAGGAGCTTCGAGAAGGCATTTCGTCAGATAGACCAGTTCGATCCGACCAAGAGCCAGTTTGTGACATGGCTTCATTCGATAGCCAAGAACACGGCACTTGACCTGACGGAGAAGGACAAGAGGATGCGCATGGCGCTTGTGTCCTTGGAGAGCTCCAAGGATGTGATAGAGGACAAGGAGACAGAGTCTCCGCTGGATGCCATCATACGCACAGAAAGCAATGCAAAGACAGAGCGCTACATCGAGCGCCTTCCTGAACTGTACAGGGAAGTGGCGTCCAAGCGTCTGCTGGATGGCCTTCACTATAAGGAGATCGCCCAGGAGATGGATATGGAGCTGAATACGGTGCGCACGCGTATACGTCGCGCCAAGGAGATGATGGACAGGATGAGAAAGGAAGATGAACAGGAGGACTAGACCATGACATTTGAAGCATTTGAGACCATAGTTAAGGCAGAGTTCCCCGAACTCACCGCAGAGCAGATGGAGAAATTCCGTCAGATGGATGAGCTCTATCGAGACTGGAATGCGCAGATAAATGTGATTTCGCGCAAGGATATTGACAATTTTTACGCCCACCACGTGCTGCATTCGCTGGCCATCGCATCATTCCTGAAGCGTCAGCGCCCGCAGATCTACCAGTCGCTGCGCGACGGCGGCGTCTCCGTGCTGGACCTGGGCACTGGAGGCGGTTTCCCTGGCGTGCCGCTGGCCATTATGTTCCCAGAGACGCGCTTTACGCTCTGCGACTCAGTGGGAAAGAAAATCATAGTGGCAAGTGGAGTGGTAAAGGCCTTGGGGCTCACAAATGCTGAGACCGTCAATGCTCGCGCGGAGACTCTTCCAGGGCAGTTTGATTACGTGGTGTCACGCGCTGTGACGACGCTTGATAACTTCTATCCTTGGGTCAAGGACCGCTTCAAGGGCAGTATCTTTTACCTTAAGGGTGGGGATGTCAATGAAGAGATCGCGACTGTCATGGCGCATGCTCGTCTGAAGAAGGGGAGTGTAAGCACCTGGGCAGTGGATACTTGGTTGAATGATGAATATTTTGAAGAAAAATTTGTTATTCAAATAGAAAAAAACTACCTTTGCAGTCCTATTGCGTGAAAAATATAAAAATTAAAGATAATGAAAAGAACATTCCAACCTTCAAACCGCAAGCGCGTTAACAAGCACGGCTTCCGTGAGCGTATGAGCTCAGCAAATGGCCGTCGCGTACTCGCTTCTCGCCGTGCTCACGGTCGTAAGAAGCTCACCGTATCATCTGAGGATAGATACTAGGATTTTCGCTTAAGCGGAATTTGAAAGCTGGACACGATAGGTGCTCAGCTTTTTTTATTATTTTTGCAGTCAGTGTATTGAACTAAACTATATGTCTACTACGAAAGAACTTTTAGAGAAGCAGAGAGCCTTTTTCAAGGCTGGTTATACTCTCGACGTACGAGGACGCAAGGCCGCTCTCAAGATACTCTCGAACACCATCAAGCAGATGAAGGACGAGATCATTGCCGCACTCAAGCAGGATCTCGGAAAGAGTGAGACTGAAGCATATATGTGCGAGGTAGGTCTCGCGCTTGGCGAGCTCAATGACGCGATCAAGCATGTTCGCTGCTGGTCCAGAAAGAAGCATGTGCGTACACCATTGGCACAGTTCCCAGCTCGCAGCTATGTGATAAGTGAGCCTTTTGGCAATGTTCTCATCATGTCGCCATGGAACTATCCTTTCCTTCTGAGCATCTCTCCTCTCATCAGCGCCCTGGCTGCTGGAAATACCGCCATCATCAAGCCTTCGGCGTATGCCCCTGCGACAAGTGCCATCGTGAAGAAGGTCATTGAAGAGACCTTTACTGAGGACTATGTGGCAGTAGTTGAGGGTGGTAGAGATGTGAACTCTGACCTTCTGGAGCAGAAGTTCGACTACATTTTCTTTACCGGCAGCAAGCAGGTCGGTCGCATTGTCATGGAGAAGGCCGCAAAGCACCTTACTCCAGTCACGCTTGAGCTTGGTGGAAAGAGCCCTGTCGTGGTGGATGAGAATGTGGATCTGGATGTGGCCGCTGCCCGCATCGTGTTCGGAAAGTACCTGAACCTTGGCCAGACCTGCGTGGCGCCTGACCATGTCTTCGTGAACGAAGCCATCGCAGACCGCTTCGTGGAGGCGTGCCAGAAGCAGATAGACCTCCAGTTTGGCGCGTCGCCTCTGGATAACGCTGATTACGGTAAGATCATCAGCGCCAAGCATTACACTCGTCTCGTCGAGACCCTCGACGAGGTGCGCCCTATGCTGGTGCGCGGCGGCGAGCTTCAGGAAGACGCTCTTCGCATCGCGCCTTCCATCCTTCGCCTTGGCGCCCTCGAGCGCACGGAGGATGGCTGGAACATTGATTCATATCGCATCATGCAGGAGGAGATCTTCGGCCCTATCATGCCGGTGATTACCTATTCGTCGCTCACTGACGTGGTGGACTATGTGGATGAGCATCCGCGTCCGCTCGCGACCTATATATTCACAAAGAGTCGCATGGTGAAGAAGCAGCTGCTCGCGCATCTGCACTTCGGCGGCGGCTGTGTGAATGACACCATCATACATCTTGCCACCGACTTCATGCCGTTTGGCGGCCTGGGCGAGAGTGGTATGGGCAACTATCATGGCAAGTGGGGATTCCGCACCTTCTCTCACGAGAAGAGTATCGTGGACAAGCCGTTCTGGCTCGATATCAAGATGCGTTATCAGCCTTATGTCGGTAAGCTGAAGCTTATCAAGATGTTCCTCTGATATTTTAAATTCTTTTATTATAAAAGTCCATTCTATGCGCATAGGATGGACTTTTTCGGTTTAAAACGGTTTCATATTTGTTTTTTAGATTCTAATTTGTAATTTTGGGTCAGGTACATTTAGAACGAACAAAAAACAAATATTCAATCAAATGAAAAGGTTTATCTACTTTGTGGTTGCATTGGCAGCCAGCGTGATGATGGCATCATGTGAGAAGCCCCTGGAGGAGCTTAATCCTGAATTTCCTGCATTGGGAAACAAATCAGTGGAGATCAAGTCCGGAGAGACTGTGAAGCTTAATTTCAATCTCAATGATGTCCGTGGAAACAAGATTACCACAGAAACCAAGTCTACAGCTTCTGAGGAGTATGCAGTGGCTGTTAAATTGGATGCAGATGGGTCTACTGGTTCCGTATCCATCACCGCTCCTTCGCCTATTCATTATGACAAGGCATTCGATGTGACCGTGACTTTCTCTGATGAGCAGAATGGCAGAAAGTCTGTGTCTACCATCAACGTACAGCCTGTCCTCGCTCTTGAGGGTCTGAATCCTTCATTCCCATCTCTGACAGCAGAGCAGGTGGAGATCAAGTCCGGCGAGGTTCTCGCAGTAGATTTCAAGCTCAGCGACGTGCGCGGCTTCAGGGTGGCTGCAGATGTCACTTCTACCGCAAGTGATGATTATTCAGTGGCTGCTGAACTCGGCGCAGATGGCGAGTCAGGTACAGTGACCATCACCGCTCCTGCCCTCATCCTTGATGATGCGGCATTTGATGTTAACCTCGTATTTACAGAGGAGGAGCATAACAGAACTGCAAATGCCAAGTTCACAGTAAAGCCTGTACTCGTTGAGGGTCTCGTGAAGCTTGCTGGTCATGCAAACTCATTCATCGTGCCATCTGGTGCGGTAGCATTGTTCCCTACATTCAAGGGCAACAGCTCTGAAAAGGTGGCTGTCGCTTCCATCAAGCTTGAGTGGCAGGATGCTGCAGGCCTTTATGTAGACTGCCCTCAGATAAGCGACGGTGAGGCTATCGTACGCTTCGCTGAAGGAAAGGAAGGAAACGCTGTCCTTTCAGGTGTAAATGCAGCAGGCGTTGTGGCTTGGAGCTGGCATTTCTGGGTAGTGAATGATACCCCTAAGGATGTAGCAGTCGGTGGATATACCTTCATGGATCGTAACGTTGGTGCCCTTAATCTCGACGAGAAGAGCGAGCTCTCAGTGGGTGTGACCTATCAGTATGGCCGTAAGGACCCATTCCCAGGCATCAAGTTCACAGAGTACAAGGAAAGAGAGATCTATGGCGCAGATGGACAGCCTATCAGCGTTCCTATCGTGAAGACCACAGAGGCTGATAACCTCGAGACTACCATCCAGAACCCTGGCACATTCTATAACAATGTTTATGTGAGTGGCGCAAAGCACGGATATAGCTGGATCACCACTGATGCTACCACTTACGGCGCGGACAAGTTCGCTGCTCTTTGGGAGAATGGTGGCAAGAAGACCATGTATGACCCATGTCCTGCAGGTTATGTAGTGGCTCCAGTCGCTGCTTGGGATGCTGTGAAGGCTGCTACTGCAGACAAGGTTACCGAGCTTTGGGACAGCGCATATGAGACCTTCGATGCTTCTGCTATCGGTACAAATGATAAGTACGCTGCAGGTAACAGAAAGAAGGTTCAGTTCAGAGGCTGTCTCTATGGAGATCTCAGACTTACAGTCACTGGTGAGATCAGCTCGAATAGCGCATCATTCAGCTATGCAAACTGCGTGGGTAAGGCTCTTCCTACAGCTGTTGTATGGTGCGCAGACATCGACGCATCCTTCAAGACAAACCCAAGTGCTTCTTACTTCAGAGGTTGCGCTGTCAAGGTCAATACTTCTGGTAATGGTAACTATGATGACGTATCCGCTGTCAAGGTGAATGCTCTCGCTACCACCGGTAAGTACACCCTTATGTATAGACTCCCTGTACGTTGTATCAGAGAGCAGTAGGCGAATTGATATCCAAGCATGAAAAGAATCATATTTCTGATTATATTATCTATAAGTGCAGTCTTCACTGGCTGCACTTATATTGAAACTGCCAAGCCCCTCAGCGAGTTTGACATCCTTTTCGATGTAGAGGAGCTCGTGATCAAGGTCGGTGAGTCGGCCGAGATTCCGTTCACGGTGACAGGCACAGATGGCATGGCCCTGGATTTCACCCCATCAGTGGAGAATACCAAGGTCAGCGTCAAGATAGCGAAGATGGATTATACCAATGCTCAGGGCGTGATCAAGGTTACTGCACCTGAGAATTCGGCGAAAAACATTGAGACACAAGTGTTTCTGACCATCTCTGATTCGCATGGCAGGAAACTGAGCCGTTTCGTGGATCTCACAGTTGAGGGCAATGGTATAGATGATCCTGGTACTGGCACCGGCACCGGTGGCGGAAATGGAGGCGGTACCTCCACTGAATATGGCGATCTGGGCATATTCTTCGATATGGAGGCTCCATCCATTGAACCAGGAACCACCCTTGAGATCCCTTTCACAGTGACTGGCTCTGAGGGCGTGACCTTGAGCATTGTTCCTTCTGTGGACAATGAGGACTTCGAGTGCAGGCTTGGCAAGGTGGACTACGTGAACTATGTCGGCACCATCAAGCTCACCTCCCCTGATATCGTGACCAATGAGATGGAGGTGAAGGTGTCTCTTTCTGCTAGCGACACCCATGGACGAAATGTCGTCAAGAGTGTGAAGGTTAAGGTGATAGCTTCGCCAGTACCTGAGATCGAGGCTCTTGGAAACCCTACATCCATGGCTGTGAAGGCTGGTGGCTCATTCACCCTTTCGTATAAGGTACATGACCTTGCACCTGCTGCTATCGCCGGGACACCTGCAGTGGAGACCAGTGCAGGATGGTCTACTGAAGTCTCTGTAAGGGAGGATGTGATAAGTGTCAAGTTCATTGCACCTACTCCTGTTACAGACAAACTCACATTCAAGATTTCTGCAGCTGATGATCACGGGCGCAAGTTCGAGTACAGTGGAAGCATTGACATAGTGGAGTTCAGCACTACTGCTGGCGCAGCAAACTGCCATATCGTGAAGCCAGGCAGCACCCTTACCATCAAGGCGGTCAAAGGAAATTCTACAGTGGCTCTTGATTTTGACAATGCAGTCCTCGTATGGCAGGACGCCCAGAGTCTGGTAAGCTCAGTCTCAGGAAACGGTAGTGAGGGTGTCGTAGTGGTCAAGCTCTCAGCAGGCAAGCAGGGAAATGCTGTGGTGGCAGCCCGTAAGGGAAACACCGTGGTGTGGAGCTGGCACGTCTGGGTGAGCGATTATGATCCAGAGGCGAACATCTTCGAGTGGAAAGATGCAAATGGTATCTCATATAAGTACATGGATCGTAACCTTGGCGCGATGAGCGCTGAGAAGTACAGCAAGTATGCGCTCGGACTCATGTACCAGTGGGGCCGAAAGGATCCTTTCCCAGGAGGAGATGATGTGGAATCCAGCATACCTGTGACTATCTATGACATCAATAATAACAAAGTGTACATCAAGACTCAGGAGAGACCTACGTACAATGATCGTGAGACCACAAACCTCCAGCTTGCCATCGAGAATCCGGATACCTTCTACTGGGCTCCATCAAGCTCATGGCCAGCGGTAGACTGGCTCACAAATCAGGCTGGCCTCCAGAACAATGACCTCTGGGGTGGCAAGACAAACGCCAAGACCATCTATGATCCTTGTCCAGAGGGTTGGTGGGTGCCTGCAGCAGGTGACGGCTGGGGATTCCGCAGCCAGTACAAGAAAGCAGGCAAGCTCAACGATGACAGCCAGTATGACGAGTCTTATCCTTGGTATCAGGATTATGACAAGAGCATTGGTTTCCGTTATAAGACTACAGATGGCAAGGAGTTCTGGTTCCCTCTGACCGGTAACATTGACTGCTCGAAGGGAACGCTCCAGAGCGTCGGAGGCAGTGCGCTGTACAACACTCGTTCGGATAATTCGAATACGGTCCTCTATGAGAGCATGGCCTGGGGTAACCCAGCCAGTGAGACCGGCCTCAACCGTCCTTATGGCGCATCCACACGTTGCATAAAGGAATAAGATGACAGTAAAGAAAATAGTAATGATGATGTTGTGGCTGCTTGCGGCCACACATCTGTCTTATAGCCAGCAGCCAGTCGGCAAGGTCACAGTCAGTGGACGTGTGACCGCTGCGGCTGATGGCGCCCCGCTGCCTGGTGCCGCTGTGCTTGAGCAGAATGGCGCGGGATATGCCATCACTGATCTGGATGGAAACTATTCACTCACTGTGCCTGGCGATGCTACGCTGGTTTTCTCGTGCCTGGGAATGCAGGAGAGTGCGGTGGCTGTTGCTGGACGCACACTCATCGACATGGCGCTGGAAAATGAGGCTACGCTGCTGGATGATGTGCTTGTGGTCGCTTATGGCACGGCTTCGAAGTCGTCATTCACTGGCTCTGCAGAGACGGTGCGAGGGGACAAGCTTCGAGATCGCCCAGTGGCAGATGTTTCGAAGATGCTCGATGGACAGGTGTCGGGAGTGATGACCACATCAGGAAGTGGCCAGCCGGGAAGTGGATCTGGTATCATGATCCGAGGATTCGGCTCCATCAATGCCAGCAGTTCGCCACTTCTCGTGGTGGACGGCATCCCATATGATGGAAACCTCAATTCCTTGAATCCCAATGATATCGAGTCTATTTCCGTGCTGAAGGATGCTTCTGCGGGTGCTCTCTATGGCTCGCGAGGCGCAAACGGTGTCGTCATAGTGACCACCAAAGGAGGTGGTACTCAGGATAGTGTATCCATGGACTTCACTGCCAGAGTGGGTGTGAACTCCATGGCTATCAGGCCATATGCGACAGTGTCGGCATCTCAGTACATGGAGCAGATGTACAGGGCTGTGTACAATGATCTCGTCCATACGGAAGGTGTCCTTCCGAAACTTGCAGGTCAGATGACGCCTTCGCGTCTGTCGAAGACCATACTTGGTATTGATAATAGGTACAATATCTTCGACAAGGATGTCGAAGCTGTATTTGATGCTGACGGAAGGATCGTGTCAGATGCTGCACAGAGATATCAGTCTGACTGGCTCGGCGCCGCCAAGGCGCACCTTCCGGTGCGTCAGGAGTACCTTTTCTCTATGAACGGAGGCTCGAAGATGAGTAAATACCTTGCTTCTGTGGGCTATCTGGATGAAAAGGGAACCATCCAGACCACCGGCTTCCGCCGCATCAGTGCGCGCGTCGGCTCTGAATTCACGCCTTATGAGTGGATGGAATTTGGTCTGAATGCGAACTTCTCGAACTCCCGCAGTGACTATCTGGGCGCAAGTGGCACAGAGGCAAACAATATCTGGTACTCTGCGATGATGATGGCACCTATCTATCCTGTCTATGAGCTAGACACGGATGGAAGCGTGGTCTATAAGGATGGAAAGCCAGTGTTTGACTATGGCGCTTCCAGACCTGCCGGTGCGCAGAACAACAGAAACTGCATCGCCACCCTCTTCGATGATGACTATTACAGCATAAATGACAACATAAACCTACGTGGCCACATGGGCATCAAGTTCGGCGACTTCAAGCTGAGCACCTCATTAGGTGCTGATGTCATCAATGTGAACACGACTACCATGTTCAACCGCAAGAATGGCAATGCTGCCGGTACCGGACGACTCACAAAGGAGAACCAGAGAGTGCAGAGCTATACCTGGAACCAGCTTCTTTCTTATAAGCATGTCGCGGGTCAGCATACGGTAGATGCCATGGCTGGACACGAGTTCTATAACTTCTCGGCGCATTATCTGGTAGGGCAGAGGACAGGTTTCCCATTCGACAGGTTCGATGAGCTCGGACTTGGCTCCACCCTTGCCGAAGCAAATTCGGTAGGTGACCTTTACAGTATCAACTCATGGCTCTGCAGAGGAAACTACAGCTATGCCGACAAGTATTACCTCTCCGGCAGCGTCCGCACAGATGGTTCATCTAGATTCGTCAAGCAGCACAGGTGGGGCGTCTTCTGGTCTATGGGAGCGTCGTGGCGACTCTCGCAGGAGGATTTTCTGAAGGATGTCAGCTGGATCGACAACATGACCCTCAAGGCTAGCTATGGTGTGCAGGGAAACGACAACATTGGCGATTACTATGCATGGCAGGCACTCTATGACATGAATTATCCAAATGCGAACATGTCGGGTGCTATCATCGCCTCCCTTGAGAATCAGGATGTCACATGGGAGAAGAATGGCAATGTGAATGTGGGCCTGGAATTCAAGCTTCTGCAGCGTCTCAGCGGTACTGTGGAGTGGTATCGCAGGACCACCTCCGACCTTTTGCTTGAGTATCCTATCGCGATATCATTGGGCTTCCCTGGCTACTATGCCAATGTGGGAAAGATGTTCAATACTGGCGTGGACCTGACCCTTGGGTATGATATTATCAGCAGGCCAGACCTGTTCTGGAACGTCACCCTGATGGCGTCTACAGTCCATAACAAGGTGGTCTCGCTGACAGGCAATGGCGAAGACATAAACAATGGCGTCTACCTTATCAGGGAAGGGGAGACCGTGAACACCTTCTACATGGCGCGCAGCGCGGGGGTGGACCCAGCTCCAGGAGAACAGCTGTACCCTGCTTCTGCAACGGGACCTGATGGAGCTCCTGTGCCGGGAAGTGAGTTTGTTACCAATGATGCTACAGTAGCCTCCGGCTGCAAGTGGCTCTGCGGAAGCAGGATGCCTGCTGTCTATGGATCGCTTGCTTCGAGCCTGCATGTCAAGGGACTGGATGTTTCAGCTATGCTCACCTATTCACTTGGTGGCAAGATCTACGATGGCACATATCGTTCGCTTATGGAACCGTCATTTGTGGGTCAGACATATCATGTGAACTCTCTTCGCGCATGGCAGAAGGCTGGCGATGTGACAGATGTTCCAAAGATCACCACGAACGCCACGTCGGTCATCAATGACCGCTTCCTGGTGGACGCGTCGTACCTCAGCCTCAAGAGCATTGCCGTAGGCTATACCTTCAGCATGCCTTGGATGGAGAAGGCACATGTCCGCTCGGCGCGTGTATATGCCTCAGGAGATAACCTCCTCATGCTCAGCGCGATGCGTGGATTGAACCCTCAGGCGAGCTTCTCTGGATCCACCTCGTACTCGTACACACCGAACCGCACGATATCTCTCGGCGTTGACCTTAAATTCTAGCAGTTATGAAAAGATTACCATTTATCATATTGATAGCTGCCCTCTGCATCTCATGCACTTCGCTGATGGAGACTTCTCCGAGCACGGATGTCGTCAAAGACGAGATCCTCGCTGACGCCGAAGGCCTGCAGGTGGCCATGAATGGCGTCTACGCCACTATGTATAACCGCCTCGATTTCGTGACGGCAAATGCTCACCAGTGCTTTGGAAACATGGCTGTGACATTGGCGGCAGACCTGATGGGCGAGGATATGGTCCAGACTGCCCAGGGTGCAGGATGGTTTTGGAGGGACTATAACTACGATCAGCGCAGCCGCTACACCAGCAAGATTTGGCGCTGCTACTTCACATGGAAGTATTTTTATGAGCTGATTTCCAATGTTAACTATATCATTGCCGCAGGCCCAGAAGCTAAGGGCAATGACGCTGAAATCACATGCATCATGGCGCAGGCTCACGCAGTACGCGCATTCTCTTATTTCATGCTTATACAGTCATATCAGCAGACTCTGGTAGGACATGAGAATCTCCCGGGAGTGCCGATTTACACGGAGCCTACAAGCGCCTCTACCAGCAGCAAAGGCCGCGCTACCGTGGCGGAGGTCTATGCCCAGATCGATTCTGACCTTGATACTGCCATAGGACTTTTCAATGCATCAAAGCTTCCACGAAAGCATATCTCTCATCTGGATGTCTACTCGACGAGCCTGCTTCAGGCAAGGGTGGCATTGGTCGAGAATGACTGGAGGAAGGCCGCAGAGGCTGCGAAACGTGCCATCAGCACACCGAATGCCACGCTGCTGACACGTGCCCAGGCCACTGTCACAAAGGGCTACTTCGATGATGTCACCACAGAATGGCATACTGGTAGCACTCCGTTCAACAGCGTGGATTCTCCATCTGTCATGTGGGGCGCAGAGATGCTGTCTGACCAGTCGACCGTGTTCGCGTCGTTCTTCTCGATGATGGATGCCTGCACAAATGTTTATTACGCTGCTGAGTCGCCTAAGTGCATCAGCAACTGGCTCTATGAGCAGATCCCTCTTTCAGATGTGCGCAGAGGCTGGTGGAACGGAAACATTGGCGTGGACGCATCCCAGTGGAAATATGGAGCCAACATAAACTACAATCAGCATAAGTTCCAGTGGGCTGACCAGCAGTCGTACAAGGGTGACTACATCTTCATGCGCCTTGAGGAGGCGTACCTTATCCTGGCCGAAGCGCTTTGTCAGCTTGAGGATTATGAAGGGTCTCGCAATGCCCTCGCTGAAGTGGTGAAAAACCGTGATACAAGCTGGTTCATATGTGTGAATGGCATGACCGGCAAGGAGCAGACTTTTGGCTCTGTCGGCACAGTCAAGACCCTGATGGATGAGATCTTGCTTCAGCGAAGGATCGAACTCTGGGGCGAGACAGGACGTATCTTTGACATCCTGAGGCTCCGCAAGGGCTGGACTCGCTACTGGACAGTCGGCACTGAGGTGTCGAACCATACAAACTACTTGAGTAAGTACCCGGAGTATCTGAACTTCCCTGCTGATTTCATCGAGTGTATCATGATGATACCTCAGGTGGAGATAGACAATAATCCTTATATAACCCCAGAAGACCAGAACCCTTATGTCCAGAATTAGACTTTTTATCTTGATGCTCCCGCTGGCATTGCTGCTTGCGGTAGCCTGTGACAGGGACTGCAATGGTCCACTGTATGATGGAGAAAGCGGTTATGCCTTTGCCTCCAGTGTGCTTTATGCTGAAGTGTCCATGGAGGATAAGGGCGTTCTTGAAATTCCTGTCTACAGGGGAAAGGATGGCGGGGCCACACAAGCCGCTATCAGTTTCCAGTTCGACAGTGCACCATCGGATGCGTCTGAGCCTGTCTGGGTGGATGCTGATCCGAAAGGTGTATTCTCGCTTCTCACTCCGAAGGTCACGTTCGCTGAGAATTCATGCGAAGCTAAGGTTCGCGTAAGATTTGGAGATACTGGAAATCTACGTGTTTCAGACAAGTATAGGCTGAGACTTTCTATTGATGATGGTGTTTCTCCATCGGGCAGAAGCTCAGTGGTGGTGACAGTTACGAAGAAGCTTGTATTTGAGAAGTATGGCGACTGTACTTATTATGATGAGTGTATCTTTGAGAAGCCATATGAAACTGAGATATACAAGGCGCAGGGTGAGGAGATCTATCGCGTGATGGACCCGTACCGTGAAGGCTTGATAGCAGAGGAGTATGCTGCTGAAGGTTGGATGGGTACGCCTCCAGACTATGTCCAGTTCACATGTGAAGGCGACAGGATTCTCTTCAAGGAGTTCCCGACAGGTATGCTTTTCAATAAGGTCCATTTGGCGTATGCATACTATCCTAGTGATTATCTCTGGGGACGTGACTTCTCAAAGTATGACTCCAAGTGCCGCAAATTAGGTGACAAGCATTTTCAGCTTTACGCGGTTTACTGCCTGCCTTCGTTCCAGTATGGCTATATGAATGACGGTATTTATATGATAGATATCATCGTCAAGTAAAAATATTAGAAAAATATATCATTTTTTTTAGAGCTTGTGCCGTGGTTTGGCACAAGCTCTATTTATCTTTGCAAAACCATTGGGAAAGGCGTTGAGGTTTCAAGTGTTTTATCTACCTTTGCTACTGACGCCGGGTCACAAGTTTAACTATTTTATTTTTGGAGTTCAATTATGGCTAAGGAAGCTGAAGTTCAGGCTCAGGATGTCAATGCTGCTAAGTTGAAGGCATTGCAGGCTACGATCGACAAGATCGAGAAGGATTATGGAAAGGGTACTATCATGAAGCTGGGTGATACACCTCAGTTTGATGTTCAGGTCATCCCTAGTGGCTCGGTGGCACTCGACCACGCTCTCGGTATCGGTGGATACCCTAGAGGACGTATCATCGAGATCTATGGACCAGAGTCTTCAGGTAAGACTACACTGGCCATTCATGCCATCGCAGAGGCTCAGAAGCAGGGTGGCATCGCTGCCATCATCGATGCGGAGCATGCTTTCGACCGTTCTTATGCGAAGGCATTGGGCGTAAACCTTGACACTCTCCTCATCTCTCAGCCAGATAATGGTGAGCAGGCACTTGAGATCGCGGATAACCTTATCCGCTCGGGCGCTATCGACATCGTCGTGATCGACTCTGTCGCTGCCCTCACTCCGAAGGCGGAGATCGAAGGCGAGATGGGTGATAATAAAGTGGGACTGCAGGCTCGTCTCATGAGCCAGGCACTCCGTAAACTCACTGCAAATATCAGTAAGACAAATACTTGCTGCATCTTCATTAACCAGCTTCGTGAGAAGATCGGCATCATGTTCGGAAACCCTGAGACCACCACTGGTGGTAACGCCCTCAAGTTCTATGCTTCAGTGCGTATCGACGTGAGAAAGACCACCCAGCTCAAGGATGGTGACGAGGCTATGGGTAACCGTACCAGGGTGAAGGTAGTGAAGAATAAGATGGCACCGCCATTCAAGAAGGCTGAGTTCGACATCGTCTATGGTGTAGGTATCTCGCATGCCGGTGAGATCTGTGACCTCGCGGTAGATATGGATATCATCCATAAGAGTGGTTCTTGGTTCAGCTATAACGGCGAGAAGCTTGCACAGGGAAGAGAGGCTGCGAAGCAGGTCCTCATAGATAACGTAGAGCTTTGCGAGGAGATCGAGGCAAAGGTTCGCGAGGCTCTTGCACAGACAAACGACTAACATTACTTTATGGGTAAGATCATTTTGACCGGAGACAGGCCGACCGGTAGACTTCATATCGGCCATTATGTAGGTTCGCTCAGAAGAAGGGTTGAGCTTCAGAACAGCGGAAAGTTCGATAAGATTTTCGTGATGATCGCTGATGCTCAGGCTCTCACAGATAACGCAGATAATCCAGAGAAGGTCAGACAGAACATCATCGAGGTCGCTCTTGACTACATGTCATGCGGACTTGATCCTGAGAAGACCACTCTCTTTATCCAGTCTCAGGTGAGCGAGCTTACAGAGCTTACTTTCTTCTACATGAACCTGGTGACAGTCCAGAGACTCCAGAGAAACCCTACAGTGAAGCAGGAGATCCAGCTTCGTGGATTCTCTGACAGTGGAGAGGAGAACAAGGCCGGCACTCCAGTAGGTTTCTTCTGCTATCCTATCAGCCAGGCTGCAGACATCACAGCCTTCAAGGCCGATACAGTGCCTGTGGGAGAGGATCAGGAGCCTATGATCGAGCAGACCCGTGAGATAGTCCGTAAGTTTAACTCTACTTATGGTGTGACCCTCGTCGAGCCAGAGATCATGCTTCCGGAGAATGCCGCTTGCCTCAGACTTCCAGGTACCGATGGAAAGGCAAAGATGAGCAAGTCTCTTGGAAACTGCATTTATCTTTCTGACTCAGCAGAAGATGTGTGGGCGAAGGTGAAGGGCATGTACACAGACCCAGGACACCTCCAGGTCAGCGATCCTGGAAAGGTGGAGGGAAACACAGTGTTCACTTACCTGGATGCCTTCTGCAAGCCTGAGCACTTCGCCAAGTTCCGTGAGGCTTTCATCGGAAAGAAGGTTAGCTTCGAGTTCAACAGCCTGGATGAGGTCAAGGAGCAGTACAGAAAGGGTGGTCTCGGTGACATGATGATCAAGAACTTCCTGAATGCTGTCCTGAACGACACACTCGAGCCTATCAGGGAGCGTAGAAAGGAGCTTGAGAAGAACCTTCCTTATGTATATGAGGTTCTCAGAAAGGGTAGCGAGACTGCACGTGCAGTTGCTGCAGAGACTCTTGCAGACGTGAAGAGGTCCATGAAGATTAATTATTTCGATCCCGGTGTCCTTGATGAACTCATCAAGGAGCAGGAGGAGAAGTACAAGTAATACCTATGGCCGCGCAAGTCGCGGCCTTTTGTGCTTATGAAGACGAAGTTGCTCGGAAAGACTCCTGATGAGCTCAAGGCGATTGCCGTGAGCGTAGGTCTTCCTGCCTTTACAGGAAAGCAGATAGCTCAGTGGATGTACCAGAAGAAGGTAAAGTCCATAGATGAGATGACAAACATCTCGAAGGCGGGTAGGGAGAAACTGGCAGAAAAATATGAACTCGGCGTAGTCGCCCCGCTAGATGTCGCTGTATCTCCAGATGGCACGAAGAAGTAGCGTTTCCCAGTCTCTTGCGTCAGGGTGAATACCCTGAATGCGGCTGATGAGGCGAAGGAGGAAGAGCTTGAGACAGCCGCTATCGAGGCTGTGATGATTCCGGATGACGACAGGAAGACCCTGTGCGTGTCTTCTCAGTCTGGATGCCGTATGGCCTGCAAGTTCTGTATGACAGGACGCCAGGGATTCCACGGACATCTTTCTGCGGCAGACATCCTCTCCCAGTTCATCGCTATCGATGAGGCTCAGGAGCTTACAAATACTGTTTTCATGGGCATGGGAGAGCCTTTGGACAATTATGAGAATGTGAAGCGTGTCATCGATGTCCTTACTGCAGACTGGGGATTTGGCTGGAGCCCGAA
>JAKSJL010000004.1 GCA_024398295.1 Bacteroidales bacterium
GCAGCACTTACCCCAGCCACGAGCCACGAGAGCAGCGTGAGAGGTCATACCACCACGTGTGGTGAGGATACCTGAAGAAGCACGCATACCCTCGATGTCCTCTGGAGATGTCTCCTCACGGATGAGGATGGTCTTCTTTCCGAGCTTAGCAGCCTCCATGGCAGCCTCAGAGGTGAATACGATAGTACCTACAGCACCACCTGGAGATGCAGGAAGACCGGTAGCCACCTTCTCAGCCTTCTTCTCAGAAGCTGGGTCAAGGATAGGATGGAGAATCTCATCGAGCTGAGCAGGAGAAACTCTCATGATAGCAGTCTTCTCATCGATCATACCCTCCTGGAGCATGTCCATAGCCATCTGGAGAGCAGCGAGACCGGTACGCTTACCGATACGGCACTGGAGCATCCAGAGGTGACCCTCCTGAATGGTGAACTCGATGTCCTGCATGTCATGGAAGTGCTTCTCGAGGTTTGAACGAACCTCGTCAAGCTCTGCGTATACTTCTGGCATAGCGATCTCGAGTGACTTGAGATCCTTGTTATGCTCATTCTTTGTAGCCTCGTTAAGAGGGTTAGGAGTACGGATACCAGCCACAACGTCCTCACCCTGTGCGTTGATAAGCCACTCACCGTAGAACTTGTTGTCACCGTTTGCTGGGTTACGAGAGAAAGCCACACCGGTAGCTGAGTTCTCACCCATGTTTCCGAATACCATAGACTGTACGTTCACAGCTGTGCCCCAGTCATCTGGAATCTTCTCGATACGACGATATGCGATAGCGCGCTTTCCGTTCCAAGACTTGAACACACCACCGATTGATCCCCAGAGCTGAGCCTCAGCTGTATCAGGGAAGTCTACTCCGAGAACCTCCTTGACCTTAGCCTTGAACTGCTCACAAAGAGCCTCAAGCTCCTCGGCTGTGATGTCGGTGTCAGACTTGTAGCCCTTAGCCTCCTTGAGGTCTGACATCATGCGGTCGAGCTGCTGACGGATAGCCTTACCGTCCTCTGGCTCGATACCCTCAGCCTTCTCCATAACGACGTCTGAATACATCATGATGAGACGTCTGTATGAATCGTATACGAAACGTGGATTTCCTGTCTTCTTGATCATTCCTGGGATGGTAGCAGAGCAAAGACCGATATTGAGGATAGTATCCATCATACCAGGCATTGAGCTTCTTGCACCTGAACGGCAGCTTACGAGAAGTGGATTCTCAGGATCGCCGAACTTCTTGCCCATGATAGCCTCTGTAGCCTCGAGTGCTGCAGCAACATCTCTCTTGAGTGCATCTGTATATCCACCGCCGAGCTCATAGTACTCAGCACAGCACTCTGTGGTAATGGTAAAGCCTGCAGGTACAGGCATGCCGAGACGACTCATCTCAGCGAGATTCGCTCCCTTTCCACCGAGGAGCTCTCTCATAGCGCCATCGCCTTCGGCGTTCCTTCCGCCGAAACGATAGACTCTTTTCTTGTTCTCAAACATATCTTATTTATTACAAATGATTATCAAAACTGCAAATTTAATACAAAAAAACGGCACTTTAAAAAAAACTTTAAGGACTACACCTCAGCACATTACAAGAGTTTAGAAGCGATCTCTGAGAGTTCGCTTCTCTCACCCTTGCGAAGGAAGATGTGCTGGAACAGCTTCTGTCCATCCATCTTCTCTCCGAGATGAGTAAGTCCGTTTGACCACTGGTCCAAATAAGGCTGGTCGATCTGGAATATGTCACCGGTAAATACCATCTTCGTGCCCTCTCCTGCCCTCGTGATGATGGTCTTTATCTCATGAGGAGTAAGGTTCTGCGCCTCATCAATGATAAAGAATGCCCTTCCGAGGCTTCTTCCACGGATATAGGCGAGAGGAGAGATGACGAGCTTCTCGTCCTTGAGAAGCGAGTCTATCTTCAGAGCCTCCTTCGACGAAGGGCGGAACTGCGACTTGATGACATTGAGATTATCCATCAATGGCTGCAGGTAAGGGCTCATCTTGGTCTTCTGGTCACCTGGGAGGAAACCGATGTCCTGGTTTCCGAGTATGACAGCTGGGCGGGAAAGGATGATCTGGTCGTAATCCTTTTCCTGGGCGAGCGCCGCAGCGAGTGCAACGAGCGTCTTTCCGGTACCGGCACCACCAGTCAGCGAGACGAGCGGCACATTTCGGTCAAGACATGCCTCCAGCGCGAACTTCTGCTCATCGTTCCTTGGGCGTATGCCGTAAGCCTCCTTCGTCCTCACGAGCACCACCTTGCCCCTCTCCTCATCGAAGCGGGCGCAGACGGTCTCCTTCGACTCAGCGCCTGCCCATGCAAACTTATAGAGCTGGTGCGCCTTCGGCTTCTTGTCCGACACCTCACGCCAGTCAATGCAGTTCTCAGGGCCATAGCACAGCTCCTGGAGCGCCTCAGGGCGCAATGTCTTCGTGATGACCTCCCTCTGGGCATTCTCCAGCCTGTCCTCCTGGACACGGTCTGTCAAGTAGTCCTGGGCTTCCATACCGGCGGCCTTCGACTTGAGCCTTAGGTTGATGTCCTTGGTCACGAGAGCCACGAACTTGTCTGGATTATTGTCACGGACCCAGATGGCAGTCGCCAGGATACGGTGATCCTGGATGTCGTCGCGGAACAGGTCCGTCATGCTCTCAGGGAACGGATGATTCGGCTCTATCTTAATGAAACCCAGATTCTTCCCAAGTGGGACACCGCGCTTCTGGAACATCTTTCCCTCTGTGAGCTTATTTATCTCGCGCATGAAACCGCGCGCATTGAATGAGAGGGCGTCATTGCCCTTCTTGAACTTGTCAAGCTCCTCCACGACAGCTATCGGGATGACGATGTCATTGTCCTGAAACTTCTTGATGGAGCGGAAATCGTGCAGGACGATGTTTGTGTCCAGCACGAAGATTTTCTGCTTTTTCATAATCATTATGTGGTCAATCCTCGCCCTCGGAGCTCTGGCTCCTGATGAGCGATTCCAAAATTCCCTTGATGCCGCTGCGTGCCGAGCTGGCCACCGAGATGTTCGCATCGTCCTTCTTCGGGTGTCCAAGTGGGAAATAGGCCACATCCTGCAGAAGGAACTCCGCATCGACATAGTCGTAGTCGATGTCAGCGATCTGGATGAGCACTCCCGGCACCTCGGAGAACAGCAGTCTCACGATGTCCTTTTCCCCACGCGCCGACGCAAGCTCTCCCAGGTCAATGTCCACGCCGTGCTTCTCAGCCATGCAGAGAAGCGCAGTCATGAGGCCTCCCTCGCCCACTGACGCGCCAGAGATCACCACGCCATCCTCAACGAGCTCGCGGACCACCTCATAGCAATCGATGAAGTAGTCGGCGTCGATGATGCGCGGCGCGGCATCCGAATGGATGCCCTCCACTTCCGAAAGCCTCGAGCCACCGAGCCTGAAGTCACAGTCGTCGAACGGGATGAAGATGAGCCAGTCCGAAGGGCGTCCCTGGATCACGGAAGGATGTGCACGCACCCTGCCAATGCGCAATGTATCAGGATCTTCCTCTTCCATGTCGTCATCCTCTGGGGAAGGCTCAGCCAGCACAGGCTTAACCTCGAGCGATGCCACGTCGGAGGACTTGTAACTCCACGAGCGCAGCTTCAGGCCGAGGCTGTCCACGTAGTCAGCTGCCGCAGAGACGGCAGCGTAGAATGAAGCGTGGTCGCCGAGGGCGCTCTCAGGCCATCGCCAGTCGAGCTTGAGCAGGAGGTCCTGCAGGGTAAAATGACCCTTGCGCCAGATGAGGTCGATAAGGGATGAGGCGATGGCCGACTTCGCGGTGAGCTCCGGGAATTTCTTCGCAGATGCGCGTGGAGTGCCAATGCTCTCCTTCACCTTCACCGCATAGTCCATCACGAGGGATGGATCCGCCTTCCTGTCGTTGAACGACGGGTCAAGCAGCTCATCTACCACTGGGTCCCACTCCTCAGTGGAACCGGAAGACTGTCCTGGGTCCTGTAGACATGAGTCAAGAATGCGCGCTGGAGTAAGCTCCTGCGCCACTCCGTCGAGAGTGTAGGACGAGAACTTGGCTGATATCTTCTTTTTCATGTCGCGACTAAGTTAGCATAAATTCAGAATAATGTCAAAAAATGATTATATTTGGTATTGTAGAAATTGACACAACCATCCATGTTTGATCAGACAGCATACGATAAAAAGATTGAGGCACTGTTCGTAAGGTTCCCTTCCGTACAGAAGACAGGCTTCGGCGACGCCTATAAGCCCGGCCTGGGGAACATGTCACGCTTCGACGAGGCGCTTGGATATCCGTCCAGGGCATTCAGGACCATACACGTGGCAGGAACGAACGGAAAGGGCTCAGTGTCGAACATGCTGGCATCAGCACTAAGCGCGAAAGGGCTCAAGGTAGGCCTTTACACCTCCCCTCACCTTCTCGACTTCAGGGAAAGGATGATGGTGACAGGTGAAGGAATGATCACGAAGGAAGGCGTCTGGGATTTCCTCGAGAAGTATGAGGGCATCTGCGACGAGATGGACCTCTCGTTCTTCGAGATCACCACAGGCATGGCCTTCGACTGGTTCAGGCAGCGCGGAGTGGATGTGGCAGTGGTGGAGGTCGGCCTTGGGGGCCGGCTCGACAGCACGAACATCATCACACCGGAGCTGAGCGTCATCACAAGCATTGGCCTGGATCACTGCGCCATGCTGGGAGACACCAGAGAGGCCATCGCCGGCGAGAAAGCCGGCATCTTCAAGCCTGGCGTGCCCGCAGTGGTGGGTACCTGGGACGAGCAGACGGCGCCAGTTTTCGAGCAGGTAGCTGCGCAGTCGCACTCCCCTCTCACATTCGCTGACAGGGTTGAGCCTGCGCTCTGGAGCCGCGCTGATGAGATTCTCGCCGCCATGGACCTGCAGGGTCCCTGCCAGCGCGAGAATCTGCGCACCGCGCTCGTCGCTCTCGAAAGCATTGGCATCGACACAGACGAGACCATGCAGGACGCCATCGTCCACACCGCCAGGCGCATGGACTTCCACGGCAGATGGGAGATGCTCTCACGCGAGCCGGACGTCATCTGCGACATCGGCCATAACCCGCCTGCGCTGAAGGTGAATTTCGCGCGCCTGGAGCAGTACCTCGCCGACGGCACCTATGATAAGCTCATCATGGTCTATGGCGTCATGGCCGACAAGGACCTTGATGGTATCATCCCAATGATGCCGGCAAAGGCCAGCTACATCTTCGTCACGCCCGACACGAGAAGGGCCATGCCGGCAGAGCAGATCCTGCAGGCAGTCAGCCAGGCCCGCGAGGGACATCTCACTCTCGGAGGCGATGTGAAAAGCGGCGTCAGAATCGCGCTCTCACGCGCCCAGAAGGCACTTTCTGCAGGGCGTAAACCATTGATTTACATTGGTGGCAGTACTTTTGTAGTATGTGAAGCCATCACATTGTTTTAACGCATATTGATATGAGAAGAACCATGCTTTCTCTTTTTTTAACACTGATGACTTTTTTCAGTATGAACGCACAGTCGATAGATAAGCTCTGGAAGAGCTACGATGAGGCCATTGCCGCAGACAAGCCGAAGACCGCGATGAGCGTGCTTGAGAAGATCAAGGAGAGCGCCAAGGAGCAGAGGCTCGCCTGGGACTATTATCAGGCGTGCCTGAAATATGTAGACGCAGGCTCCAGCATAAACTGGAAGGACCGCGAAGTCCTGAACATCCAGAAAGAGCAGGAGATCTCCGACTTCGACGAGCCCGTACTCACATTCTTCCACACAAGGGGCAGCTTCAGCGCATCAGCGCAGAGGGAGATGATAGCGAAGCACAAGGAAGTCCTGAAGGCAGGCAAGCACCATGAGTTCTGGGTCAATGATAACAGACTCTACTATAAGTCATTCAGGGATTTCCTCGTAGAGAACTTCGAGAATGACTACGAGTATGTGCTCTGGTCCCTCTATGCATACGGAGATGCCACGGCCAAGACAGACCTCGACGCTCTCTATGGAGGCCAGTATCCGAAGGCCGCACTGGTAGAGTTCTCCTTTACCAGCAAGTCAAACGAGAATGAGATGAAGGAGTACGCTGCCAAGTATCGTGGCAAGGCGGTCGCCCTGCTCGCCAGACAGGAGCTCCTCACCATGGAGCGCGCCAAGCTTGACCATGATGGAAACAGCAAGCAGGAGCAGTACATCGCCCTTCGCAAGGAGTGCACACAGTTCGTGAATGACCAGAAGAAGTTCACAGGAAGCGAGAAGAAGATCGCAGAGTGCGCCACCATGGTGGACGAGCTCATAAGCACACTCGATAACAAGAGCATAAGCTTCGAGATCGAAAAGAGTGTCATGACCGTCCGCTTCCAGAACGTAGACAAGGTGAACTATACCATCACAAAGGATGGAAAGAAGGTAGAGGAAGGCACAGTCAAGAATACAGAAAACAGGTATTACCTCCAGGACAAGGCCACGCACAAGCTCACCAGCCTGGACGACGGCTCATACCTCGTGACCATCAGCGCAGGCAAGCTGAGCGAGGAACTTGACTATGAGAAATACAGCGCATCCATAGCAGTCAAGAAAGACTCGAAAGGACATGCCATCTTCGTGGCAGACGCCTGGACAGGAAAGCCTGTCGAGCGCTGCGACGTACAGATTGTGAAGGACGAAAAGGTCCTTGCAGAGAAGAAAGATGTGGCACTCAAGGGTTTCACTTATCTTCCAGCAGAACTGGAGGCCGTAATCGAGAGATACGGAACATCCGTGATCTGCTCTTTCAAGGATGCCTCAGGCAGACTTCACAGGACAAAGAAGGGTGGCATAGATGGCTATCCTGTAAGCACATTCACCAAGTATGACACAGTGGACGGTGTGCTTATCCAGGACAGGGCTGCATTCCACCCTGGCGAGAGCGTGCATGTGAAAGGTATCCTCTACCACGGCGACAGAAGAGTAGGCTATGACACCGTAGAGGAAGGCACAGAGGTCATCATCTTCCTGAAGGATCCACAGGGAGACCTCGTGGAGAAGAAGACCCTGAAGACAAACAAGTTCGGATCGGTAGCATGCGAGTTCGCTCTCCCTGCAGACAGACGCAAGGGTCAGTATGAGATAAGCATGCAGTCCGGCAAGAAAGACCTTGCATTCAACTACATACAGGTAGACGAGTACGTACTGCCTACTTTCGAGCTCAAGTTCGACCCTATGGAGAAGTTCTATCTCTGTGGAGACGAGGTGAAGGTGACAGGTACGATCAAGAGCTACACCGGACACTCTCTGTCTGGAGCCGACATCAAGTATACAGCCACAGTGGATGGAAATGTAGTAGGTAGCGGCAAGCTTCAGCTCTCTTCGGGCGGGCGCTTCAGTGTGACCGTCCCTGCCGACAAGAAAAAGGCAGACGACTGGTACAGCTACGCTTCAGTCGAGGTGACAGTGACAGATGCGACTGGCGAGACCCACGACTGGACAAAGACAGTAGCGATGGACCGCTACATTCCTATAGGGATGTCCATCGAGAATGCAAATGAAGGAAATATCACCCCTATAGTCGACAATGCAGTCAACTCAGGCATGAACATCATCACCGACGACTTCGTGAAGATGGCATTCAAGGTGAAGAAGCATGACACCCTCGACATCACATACACAGTCTTCAGCGGCAAGGTGATAGTGGCCAAGGGCAAGGCTGAGGCAGGATCCATCAAGGAGATCGACCTCACAGGCAAGCCATCTGGATGCTATCGCGTAAATGTCAAGGCGACAGCGAAGAATGTGGCAGGAAAGCTCATCGAGGAGGAGAATGACTACATGATAGTGAAGATCTCGGAGTCTGACACCTCGTATGGTGTCCAGTCTGAAAGCATCATCTCCCTGGTCAAGGGAGACGACATGGCCATCCAAATGGGTGCAGGTCTCGATGAGCTCTGGGCGATAGTCGAGATCATTGGCGAAGGCGAGGTGACCCTCAAGTCAGACCTTGTCCACATCAGGAAAGGCGAGCTGAAGACCATCAGATACGCATTTGACCCTTCATACTCAAACTCAGTGCTCATGAAGGTGCTCTACTTCAAGGACGGCCGCTACCAGCAGTGGAGCAAGGCATTCACAAACGAGAGAAAGAGCCTGAACCTGCCTCTGGGATTCAGCAGATTCGTCGACAAGGCGCAGCCTGGAAATGTCTGCCACTTCGAGATGACCACCCTGCCTGGTGTAGAGTGCGCAGTGAGCATCTATGACAAGAGCACCGAGGCCATAAAGTCCAACGAATGGATGGGCGTCAGCCTCTCACCTATCACAGCGTCGATGAGATATGAGCTCTACGCGGGAATGGACAGAAGCAGCTACCATTACAGGGCCATAGAGTTCGGTTCCGCAAGAGTCAAGGGTGGCAGAGTGATGATGAACAAGGCCGTAGTAAGCGAAGCCGTAGAGGAAGAGGCCGCTATGGTAGAGCCAATGGTCATGAGTGACAATGCGTCTATTGAGAAGGCCGTGGAGGAGGTTCAGGAGCCTGCAGTACGCGAGGACTTCGCCGGAACCATTGCCTTCGAGCCATTCCTTCACTCTGACTCAGAGGGTAAGGTAAGCTTCGATGTCACAGCCGGTGACCTGCTCTCTACCTTCTATGTATATGTATATGGCCACGACAAATCCATGAGAAACGCCATCCTCCGCGACGAGATGGTAGTGACCATCCCAGTGAAGCTGTCAGTCGTGGAGCCACAGCTGCTCTATGTGGGCGACAGATATGTAGTCAAGGCAAATCTTTCAAGCACCCTCGCATCTGAATGTGGCGGCACCATCTCGATGAGCCTCTTCGACGGCAAGGACTACAAGCAGACCAAGCCTTTCATGACGAAGAGCATGGCCGTGAACATCCCTGCAGGTGGCAGCACCCCTGTGGAGTTCGAGGTCAATGTACCAGCTATCAATGAACTCGGCATCCTGCTCAAGTTCACCGCAGCGGCTGCATCTGACGCTGTATTTGTGACAGTCCCTGTGAAACCTGCCAAGCAGACACTCACAGAGGCACACTCAGCAGTCCTTCACGTAGGCGAGTCCGAGAGCGAGCTCGAGGCCAAGCTTCGCAGCATGTTCGTGAACGTACAGGGCTCAGAGGCAGACATGAAGGTCACCTCACTCATTGACCTTGTACGCGAGGCGCTTCCAGGCCTGGTCGAGCCAGACGGAAAGAACTCCCTCGCACTGGCAGAGGCTCTCTACGCGAGACTGCTCTCTGCGAAGCTCGGAAGCCCTTCTGCCGACAACAATGAGATCGTGGAATCACTGCTCAAGCTCCAGAACGCAGACGGAGGCTTCGCTTGGTTCGAGGACATGAGCTCATCCGGCATCGTCACCGCACAGATTCTCGAGATGGCAGGAACCGCCAAGGAAAGAGGTCTTCAGCTGCTCCCAGCAGAGAGCATTGAGAAGGCTATTCACTTCCTCGATAACACCTACTTCTCGAAGGACAACAAATATCGCTGGTTCTGCACCGTCTCCATGGCTCAGTACCTCTACATCAGGGCACTGTTCACAGAAGTGGAGTTCAGCCCAGTGAAGCTTGACAGAAAGGAGTATCGCGAGTTCAAGAAAGACGCTTCAAGGTATCTCGTACCTAAGAAAGAGCGTGGCATGAACGGCTACATACTTGGCAAGGCGCGTAGGCTCCGTACCCTCATGCTCCTCACCTCTTCAGAGAAGGGTGTGGATCTCGCAGGAAGCTTCGGTCTGAAATTCAGGGCCGCTGCACGCATGGAGAAATCCATCCGCGCAGACATCGCCTCACTGCTTGAATATGCTGTGGAGCACAAGTCTGGCGGCATGTATTATCCAAATGCAGTCATGCCGTTCAGAGGACTGCTGGAGACAGAGCTTTCAGCACACTCTCTGTTGTGCGACCTGCTCAGAGACTGCACCAAGCGTGGATTCATCGCTGACGAGAAGGTATCTGATGGTATCCGCCTGTGGCTCATGATCCAGAAGGAGACCCAGCAGTGGGCTTCCGACCCAGCATATGTCGAGGCCATTGGCTCAGTTCTCGACGGCTCCGAGGAGATCCTTGCGACAAAGATCATGTCACTGTCAAAGACCTACACCGTACCATTTGAGGTCATTCAGGCCAGCGGCAACGGCATGAGCGTCAAGCGTCGCTTCTTCCTCGTAAACAAGGAGGAGTCGCGCCACGAGATCGCAGAGGGAGAAATCCTCCATGTAGGAGACAAGGTCGAGGCTCTCTATGAGATCTGGAGCGAGGAGAACAGAAGCTTCATACACCTGAATGCCAGCCGTCCAGGCTCACTCAGGCCTATCCAGCAGTTGTCAGGACACTATGGATGGTGGCTCTCACCACTTCGCATCAATGACTTCTACACCTTCTCTCCTCAGGGCTACAGAGAGGTAGGCATCGCCGGATCAGACTATTGGTTCGATGCATATCCTGAAGAGAAGACCACCATCTCAGAGTACTTCCATGTCACCCAGGAAGGAAGCTTCCAGATGCCTGTGATCGAGATTGAGTGCCTCTACGCTCCTCACTACAGAGCAAATGATGCAAGTCATCATTGCCCTATGGTTTCGGAGTAGTTCCTACGCTGGATGAGCTGCTGCTCCACATAGAGTGCGATGCAGGAGAGAACGAAATAGATCACACACTGAATCGTCATGGCGGTGAGCTGCGGACTTATGGTCTGGAGGTCACCGCCAGCCGTATTCAGGTTGATGAATGCCTGGCAGCCGAATGTCGATGGGAACAGCCAAGAGAAGGCTCTCCAGAATGCAGGGAATGCGGTAGTAGGCCATGAGAAGCCTGTCAGGAACAAGCAGATAGGAGAGATGAAAAGAAGAAGGACAAACACAGTCTCTCGCTTGTTGATGAAAGTACTCCACACCTGACAGAACAGTATGCAGTCAGTTACAAAGAACATCAGCAGTAGAAGTATATCCCAGTAGTTTCCTCTCTGTGGGAATCCGCATATAGCAGGTACGATGGTGGCAATATAGATACCAAGTCCAAAGAAGAGCAGCCAGTATGCCAGACCACGTCCGAAGACTACCCTACCGACACCATGTCCATGCAGGTGGGCTGGCAGAGTGGCGAAACTGCGGTTCTCTTCCCTGGCGGTTCCAGCAAGCATGGTCATGCCGTAGAACATCACCTGCTGGATGATCAGCATAAGGATGGCAGAGATGAGGAAAATACTGTAGGAGAAGGTTCTGTTGTATGGAAGATTCTCAGTATAAGGTACTGCCTTGACTGGTCCTATCTCATCCAGCATGACGAACTCTGAACCCATGAGCAGATTCTTGTAATAGAGGAAACTGCTCATATCTGCGTAGATAGAAAGTGTCGCAGTCTCCTTTCTCACCATCTTCTCGCCGAAATCCGCAGGGAACATGATGATACCGTTCACCTTTCTCTCCTCAAGCAGCTGACGTGCCTCCGCCATGTCTGTGCATCGATATGCCACCTTGACTTCACGTGTAGCATCCACTTTCTGGATATATCTACGGCTCTCCGCGCAGTCAGCATTGTCCACCACCGCTATGGGAGTGTCCTCAAGCACACCATTTTTATAAATCAAGTTATACAGCAGTGGATATCCGAAGCCTGCGACGATGAAGATGATAAGGAATCCTCCATCTGAGAATATCGTCTTCAACTCATGCGTCAGGACCATCCAAAGGTCCGACATCCACTCTTTTATATATGTCTTTCTCATACCTTACTTCTTAGGATAATTCTGGTGTATGTAGGCTTTCTTGAGCCTAAGCAGCACCGTGAATGGAAGGAACTGGAACAGAAGGAGATGGATAATCTCCTTGTAGCATCCTGCGAAGCCTGTTCCGAACATTCCACCCTGCACATACATCTGGTAGTAGTGCCTGAGCGGGAATATCTCGGCAAGTCCCTGGATGCCCGCAGGCATAGCCTCTACTGGAAGGGTGAAGCCTGTCATCGAGAATGCCATCACGCAGAACAGAGCGCCGATACTCAGAGCGAATCTGAGGACTGGGACGCAGCCTATGATGAGTACAGCAATGGACTCGCTTGCCACTACCAGCAGGAACACATCCAGCAGCATCCACCAGATGGATCCAGACAGAGGGAAACACATCCACCCATACAGCAGGAACATGAGTGAGAATCCTATGGCCGTGAAGAGGATGGTATAGAGCAGCATCTTTCCACCAATGGCTGGAACTATCCTGCCACCGGCACAATCAAGCAGATGTCGCGATGTGCCATACTTGAGCTCAGTACCCAGAGAGTAGATGACAAGGATGATGATGATCATCTCCAGCACACCAGGAAGCATCATGTTCGCGAGATAGGCGCCATAGTTCATGGTGGGATTCCCAGGCATGTGAATGTCGATGTCCACGGGCCTGAGCTGCCCCATGATGGCATGCTCGTTCACGCCCTTCATCCTGAGCGTCTGCCTCTGGACGGCGCCGGAGGTGAGATTGATCATTGTCAGTATATCCTTGTATGCCAGCGATCCGCCTAGGAAATAGAGAGTGTTCACATAGAAAGTGAACTCCGGCTGTCTCTGAGCCATCACATCGGCATACATATTCTCCGGCAGGACGCAGATGGAAGTGATCACTCCCCTCTCCATATCGTCCCTCGCGGTCTCGAAATCAGGGTACTGCTTCACCTCTCCCAGCTGTGTGGCATCAAGCTGCTGGATGAAGTTCCTGGACAATGATGACTGATCATTGTCCACCACCCCGATCGGAAGGTCAGAAGGAACGCCATCCTTGAGGAAGGTCAGGTAGAAGATAGAGCAGAAAACCATCACACAGATGGAGCCTATCAGATATACCGGACGTTTCCTCCAGATGCCTAGTTCCCTTCTCAGTACATTCATTATTCGTTTCATCTCACTACAAGTGCTGTCATGCCTGGGAGAAGTCCCTCAACTGCATTTGCAGGGACAGCTCTCACTTCGAATGTCTTCGCATCATATCCATCGGTCTCCTTTGTCGCCTTCCATGTAGCATAGGACTCACGAACCGCCATATAGCTGATGGTTGCAGGGATCTGCCTGTCACCGAGCGCAGGAATGCTGAGGGTCAGCGGACTACCGATATTCATGCCCTTGAGCATGTCTTCCCTGACATTGAAAGTGAACCATACATCATTGAGGTCCACGATGGTCATCACTGGAGAACCTGTGCCAATGAGTTCGCCTGGCTTAGGGAAGATGGCTGAGACCGTACCATCCACTGGAGAGGTGAGGTAGAGTTCACCGAGGTAGGACTCGACCTCCATCACCGCACCATTGGCCTGGGCAACCAGAGCCCTTGCGGCTGCCTTGTCCTCATTCCTCGCACCGGACACAGCCATGTCATACTTGCTCTTCGCGGCGGCTGCTGTGGCTACTGCAGCATCATATTTGGCCTTCACCTCGTCATACTTCTGTGCAGACACCACTTTCTGCTCGTACAGCTTCTGCATTCTCTCGTACGACTTTCTCATGACATCCTCCTGCACCACCGCAGACTGCCAGAGGTTGTATGCGCCAGAGATCTCTTCGCTCCGCGCCCCTGCCTGCGCCTTGCTGCTCTGCGCCATAGCGGCGGCCTTCGCAGCATTCGCCTGGGCGAGCTTCGCGCGCACCTCTGGAGAATCGATGAACACAACGGTATCTCCCTTATGCACCTTCTGGCCCTCTCTTACATACATTTCCTCCACACGTCCTGGCACTTTGCCAGACACTCTGTATTCACTTGCCTCAGCCACGCCCTGGATTACCTGCTCCTTTGGCTTTGACACGAAATAGCCAGCCAGTGCGATGATGAGTACTACTGCCACAAGGGCACAAACACCTCCAATGAGGTTGTAATTCTTCTTCTGATTCATGATATCTTGTTTTTTTATTATTCGTTTGTTCTGTATTCTCCCTGTGCCTTGCGAAGATTAGAGTGATTCATCTGAAGCTCCACACCGGCATCGATGTATTCTGAGTGAGCCTGCATCCAGGCCGTCTGTGCCTGAAGCGTGACAATGGTATCGACCACACCTTCCTCATAGCCCACCATGGCCACCCTGAGGTTTTCCTCGGCGCTCTCAAGATTGCTCTCGGCCATACGCATACGCTCAAGGGCTTCTTTTTCCTGCTTGCTGAGCTGCTCGACCTGAAGACTTATGAGGGCACAGGCATCGTCATACTTCGTCCTGTACATCTGTGCCTCGGTCTTCGCCTTCAGAGTCTTCTGCAGCGCCTCTGTACCGTGGAAGAGAGGTACGCTAACCATTACGCCTGCATTGAACATGCCTCCGAACTGATTCTGGAAGCCATTGAATGCGCTTGGGTTAGACACTAAGTAGTTTGCAGTGAGCGCGACCTTTGGCATCATGTCCGCTCTTGCGATCTTCACTTTCTGATCGTAGATGCGAGATGCAAGGTCAAGGCTTCTGGTCTCTGGCCTATCGGCAATGATCTGGTCCATATCCTTGGACTTCAGCATCTGAGGTTCAGGTATCATATCCAGTTCCTCGTCGGCAAGCATGATCTTTGAGTCAAGTGGAAGACCTATTTGCTTGCAAAGGAGCATCTTTGACAGCGCAAGGCCATTCTCGGCACGAGAAAGAAGCATCTGCGCTTCGTTGTACTTGACCTTGATGGCCAAGAGGTCAGACTTGACTGCCACACCCTCTTCCACATAAATCTCAGCGTCTTTCATCATCTGCTCAAGAAGGTCTGAGTAGTTTGCTGCAAGCTTTTTCTTGTTTGCGATGGAAACAATCTGCCAGTACGTCTGGTCCACATTGACCATGGTCTCTTCATACTTTGACTCATACTGCGAGCGAGAGAGTTCCTCTGCGAGATCTGCCATCCTGTTCGAAGCAATGATCTTTCCGCCCACGAAAACAGGCTGTTGGATGGAAACGGCTCCAGCGTAAACATTGGTAACATCAAGATTGAAAGCATCGCTGATCTCTGTCCCTATCTGGTTCAGCGCCGCAGACACATCTGTCTGAGACAGGGCTCCGATCACAGTCTGCCACATGGGGCTGGTCATGTACTCCATGGCGGCAGAAGGATTTGACTTGATGGCAGCCATAAGCTGCTGCATCTGGCCATTGAGCTGTCCCTGCACTGCCGTGCCCATGTTTGACAATGACTGTGACATCTCGTCACTGATGAGCGATACATTCTTACTGTTATACATATAGGTGCCGGTGGCACTTACGTTAGGCAGATAATTGGCACGGGCGATCTTTCTGTCGTAACCGGCCATCTGGACTTTCTGCCTGGCGAGTTCCAGATTCCTGTCCGCCTCTGCGGCCATGGTGTGGCAGTCCTCCAGGGTCAGCGTCTGCTGGGCCATTGCGCCTAATGGCATAAGGGCGGCCAATGCGATAACAAGCGATACTTTTTTCATATATTTTTTGTGTTAATTCTTTTTTCTTACGAATTTTACGCAACAGTTGTACCGCAAATAAGCAATAATACACAAATAGCTTTTTATGTATCACATCGCAAATGACAAACGCCAGCAGGCTACCGCAGAGAAAATACGTCAGGCACTTATCCGCTGTCTTTCTGTCAAAACCATGTCAGAAATAACGGTGAGTGACATTTCTTCAGCAGCGGGAGTCAGCAGATCCACATTCTACAGAAGTTTTGACATTCCTCTCGATGTGCTGAGGTATGAATGCGACAGAGTCGTAGTCATCATGGAAAACGACTACTCAAAAGCGAATCTCAAGAATCTGGATGACCTGGTCCACTTCACTCTCAGATACTGGAGAAACCACTCTGAGGTACTTGACGCCGCAGTTA
Source organism: Bacteroidales bacterium (assembly GCA_024398295.1). Classification (GTDB taxonomy): domain Bacteria; phylum Bacteroidota; class Bacteroidia; order Bacteroidales; family UBA932; genus Cryptobacteroides. Next base: position 15,779 of record JAKSJL010000004.1, read on the forward strand.
ACTGCGACAGGATGGACATAGTACACAAATCCATAAGCAACCATTCGGATGCACTTATCTCAAGCCTACAGGGCATCATAGGCGGAGGCTTCACAGACCAGGAGATAGACTACATCAGAATGGGAGCCATAGGAATGATCTCAAACCTACTTTCGGTATGGATCAAGCACGAAAAAAAAGAATCGCCCGACCAGCTTTTTGAACTTTACATGAAGTTCACCAAGCTGATCAGGGCGATCAGAGACTAAATATAGGGGTTTAACCTATCTCAGCACCATTGTTAAGTGTCTCCTGAGGGGTGACGAAACGCATCTTGCCGTCTCCCTGGCGAGCCATGAGGATCATACCCTTGGACTCGATGCCACGGATCTTGCGAGGAGCAAGGTTCGCAAGGATACAGATCTGCTTGCCGACCATATCCTCTGGAGAGTAATACTCTGCGATACCAGATACGATAGTTCTCTTGTCGATACCGGTGTCAATGGTGAGTTTCAGAAGCTTGTCTGTCTTAGGCACTCTCTCTGCCTCAAGAACAGTGGCGGTGCGGATATCCATCTTCTCGAAATCCTCGAAGGTGCACTCCTCCTTCTGAGGAGCCACTACCTTCGCAGCCTCAGCCTTGGCTGCAGCCTCTCTCTCGGCGCGGATGGTGTCGAGGCGATCGAGCTGAGCCTGGATGGCATCATCCTCGATCTTCGCGAAGAGCAGCTCAGCTGCGCCCACCTCATGACCAGCGGCGATGATGTCTGTATTTCCGAGCATATCCCAGTTAAGGCATACGCACTTGCCGTAACCAGGGCAAGATGAAGCTGGCTTAGGTGCATCTGCAGACACAGTATGAAGCGCAGCGCACTCCCCTTCCTTATAGGTGTTCACAGTCTCCTGCTCACCCTTTCTGTGATCTACACCTGCGCAGATGCATACACCGAGCATCTTGCGGAGCTTCTCCGCAGCGAATGGGGTGAATGGCTCAAATGCGATAGCGAGGTCAGCACAGATCTGCATGCAGACGTTGAGGATGGTAGCTGTACGCTCCATGTCGGTCTTAGCGACCTTCCATGGCTCGGTGTCAGAGATATACTTATTACCCACACGGGCAATGCTCATGGCATCCTTCAGGGCCTCACGGAAATGATATCCCTCGAGGTTCTTCTCAAGCGAAGCCTTGAGTACAGGGATCTCTGCAAGAGCCTCCTTATCTACGTCAAGCAGAGCGCTCGCAGCAGGGACCTTGCCGTCAAAATACTTATGGGTGAGGACAATGGCACGGTTCACGAAGTTACCGAAGATAGCCACGAGCTCGCTGTTGTTCCTTGTCTGGAAGTCCTTCCAGCTGAAATCATTGTCCTTGGTCTCAGGAGCATTGGCAGTAAGCACATAACGCATGACATCCTCCTTGCCTGGGAACTGCTCAAGGTACTCGTGTGCCCACACTGCCCAGTTCCTTGAGGTAGAGATCTTGTCGCCCTCGAGGTTCAGGAACTCATTTGAAGGGACATTGTCAGGAAGGATGTAGCCGTCGCCATACGCCTTCAGCATCGATGGGAACACGATGCAGTGGAAGACGATGTTATCCTTGCCAATGAAGTGGACAAGCTTCGTATCCTCGCTCTTCCACCACTTCTCCCAGCTCTCAGGAAGAAGCTCCTGGGTGTTTGAGATATAGCCGATAGGCGCGTCAAACCACACATAGAGGACCTTGCCCTCAGCGCCCTCTACAGGCACTGGAACACCCCAATCGAGGTCACGCGACACGGCGCGTGGCTGGAGGCCTCCGTCGATCCAGCTCTTGCACTGGCCATAGACATTCGATCTCCACTCCTTGTGGCCATCAAGGATCCACTGTGAGAGCCACTGCTCATACTGGTCAAGTGGAAGGTACCAGTGAGAGGTCTTCTTCTTGATAGGCTCGGCGCCGCTGAGCTTTGACTTAGGGTTGATGAGCTCCTCTGGTGAAAGGGTGCTGCCGCACTTCTCACACTGGTCGCCGTATGCGCCCTCTGCACCGCACTTAGGGCAGGTGCCCACGATGTAGCGGTCTGCCAGGAAGGTCTTTGCCTCTGGGTCATAGTACTGCTCGCTCTCCTTGGTCACGAACTTGCCCTCGTCATAGAGCTTCTTGAAGAAAGCTGATGCGTTCTTGTCGTGAACATCCGAAGAGGTACGTCCATAGATATCGAAATTGATTCCAAGACCTGTGAATGAGTCCTTGATGATCTTATGATACTTATCCACAATGTCCTGTGGTGTGCAGCCCTGCTGACGGGCCTTGATGGTGATAGGCACACCATGCTCATCCGAACCACAGACATAGAGGACATCCTCACCTCTCATGCGCAGATACCTCACATAGATATCTGCAGGCACATACACGCCGGCGAGGTGCCCGATGTGAACTGGACCATTGGCATAAGGAAGCGCGCAGGTCACAAGAGTTCTTTTGTAATTCTTTTCCATATATAATACTAGTATTAATTATCTTTCCTTTCTCGACCAAGCATCACCTTGACCTTGGCCTGAGCCTTCTGGAACTTCGACAGGTCGGTCATGATGGCTATCTGGCGATCCGCATCTGCGCAGCCCTGCAGCTCCGCTCGCAGTTTCTGGATCATGTCCTCGAAGCGCCTCTCTGCATAGTAGAGGATAGCCTTCGGAACCTGCTTGACCAGCCATGACTCCACTGTAGTCATGGAGTTCTGGAGAGCTTTCACCGTGAGCTGATACTTCTCCACAGACAGTTCAGCCGTGACAAAAGCCACATTCCTATCCTCCGAATTAAGGAGGCGGCGAAGCATCTCATCCTGCTCGAGCCCTTCATCGTACATGACGAAATACTGGTCATAGACCTGCCTGTAGATGTCATTCTGGAAGAAGCTTCCGTCAGACTCGATGGAATCCCTGATGAAATCAGCCACAAAAGGCTTATCTTCTTCGGAGCCGGAATAATACTCGGAGTCGCTCTCAAAATCAAGGACCATGGTTCCATACGAAAGTATGAAATACAGAAGGTCCTTCTCGGCACTTGCGAGTACCTTGTTTGTCTCCAGGTCATTCAGTTCAAGAGGCTTCTGAGACACAGTAGGCTGAGCCTCCTCATAAGGAGCAACAGGCTCAAGTCCTGCCTCCACACGCCTCCTGGCCCTATCTTCGGAAGCCGCCGCCTCTTCTATCGCCTTCTCCCTGGCCGCCTTGATGTGACCAAAGATGACCTCCTGGTCTATGCCGAACCTGTCCGCACATGCCTGCGCAAGTACAGTTCTCTTCATGGCATCCGACACGAGGGAGATAGCTCCGCTGATATCAGAGATAAGCGCGGCTTTCTTAATAGGGTCTCCATCAGTCTGGTCTCTGTCGGCCATGAACGAGATGAAGTCCTGCTCGTGGGTGTCAAGGAAGCTCCTGACCTCCTCCAGCGTATGCTTGCGGGAATATGAATCCGGATCCTCCCCATCTGGAAGGAGGACTAGCCTTACGTTCATATCCTCTGCCAGAATGAGTTTTATAGCCTTGACTGCAGCCTTGATGCCGGCGCTGTCGCCGTCGTACATCACGGTTACATTGTCAGTATATTTCTTTATGAGTCTCACCTGCTCTGATGTCAATGCCGTACCGCAGGATGCCAGGAGGTTTGTGATACCCAGCTGGTGCATGGACACCACGTCTACATTTCCCTCCACCAGATAGCACTTGTCCAGCTTCGAGATCTCGCTTTTCGCGAGATAGACGCCATACAGGGCACGGCTCTTCACGTAAATCTCGGTCTCCGGAGAGTTCATGTACTTTCCTGTGTTCTCCTTCTCTACCAGGATGCGGCAGCTGAAGCCGATCACGCGGCCGCTGACGGCGTGAATAGGGAAAGTGACCCTGTCATGGAAGCGGTCGCAGAGGCGTCCGTCATCGTACTTGACGCAGAGTCCGGCTTCTATCAGATACTCTTCCTTGAAGCCGGCGGCGACAGCTGCCTTAGCGAGAGCGGTGCGGTCTGCAGGAGACCATCCGAGCCCGAAACGGGCAATGGTCTCGTCAGACAGGCCGCGAGAGCGCAGGTAGGCGTAGCCGATGGCACGGCCTTCCCCGCTCTGGAGGTTCTCCACGAAGAATTTCTGGGCGAAGTCATTGACAAGGAAAAGGGTCTCCCTGTGCTGCTTGCGCGCAATATCCTCAGCGGTCTCCTCCTTCTCCTGTATCTCGATATGGTATTTATTTGCCAGATACCTCAGCGCTTCCGGATAGTCCAGATGCTCATAGTCCATGAGGAAGCCCACAGATGAACCAGCCTTGCCACATCCGAAGCACTTGTATATGCCCCTGGACGGGGTGACATGAAATGATGGGGTCTTCTCATTATGGAAGGGACAGCACGCCACAAAACTGGCTCCACGACGCTTGAGCGTCACGAAGTCGCCCACGACCTCTTCGATGCGGGCTGCGTCAAGTATGCGGTTCTTTGTCTCTTCAGGTATCATTATGATGCAATTTCACAGAGGAACTTGATACGTACCAGACGTATCTCCATCTCATCGTATTCGTCTTCCAGATCCTTCAATGCATCAGCGAGCGAGTCAGACTCAGCCTCGTCGCGGAAGTATGAATAGATCTCATCCACCACGTCATCGTCAACGTTCTGCTGGATGTAATAGTTAAGGTTCAGCTTCGTGCCGCTTGAGACAATGATCTCGATCTCAGACATGAGCTTGTCCATGTCAAGGCCCTTCATGTCGGCGATATCCTCCAAGGCAATCTGCCTGTCGATGCTCTGAATGATGAAAACCTTGTTTGCTGACTTGTTCGGTGCAGTCTTCACCACGAAGTCATCCGGACGGATGATGTCATTCTCCTCCACATAGTTCTTGATGACTGTGAGGAACTCCTGACCGAACTTCTTCGCCTTGCCATCTCCTACTCCCTGGCAGTTCTTCAGATCCTCCATGCTCACAGGGAACTGGATGGACATATCCACCAGCGATGGATCCGTGAATATGATCCAAGGCTGAAGCTTGAGCCTCTTCGCCATGTCTCGTCTGAGGTCCTTCAGGATGGAGAGGAGCACTGGGTCGCCACCACCGCCACCAGAGCGCATGGCCGCTGTAGCTGCAGCTGCCTCTTCGTCCTCTTCCTCGTCTGTACCCATGGAGAACTCCCTGTCTTCCACGAGCTTGAGCTCATAAGGATTTGAGGCGAAGATCATACCCTTCGCGGTGACGCTGATAAGGCCATAGGTCTCGATCTCCTTGTCAAGGAGATGCAGCAGAAGTCCCTGATGGATGACTGTGCACCAGAACTTCACAGAATGGTTGTTTCCAGAACCGAAAGCCGCCAGTTTATCGTGATGGTAAGTATTTATGGTAGAGTTCGTTACTCCAGCGAGAATATTTGCCAGATGCTCGATCTTGAACTTCTCCGGGAGTGACTTGATAAGCTCGATGACCATGCACATCTCCTTCCTGCCGTCAAATACGGGGCGAGGGTTCACGCAGTTATCACAGCATCCACAGTTCTCCTCAGAGTACTCTTCTCCGAAATAGTTCAGAAGGAGCTTACGTCTACACTGGCTCGACTCTGCATAAGCCACGACCTCAGCGAGGAGCTGCTTGCCGATCTCCTGCTCGCTTATCATCTTTGACTGCATGAACTTCTCCAGCTTCTGGATATCCTTGTAGCTGTAATAGGTGATGCAGCGGCCTTCCTGGCCATCACGGCCAGCACGGCCTGTCTCCTGATAGTAGCTCTCGATGCTCTTCGGTATGTCGTAGTGGATCACGAAGCGCACGTCTGGCTTGTCTATACCCATTCCGAAGGCGATGGTGGCCACGATTACATTGACCTGCTCCATAAGGAACGCGTCCTGGTTATCCATACGCGTCTTCGCATCGAGTCCGGCATGGTATGGCCTCGCCGCTATGCCGTTCATGTTCAGCAGGTTCGCAAGCTCCTCCACCTTCTTTCTGCTTAGGCAGTAGATGATGCCGGACTTGCCTGCATTCTGCTTGATGAACTTGATGATGTTCTTCTCGGCGTCTACCTTATCCCTCACCTCATAATAGAGGTTCGGTCTGTTGAATGAAGACTTGAATATCTTCGCGCCTGGTATGTTCAGGTTCTTGAGGATATCACTCTGCACCTTCGGGGTCGCTGTGGCTGTCAGGGCGATGATAGGAGCCCTGCCGAGCTGCTCGACCATGTCGCGGATGCGTCTGTACTCAGGGCGGAAATCATGCCCCCAGTCGGAGATACAGTGTGCCTCATCTATGGCATAGAATGAAATCTTCAGCTCCCTCAGAAGAGATATGTTGTCTTCCTTGGTCAATGATTCCGGAGCGACATACAGAAGCTTGGTCCTGCCCGAAAGCAGATCCTCACGTACTTCCTGAATCTGAGCCTTGCTGAGCGACGAATTCAGGAAGTGCGCGATACATCCATCTCCTGCGGACACGAATCCCCTGATGGCATCCACCTGATTCTTCATCAGGGCGATGAGCGGCGATATCACTATCGCCGTGCCTTCCATCACGAGTGCGGGCAGCTGATAGCACAGAGACTTTCCTCCACCCGTAGGCATCAGTACGAAGGCATCACCCCCTTCTATAAGATGCGTGATGACCTGTTCCTGATCTCCTTTGAATGAGTCAAATCCGAAGAAATGCTTCAGCTTTGAACGCAAGATGTCCGATTCTATAGCCATATAGATTGATTATGCCAATTTATGTATAGCGAGTCCAGAGCGGAGCTTTGGCTCGAACCAAGTAGTCTTAGGAGGCATGATGGCGCCGGTGTCGGCAATGTTCATCAACTGCTCCATAGATACTGGATAGAGTGCGAAAGCGACCTTCATCTCGCCGCTGTCCACTCTACGAGAGAGTTCACCGAGTCCGCGGATGCCACCCACGAAGTCGATTCTCTTGTCTGTACGGAGGTCCTTGATGCCAAGGATCTTGTCAAGGACAAGGTTTGAAAGGATGGTCACGTCGAGAACGCCGATAGGATCATTGTCGTCGTATGTGCCAGGACGGGCAGTGAGAGAATACCACTTGCCGCCGAGGTACATGGCAAAGTTATGGAGACCTTCTGGCTTGTAGATCTCTGTGCCCATGCACATGACATCGAAGTCATATCCGAGCATGCCAATGATCTGACTCTCGGTGAGGCCGTTCAGATCCTTGACGACGCGGTTATAGTCGATGATCTTCAGCTGGCTCTCAGGGAAGCAGACTGCCATGAAATAATTATACTCTTCCTTACCTGTGTGTGCAGGATTCTGGCTTCTCTTCTCGGAGCCTACGCGCGCAGCAGCTGCTGTGCGGTGATGACCATCAGCCACGTAGAATGCCTCCACCTCTGTGGTGAAGAGCTTCGTGATGAGAGCTATGTCAGCGTCATCGGAGATGACCCAGAGCTCGTGGCCGAAGCCGTTCTCATCCGTGAACTTATACTCTGACTCACCTGCCACGTAGCGTGCCACGATGGCATTTATCTGCTCATTGTCCTTATATGCGAAGAACACAGGCTCTATGTTCGCGTTCTGGATGCGCACATGGATCATACGATCGTCTTCCTTGTCCTTGCGGGTAAGCTCATGCTTCTTGATCAGGCCACTTGCATAGTCATCGGTATGAGCACAGAGCACTATACCATACTGGGTGCGCTCATCCATGGTCTGAGAATACACATAGTAGCATGGCTTCTCATCCTGCACGAGCCAGCCCTTCTGCTGCCATGCCTGGAAGTTCTCCACAGCCTTGTCATAGACCTTCTGGTCGTGATCTGGAAGGATAGGGTCGAAATCGATCTCAGGCTTGGTGATATGAAGAAGTGACTTCTCCGAGGCCATGGTCTTGGCCTCCTCTGAGTTCAGGACATCATAAGGTGGAGCGGCAACCTCGGTGACGAGGTTTCTTGGCGGACGCACCGCCGCAAAAGGCTTTACAGTGACCATACTATTTGTTAACCTGGAATTTAGTGCAACCTGTAGCGAAATAATCAGCGATCTGGCGAGCCGCAGCGAGGCCGGCATTTACATTTGCCTCTGCGCTCTGGGCACCCATCTTCTTAGGGGTCGCGAACACGCGAAGGCCGAACTTCTCCTTCATCGCCTCGTAGCTGTCTGGCATGACGTCAGTGATATACTTGAGGTCAGTGCGCTCCTCGAGAGCCTTCATGAGGCCAGCCTCATCGATGACTTCCTTGCGCGCTGTGTTCACCAGGGTAGCGCCCTTAGGCATCTTTGACACCAGGTCATAGCCAATGCTGCCGATAGTCTGAGGAGTAGCAGGAATATGTATAGACACATAATCACAGCTTGAGTAGAGCTCCTCGAGAGTAGCAGCAGGTGTAGCTCCACCCTCAACTATCTTCTCTGCAGGGAGGAATGGGTCAATGGCCATGACTGACATGCCCAGAGCCTCTGCCTTCTTTCCTACGAGACGGCCTACGTTTCCGAAGGCCTGGATACCTACTTTCTTGCCCATGATCTCAGTACCTGTAGCAGGTGTGAACTGGGTACGTGCCATGAATATCATCATGGCGATCGCAAGCTCTGCCACCGCATTTGAGTTCTGGCCAGGGGTGTTCATCACCACTACGCCATGGGCTGTGGCAGCCTCAAGGTCTACATTGTCATAACCAGCACCGGCGCGGACCACGATCTTAAGGTTCTTCGCTGCATCAAGCACCTCAGCGGTGACCTTGTCTGAGCGGATGATCATGGCGTCCACGTCTGCGACAGCAGCGACGAGGTCAGACTGCTCTGGATACTTCTCGAGAAGTACCACCTCGTGGCCTGCGGCCTCTGATATCTCCTTTATGCCAGCCACTGCAGCTGCTGCAAATGGCTTCTGGGTAGCTAAAAGTATCTTCATGACATTATTTCTTAAGCTGTTCAAACTCCTGCATGCATGCTACAAGCGCCTCTACATCCTCCTGGCTGCAAGCGTTGTAGATGGAAGCGCGGAAACCGCCCACTGAGCGGTGGCCCTTGATGCCGACCATTCCCTTGGACTTGGCGAATGCCATGAACTCATCCTGAAGGTCTTCCTTGCCTGGAGCCATCACGAAGCAGACGTTCATGATAGAGCGTGAATCCTTCTCAGCTGTGCCAATGAACATGCTGTTTCTGTCGATCTCGTCGTAGAGGGTCTTCGCCTTCTTCTCGTTGATGGCGTGGATAGCCTCGACACCGCCGATGGACTTCACCCACTTGAGAGTCTCGTTCATCACGAAGATAGAGAATACAGGAGGGGTGTTGAACATAGAATCCTTGTCGATATGAGTGCGAAGATCGAGCATGGTAGGGATATAACGGGTAACCTTGCCGAGAAGGTCCTTCTTTATGATGAAGAAGGTCACACCTGCAGGACCTGCGTTCTTCTGAGCACCACCATAGATCATAGCATACTTGCTGACATCCACTGGACGGCTGAGGATGTCTGAAGACATATCAGCGATGAGTGGAACTGGGCAGTCGATATCTTCCTTGATCTCGGTACCATAGATGGTGTTGTTTGTAGTGATATGGAAGTAGTCCACATCTGTAGGGATCTCGTAGTCCTTAGGGATGTAGGTGTAGTTCTTATCCTTAGAGCAAGCTACAGCGTAAGCCTCGCCGAGGCCCTGAGCCTCCTTGAGTGCCTTGTGTGCCCAGACACCTGTATCAAGATATGCAGCCTTCTTCTCGAGGAAGTTCATCGCAACATAAAGGAAGCCCATGCTGGCTCCACCGCCAAGGAATACCACTTCGTAGTCCTCAGGGATGTGAAGGAGCTCTTTCCAGAGTGCGCGGCACTCATTCATCACCTCGTCCCACTGAGGGGTACGGTGTGAGATGGAAATCAATGAAATACCTGTACCTTTGAAGTCCTTCAACGCCTCGATGGCATTGTCAATGGCAACCTGTGGAAGGAGGCAAGGGCCTGCATTGAAAACATGAATCTTTTTCATTTCAAAAAATTATCTAAAATATTCTTTATCAAATCTACTAAAAATGGCGCAAACCTCAAAGCGTTTCGATGAAAGCGCCTTCTATTTTCTCAGCCTTTTCGCAGAAATCGCTCTCCTGAGCCAGCCTGACACGCACCGTGATGGCGCATGAGACGCCGAAATCCTGATCACGCTGAGGGAGTGACATATCCTTAATGAGCTTCATCACGGAATTCATCGACAGGTACGGGAAACTTATGCGCCAGTCGCGACCGGCGACCTTCTCCACTATCTGAGCATTCTGTATGGCATCCGCAGTGGCTGTCTTGTATGCCCTGATGAGGCCTGGGACGCCGAGCTTGATCCCTCCGAAGTACCTGACGACCACCACGAGCACATCGCTGAGCGACGCGGAGTCTATCTGCCCGAGGATGGGGCGTCCAGCCGAGCCTGAGGGCTCACCATCATCGCTGGCCCTGAATCGGGCTCCGTCAAGTCCAAGTCTGTATGCGAAGCAATGATGACGTGCATCGTGATACTCCTTCTTCAGGGCGTCCACATACTGCTTCACCTCCTCCTCGCTCTCGACCGGATAGGCGAATGACATGAAGCGACTACCCAACTCCTTGTATAGTCCCTCTGAAGGCCCAGCTACGCTGGAATACGTATCAACAGACTGAATTTCGTCTTTCGCCATAATTCAAATTTAGTGTTTTTATCTATTATTTGCAACTGAGTCGAATTATTTTGTAAATTCGCGGCACGAACAAAATCTAAACGAATTTTATGGTATACGTTTACAGGGTTACCCTTACCGGAATCAAAGGTTTCTTCAGAATCTATCATGTCAATTCTGAAAACACATTATACTCATTCCACAAGCAGATGAGAGTCGACATGGAGTTCCCTCAGGACCAGCAGATCCTCTTCAAAGGCATGGCTGGCAAGGATGAGGTAGTCGCTCGCTACGGCCTCATCGACCTGGGAGCAGGCACAGTGGACGAGGTCACACTCGCCCAGACCGTAAAGGCCGGAGTCACCTCATTTGTGTATTTCTACGACGTCACAAACAAGAAGAGCGTGAATGTCACGTTCGAGGGCGAGGCACCAGACGAGGCCATCTTCACCCCTACCCTCATGGACATCAAGGGTCCGAACCCTATCGAGTTTGAGAACGGCTACGTAGCCTTCGAGGACCTTCCTGACGAGCAGAGACATCTCCCAAGCGAGAGCGACAAGGCCAGGGCGAAGAGCGGCGGCGGTCTCGCCGGCCTGCTGGCAGCTCTCGACGACGAGGGTGATGAAGGATCTCTGGACGAGGATATCGAGACAAGCGATGACGAGGAAGAAGAGGAGGATGAGGACAATGTATTCGAGGAGGGCGTAGAGATCTACGACGGCTCTGAGGAGCTCTCACTCTAAGATGGGTAAGAAGCTGGTCATAGTGCTAGGGCCTACCGCGTCCGGAAAGACAGACTACAGTCTGGAGCTTGCGGCGAAGTATGGCTCTCCCATCATCTCCTGCGATTCACGCCAGATATACAAGGAAATGACCATAGGGACTGCCGTCCCTTCTGCTTCACAGCTCGCTGCTGTGAAGCATTATTTTATCCAGACCCGATCGGTCACGGAGTATTACACCGCAGGAATCTACGAGGCAGAGGCGCTGGAGCTCATCGAAAGGCTGTTTGCAGAAGGCCATGAGACGCTCGTGATGACTGGCGGGTCAATGTTCTATATCGACGCCATCTGCAACAGTCTCGACAGCATCCCGACATCGGACCCGGCCATCAGGGCGGCGCTCCAGGAAAGGCTTGAGAATGAAGGGATTGAATCACTAAGAGAAGAACTTCGTCTGAGGGACCCGGAGGGCTACGAGAGCATGGAACTGTCAAACACCCAGAGGGTTTTCAGGGCAGTGGAGATATGCCTCACCACAGGAAAACCATACTCCTCTTTCAAGCGTGACCCAGGAGCCACAAATAGGAGCTTTGAGATAGAAAAAATAGGCATCTCCCGCCCAAAGGAGGTTCTCTACGAACGCATAAACGACAGAGTGCTGAAAATGATGGAGATGGGTCTTGTGGATGAGGTGAAATCGCTGGTTCAGTACCGCGACCTCACTGCTCTTCAGACTGTAGGTTACAAGGAAATATTCGACTATCTGGACGGCACTACAGACCTCGATGAGGCTGTACGACTCATACAGAGAAACACACGCCACTACGCGAAAAGACAGATGACTTGGTGGAGACGAGATCCAAGCATCAAGTGGATGGAGTTCTAAAAAAATAGGCTAGCCCTCAAGGACCAGCCTATTTTGATTATTATCTATATCTACGAATTAGTTCTCCTCATAGATAGTGATGTTATTGGTCGCACTCTGCTGCTCTGCATTCCACCTAGATCCATCATAGAACACATGGAATGTATATGCGCCCGAACTGTTCTTATGTTTAAGGTTCTGGCCATCGAAAGACCATACAGCATAGCCATTGACTGTGGTGACGAGGACAACGTCATTGTTTACCGAAGTATTACCACGAGCAAGGTAATAAGAACCATTCTTAAGGGTTATGCTACCCTGAGCAGTATAGTTACTATTAGTACCTGCTGTCCATGTGATTGCTTCAGCTGCATCAGCAGCGACGGTAAGGGTGTTGCCGCTTACCTTGCCTGCTACAGAGTAAGCCTCATCAGTTCCATTGTCATTCTTGAGCGCGTTAGTGCCATCCACGATCACATACTTCTTTCCTGAAGTGAAACTGCTAACCTTCTTGAAGGTCTTGTCAGTCGATGGGGTTACGGTACCGCTGCCATTACCTTCAACATACTTGTAGAGGGCAAGCTGCATTTCTGAAGCCTCAGAGTTCTTTGCCTTGAAGAATGAACTATAGGTAGAATAGTACATGTACTGAACGCTATTATTCATATTTCTAGACATGGTAAGCACACCAGCGTTGATAGCGAATTCGCTGCTGTATCCTCTTTCGGCCTGAGCCTGGAAAGTAGCAGAACCATTGTTTAGTACAAAGTAGTAATCAGTGCCGTTGTATGCCTTAGGCACTCTGATGTAGTAATAATTCGCACTGTTTGTGTTCGCCTCAAGAATTACCTGGCAAGCATCTACAGCAGTGCTAGCCTCTATCTTTGAGTCAGCTACTACTGCATTGATGGCATTTGCAGTATTCTCGGAAGCGAATGCACCGTTTGAGTAGATAGGCTTGAACACCTTTGAGCTTGAGCCGTTGTCGAATACGATGATATACTTGCCATTGTCGGTAATCTGGCTAACAGACGTTACCTTCTCATAGTGAGCAGTTACAGCTGGAGTAGCAGGGCTTGTCACAGTGATAGTGAACTGAGCGCTACCTGCATTAAGGGTAGCAGTAGCCTCTGCAGAAGCAGTGATGGTAGCCGTACCTGCGCCCACTACGGTGACCACGCCTGAAGCGGCTACAGTAGCCACAGCCTCATTTGAAGATGAATAAACTACTCCTGCAGTATTTCCGCTGAGGGCATTTGTGAATGGTGCATCACCTACGTTCTTGGTGACCTCTGCCTGAGCGAACGAGAGGTTTCTATCCTGTTTAACTGCGGTAGCTGTACCCTCGAGAAGATAAAGCTCGAACTCTGTTGCTGAAGAATAGTAACGGAATACATAAGTGCTACTACCGCCATAGTTGAGATAGTACTCACTGCTTCTACCTGCCTTATTCTTGAAGGTCACGTCGCCTGTAGCGCTAACTGCCACCTCGTGGAGATAGCTGTCATCAGCGGTAGATGAGAAAGCAACGTTTGGAGTGCTACCAGAAACGGTGTACAAATAACCAGCGGAAGTCTTGATGAAGTACTTGCCATTCTTCTCCGAGAGCTCCACTGCAGCAGCATCCACACTTGCTGAAGAAGCAATGACGCCCTCTGCTGGGGTAACCTTGTTCTTGTAACCTGCACTAGCCTCGTTTGCATCAAATGCATAGTAGCTACCGCTCTGGCTTTGTACAACGATAAGGTAGGTGCCTGGGACAATGTTACCAGATGACTTTACATAGTTCTTTGCGCTTGATGCAGGCTCTGTGACTGTCAAGGCATAAGAAGCCTGGGCTGCATTATAGGCTGCCGTAGCAGAAGCCTTGGCAGTGATTACAGCACTTCCCTTTGCAACAGGGGTTACAGTACCATCGTTTGCCACAGTAGCCACAGCAGTATTTGATGACTCATAAGTAACAGTGGCACCAGTAGCAACACCCTTAAGGGTAGGTGACACATAAGCCACAGCACTGAGCTCGTAAGAATCCTCGGAAATTCTATTGCTACCCTTGAGGAAGTAGAGTTCCTGATCCTGGAGTACTCCAGTTGAAGGGACAGGGGTAACCTTGCTCATATCTACAGCAATGTTCTTGAAGTCAGCGGTGCTGAAAGACAATGTCTTTCCTGCAGCAAATGACTTAGTGTAGATATACTGGTCTGTAGTGACTTCGATGCTAAGGATTCTCTTGCTACCTGGAAGTGAGAGGAAATAAGCATAGAAAGTGCTCTCTGCAGGAACAGCGACACCTGCACCGTAAGACATGGTAATGGTCTCGGAACCATTTGTCTCGTCGAATGTCACAGTACCATTTGCGAAATCGATCGCAGAGTAAGCGGCAGATGCTGTAAGCTTATCAGCAGATACGATTTTAACGGTCTTTATAAGCTGGCCCTCGATGTTCATGATAGCGAGTCTAGATGCGCATACAGGACGAACGAAGTGAAGGTCTACCTGCTCATCAGACTTTGAATCCTGATAAACGACCTGACCGTCACCTACGAGGAAATCTGCATTTGGATCTATGAGTGAAACACTATTTGGGTTCTGTACTGCAGGAATCACGAACTTGCCATCTACCTGCTGTGCAACGACACCAGAATAGGTATAAGTCTCGGCTCCAGCCTTAGTAGAAGGAGGGGTGACGATGATAGACATGTCCTGGCCGAAAGAAGCCTTGAAATGAGCGAGCTCATAGCTTCCATCGATAGGTGTGGTCATTTCGACATCAGTACCCTCTGTAGCCTCGCCCTGGAAGATCTCGTAGAGGTGTACATTCTCAATCGCTGTATTTATCCAGTTAGGGACAAACTTCATTGCAAGTCCGGTCTTGGACTGCTCTGAGAGGCTGGCGCAAAAAGTGATGCTCTTTGGTCCATTTACCTGCTCGATAGGCTGCTCCATGCGGTTGCAGGAGTTAAAGCCTAACATAGTAAGTGCGCAGAGCGCAAGTGTAACAATATAGTTTCTCATATCTATTTTATTTCTACCATTTAGAGTTCATCATCATCGCCAGGGAACCAAGGAAGGTCCTCTCCTGGGTGATTAGGGCTGTTACATATAACAGCCATCTCTTCGACCTCGAAGAATTCTATCTCCGGGGCCGAATACGATGTATTGCTATCAAAAATCTTCATAATCATCTATTTTTACTGGAGCATTGCTGCTCTGAATGCAGAAATCTGCGAAGCAGTGATACCGGCATCAAGAAGGATATTCTCAGCCTTCTCCTTGAAGGTACTGCCCTTAGAGTAGTTCTGAATTCTGTTCATACCCCATGAGAAGTAGATATCATTATGCTTTCCATCACGATCTCTTGTGCCGACACTACTGAAAGATGTCAACTCATAGTCGATTGAACAATCCTTAGGAGAAACTCCGAGAACAGCCTCAAGCAGCATACAGATGTATCCTGTACGGTCTGCGCCGACGTAGCAGTGGATATAGCAAGCGTTTCCTGTCGTTACAGTGTTAATGATATCAGTAAAGGTAGTCTTGATCTTCTGGGCATTTGAAAGGTCAGTAGTGCTGTTGAAGCCAGCATTGGAATAACCGACGCCCTTGTTGCGCAAAAGCGAAACCTCACCAGCCACGGTGCCACCACTACCCCAGCCAGATGCTCTAAGGTCGATATCCATTCTTACTCCCATATAATCATAGAGGACAGCAAGTTCTGAATTACCTATAGCGCTCATGTTTGATCCACGGAATACGAGATTATACTTCAGGGTCTTTCCGTCTGTAGTCTTCATGCCACCAAGGTCACGGCAGTTGTTTGCATAGTCATTGCCATATGTATCGCTGACCTTGATCATGCGGCGACGACCCTCTGTCGTGAATGAGCCAGATGCCACTGTAGCATTTGAGGAATTCGCAACTGTGTAGTAGTAGGTTCTGTTAGGGATGAGGTTGTAGATGTCAATGCTATAGCCAGAAGTTGTCTCAGACTTCTCGAGCTCTGTCTTGGCTGCATCATTGTAGATGTAGATAGTCTTTGTACCAGCAGCGGCTGCTGACCAGGAAAGTGATACTGGGTTAGGAGTATCCTTACGGTTAGATGCACTGTTCGAACAATACTGGGTAACTACAGAGGTGGTGCTCCAGTTGCCATCGGTATATGCAGTAGCTGCGGCATCGAAATAGCTCTTTACTGAAGCATTCTCAAGATTGAATACAGAACCAGATGGGGTATCAGTTCCTGGATTATCACCAGGCTGGCCAGGATTTGGATCTGTTCCAGGGGTGTCACCACCTGTGGTGCCATTTGTCAACTTATAAAGCTGGATTCCTGCACCCTGGGTAGAGCTATACACGAAGCCGGAACTATACTGGAGATAATACTTGTTGAATCCATTGGAGTTTCCTGAACTTACTACCTGAACAGTGCCATTTGAATAAGAAATGCCGTGATTGTAGGTATATGTGTTGCTATCGCTGGTGTTCAACTTAGTATTTGTGCTCTGGATCTGAAGTTCAGAGCTTGAATAATAGATGTACTTGCCCTCCGAATTCTTGATGTCGTATGCAGGCTGCGAGAGATTTGCATGTGTCGAGCCAGTACCCTTCACTGTGAGAGCGTACTTGTCAACTACGCCATCAGAAACAATGGTTCCATTTGAAATGGTCACATTTACAGCATAGCTACTTGCATTTGAAGAGAATGCAGCAAATGCTTTCTTGTTTGTCTCATCCACGAAGAGATAGGTACCATCCCAGCTAGAAGGAGCGGAAGTAACCTTCACATACTTTGCAGACTCATCTGGCTGAGGATCGGTTCCTGGCTGTGTGCCTGGATCTACAGTCGCAGAACCGGTATACTTATAAAGGTATACACCATTTCCGCCATGTGAACCACCGAACTTGAAGAAAGTCGAGCCATTTGAAGATTTCAAGTAAAGATACTGATCATAACTACCCTGCTGCATCCAGAAGCCGAAGGTACCATTGTTCATGGAAGCATTGAAGTTAATGGCCTGAGCTGTGCTGCTAAGACCGATACCGGTGGTACCATCACCATCGCCAGAATAGTTACAGTAAACATACTTGCCGTCCTTCATGAGGTAGTAGCTGTTTCCATTCTTGCTGATAGTAAACTCATAGCCGCTGAGGCCTGACTTCACAATCACATTGCCACTGAAGTCAGAAGAAGTGAGAGCGACAAGGTTCGATGTGGTGTTCGAACCGGTGAAGAGGTAAGCCTTGTCAGCAGAAACAATGACATACTTGCCAGACCAGTCTGTAGGAACAGAAGTCACAAGCTGGTAGCCTGCTACGCCCACAGGGGCTGCCTTGATGGTAAGGGTATATGAAGCAGTCGCAGCATTATATGTGTTACTTTCAGCTGCAGAGGCAGTAATGGTAGTTGAGCCTGCTGCCACGATCCTGATCTTGCCATTAACGATCTGAGCGACACCCTGATTTGATGAGGTATAGCTAACGGTAGTCTGCGCACCGGTGAGAGCCTGGATATCGTAGCTGCTACCTACCTTATATGTATCACCCAATGTCCAAGTAACTGTAGGGGCTGCGAAAGCAAGAACCTGATCAGACTTGACTACAGGAGCGCTAGCGCTTTCCGAATACTTGTAGAGATATACACCACGTCCTCCGTGAGAGCCACCGAACTTGAAGAAGTTCGTATTGTTTACAGTCTTATAATAGAGGTACTGGTCTACGCCACCTTCCTCCATCCAGAAGCCGAAAGTGCCATCAGTCATATTTGACTTGAATGAAATAGCATGTGGAGTATTGCTAAGTCCAATACCTGTCTCTCCGTTTCCATCTGTAGAGTAGCTACAATACATGTATTTACCATCCTTGATGAGGTAGTAGTTGCTACCACTCTTTGATACATTGAATACATATGCATCGAGACCTGTCCTTACGAGGACATCACCATCAAAGTCAGATGGGCTGAGAGCGACCTTGTTTGAATTCTCTGCAGAACCAGTGAAAAGGAACTCTCTACTTGCAGAAACTATGACATAGTCACCAGACCAGTCTGCAGGCTCTGAAGTAAGGAGTTCATAACCAGGAACCGCAGAAGAAGGGTCGTCAGGATCCTTTTGATGATTCTCATCGAAGTTAAGATTCAGGGTCTTCTCGTATCCTGCCATGAACGATGTAGCATTTGCTAGGTTGAATACATGGTAGAAAGTGATGGTCTTATCTGCTGCAGAAGGATTAACTGCGATCACCTTCACCTTGATGCTGCTTGAAGCAGGTGCGGTGAATGGAATGGTTCCCAAATAGAAGTTACCTACTTCGCCAGCAGCCACAGAGGTACCCTCTACGACCTTAAGTACTGCCTGCTGAGAAGAAGTCTGGGTAGAAGTCCACACTGGCTCGTCAGGAGTAATGTCACCCTCAAAATCGCCACAGATCATCACAGGAGCGTCCATTACGATCTGCTTGATGATGATAGGGTGCTGAGTAGTATTTGTAACCTTGAACTTAAGACCAGCAAGGGCATTCTTCATGGCAATGCTGATGCTTGTGGTATTTGACAAGCCAAGTTCCTTGCCATAAAGAGGGAAATTCTCTCCAGCGAAATGAGATTTGTTGTCATTTCCCGTCTGAACCTGCTCCGCGAGGACCTTTACCTTTATCTGATCTGCTGATACATTTTCACTTGAATAAGGGTAAACGGTGTACCAATTATTTACACTGGCAAGTGATGATACCTTTCCCTTGAATTCATTATCTGCGCCCGAGTAGGTGAAACGGCTTGAGTAATATCTGCTTCCTCCATCCTGAATATGAAGGACAGAGATAGCATCATCCGCACACCATAGAGTGCTGTTTCCCTGATTAATTGTACGCGTCTCTGTACCAAGTGACGCAATGACCGTGCAGTCAACCGATTGAGTCTCAAAAACGTCAACCTCCTCAATGGTCTTACAAGATGCAAAGAACACTGCAGACACGAGAGTCAACGCAACGACTCGATAGAAAAACAATAAATGTTTCATGAATATATAATATAAATAGATTAATTCAACTCATCTGGATCCTCTTTCCAATCCTCAATACTACCCGCAAGAGTACACATGAGAGTATCTAGATAGACAATCTCAAGCTGCGGGGCATCATAATCTAGAGACGGCGTAATAGTTTTCATAAAGGTTCACTCAATAACGGACTGCAAAGGTATAAAAAAATACTCTACATATATACTTATATATCAAAAACTTAAGGCTATATCACATAATAAAAAAATTTAAAAAAAGAATGAGCCGACCCCTATCAGGGATCGGCTCATTAAATATTGATTCTATCTCTAGAATGGCATGTCGTCAGACAGATCTGCAGGCATGTCACCAAGTGAAGGTGCAGGGGCTACTGGAGCGGCGTATGCAGGTGCCTGGACCGGCGCCTGTGCAGCGCCAGGCTGAGACAGCTTCCATACACGAAGGTCAGTGTACCATCTGCCGTTGAACTCGCGGGATCTCACATTGAATGCGACCTTGACAGAGTCACCCACCTGGAATCTGGCGAGTTCGTCTACCTTGTCCTGGCCGAAAACTGAGAAGCAAGCATCTGCAGGATAGTTACCGTCCTGATACTCCACTACAAAACTCTGGCTGACCCAAGCTCCCCTGGCAGAGTTTCCGCTCTGTGCAGGGAGTTTGGTTTTTACCTTTCCTTCAAGTTCGAATGTAGGCATAACGATTACTCAGCTTTTTCTACGAAGTGCTTAACGTCGATAACGTCTACGTCGAAGATAAGTGTAGAGTTTGGCTTGAGGATAGCAGAAACTGCATTCTCGCCATAACCGAGCTCAGAAGGGATGAAGAGCTGGATCTTACCGCCCTTACCTACGAGCTGAAGGCCCTCACCGAAGCCCTTGACCACACCCTCGAGAGGGAATGAAACTGGCTCTCTGTCCTCAGTAACCTCGTCGAAGGTCTCACCTGCGATGGTGGTACCCTTGTAACGAACTACAACGGTATCCTTAAGGCTTGTAGCCTTGTCGGTACCCTCCTCGATGATCTTGTACTGGAGGCCGCTCTCAGTGGTCTGAACGCCAGCCTTCTTCGCATTTGCCTCGAGGAACTTCTGACCATCAGCCTTGGCCTGGAGACCAACGAGCTTCTGACGGTTAGAAAGGTAGTTGTTGAACAGGTCGTTCATGAGAGCTGGATCGATCTTGAACTGCTTGCCGAAGTCAGGATCCATACGGGCATCACCTTCTGCCTTGATGAAGTCCTGCATACCCTTCTTGATCATAGCGTAGTCAAGCTCACCGAAATCATAGTTCTTGATGAAGCTACCGAAGTTCACACCTACGAGATAAGCTACTGAATCCTTAGTAGCCTTTGAAGGGGTAAGAGACTCGATGGTCTCCTCACCCTCTACTGCAACACCCTTGGTAGAGGTGCATGCAATTGCTGCAAGGCCGATGAGGCCTGCAAAAAGGAATTTTCTTGCTTTCATATCTAATCTTACTTTTTAAAGCCCAAACATTAAAGCTCCCATGCGAGAGCAGATGCACCGAGAATAGCCGCATCAGACTCCTTAAGCTCTGAGAACACGATCTTCACCTTGTTCTTCCAGATCTTGAGGACGTTCTCGTTCATCGCGGTCATCATAGGCTCATAGAGGAACTCCTTCGCACGAGCAAGACCACCGAAGAGGACGATAGCCTCTGGCGCGCTGAATGCGATAAAGTCAGCGAATGTACGGCCGAGAAGGTTTCCAGTGTACTGGAAAACGCGGAGTGCGAGAGCGTCGCCTGCCTTTGCTGCCTCGTATACATCCTTTGACGAGATCTTCTCTACGTCTCTGAGGGCTGATGGCTCATTTGAAGCCTCAAGCCACTCGCGAGCGGTACGAGCTACGCCGATAGCTGAGCAATATGCCTCGAGACAGCCAGTTCTACCACAGCCACAAGGACGGCCGTTCTGTCTGATAGCTGTAACGTGACCAAGCTCACCTGCGAAACCGTCATGTCCATAAACCACCTTACCATCGATAACGATACCGCTACCTACACCGGTACCAAGGGTGATCATGATGAAATTCTTCATACCACGTGCTGCGCCGTATGCCATCTCACCCTGAGCGGCTGCGTTTGCATCATTTGTAAGGCTTACAGGAAGACCTACGTTTGCGGTAAGCATCTCAGAGAACTTGACTGCTGAATCAGCAGCCCAAGCGAGGTTTGGTGCGAATGCCACCTCACCGGTATAGTAATTACCATTTGGTGCGCCGACGCCGATACCACGGATATCATCGAACTCCTTGCCTGCATCCTTGATACAGCCCTTGATAGCGTCACCGAGAGCTGAGATGAATGCATTTGCATCCTTTCCGTAAACATCTGAACGGATAACGCACTGCGCGAGAACCTCACCACGTGCATCTACTACACCAATCTTTGAAGTCTGTCCACCGACATCAACTCCTACTACAAACTGTTTTGACATATTCTGAATGTATTTTTCTGATTAATTAGTCAACCTTGATGTCCTTGTTTACGTTCTTGCTACCTACGAGAGCGTAGAATACGAGGTAGAGGAGGCAAGCGATAAGGAACCAGTAGCTCTGTACAGCACCGATCTTGTCAGCGAGAAGGTTCTGGAGGAATGGGATGATACCACCACCACAAACAAGTGTCATGAAGATACCTGATGCAGCTGCAGTATACTTACCGAGGCCCTCAGCAGCGAGGTTGAAGATAGCACCCCACATGACTGAAGTACAGAGACCACAGAGAGTGATGAAGATGAGTGCTACAGGAAGCTCCTTGCCGAACATAGCGATCTTTGCGGTCTCAGGGCTGAAGATGAATGCGATGAGAAGGACGATAGCTGCAATGGCAGTAGCTGAAAGCATAGCCTTTGAAGATACCTTTCCACCGATAGCGCCACCTGCGAGACGGCCAAGCATCATGCAGAACCAGTAAGCACCGATCATGGTACCAGTAAGAGCTGCACCGATAGCTGGGATGCTTGAGAAGTGGAGGTTTGCGGTATTTGGAATACCAACCTCGATACCTACGTAGAAGAAGATAGCGATAGCGCCGAGAACGAAATGACGGAATGAAAGTGGGCCATTTGGATCCTTTGCTACCTTGCCAGCCTTGCGGGCTGCCTTCTCCTCTGCAGTCTCCATATGAGGCTCAGGGATGTTTGTGAGAGCAATGATGACAGCTGCGATAGCGAAGATGACCATAGCGATGATCATAGCTGGAGCTGCGTCCTTTACAGTAGCGTTTGAAGCCTCGCCACCGATGAGGTAACCGAGAAGGATAGGTGCGATAGTACCACCGACTGAGTTACATGAACCACCGAGCTGGATGAGACGGTTACCCTTGTTACCACCACCACCGAGGGTGTTAAGCATAGGGTTTACCACGATGTTAAGCATACACATAGAGAAACCAGCGATGAATGCTCCGATTACATACACGAGGAAAGACTGTGCAGGACCAGAGATCCACTGAACTGCTACTCCGACGAGGCCTACGATCACAGCAGCGAGTGCAGTGAACTTGTAGCCCTTGCGCTTGAGGATGAGACCAGCAGGGATACCCATGCAAGCATAAGCGATGAAGTTGGCAAGTGTGCCAAGCTGTGAAAGTGCTGCGGAAGCTCCGAACTGTGCGCTGACGATAACTCCCATTGAACCTGCGAAGTTTGTAACGAACGCGATCATGAAGAAGAGCGCGAACATCACGATGATAGCAGGAAGATTGCTGTTTTTGTTACTCATTATGTTTAGTTTTTATTGGTTTGTCCTTAATTGTAAACAATTAGCCCACTAAATTACATAAAAAAATTGACATCTCAATCAAAAGCGTCGCACAAAGAATCAATTCGTAATCCCACACGACGATTTCAATTTATAATCTAAAATTTTAAAATCGTTAAATTTTCAAAAATTGAAATTAAATTTCTCTAAAATAGTTGCAGGTTTAAATTTATATGCATACATTTGCAGTGGACATAAGAAATTCGTTTCATGTCTATTTGTTAAGTTCGTTTTATATACGAAGCGGCATCCTTGGGGGAAGGATGCCGCTTCTTCATTTTATGTAGGACTACCTACTGTCTTTTTCTGTAGCAGATACCATTGGCCTCATAGTAAGGCATCTCATGCTCGACCACCTTGCTGTAGAAGCGGTTGAAGTCGTCCATGAACTCAGGGGCATCCGACTGGCCTATGCCCTCCCATGCTGGGCTAGCGTTCCAGCCACGCTCGAAGACGCCGAGCATCTTAGGGAAGATGTAGTATGTGACATAGTCATAGTTACGGATGGTCTCGGTCCAGAGCTGAACCTGCACACCGATGATGTTCTGCTTCTTCACGAGGACTTCCTTGCCCTCGGTGACATTTGACAGATCCTTGATCTTTCCGTAGTCATCCCATCTTACAGACCTGTAGAGATCGAAAGGAAGGAGCGAGAATGCCCTTCTCTCGTCCACGAAGCCACCCCACTGGTGACCGCGCTCATTCCTGTCATGATTATATGCGAGATCCGCATAGGTATTTGTCACATTTGAGAGCACTACAGGCACATCCATGTTTGCCTGCTTATAAGGAAGAGTCTCACGAGAACCAATTGTACTCCAAATATTTACGGATCCGAGACGACCATCGATCAGACGGTTGAAGACACGGGTATCGATGTTCTGGGTGATCTCCTGCCAGCCGTCGAGAGCGACGCCATGGGCGTCTGCGATATCCATCATGCGGTTGATGAAATAGCCCTTGAGGAGGTTTGTGTCAGAAAGGCCATCTGGGTTATCCTCACGCAGCTTCACGAGCAGCTCCTGGCATGCAGGCGAACCGAGCCATGCGCCATGTGCCACCTCGTCGCCACCGATGTGGATGGAAGGAAGCGGAGCGCCAGCCTCTGCGTACACCGATACCATGGATGCGAACACCTTGTCAAAGAAGGTGTATGTCGACTCGAGAGCCACATTCACAGCATTGTCAGGATAATCCTGGACAGACATGTACTTAGATGTGTCGGAAGCCTCATAGAGGAGGCATGAGTCATCACCTGTGACCTCGAAGCGATGCTGCATGGCCTTGATGCATGCGCGAGAATGGCCAGGGCAGTCAAACTCCGGAATCACGCGGATATGGTGAGCATTTGCGCACTTGAGGATCTCGATGTAGTCCTCCTTGGTGTAGTAGCCATTTGAGCAAGCGTCCTTCGAGTTATAAAGGCAGCTGTATGAAGGCTCCAAAGCCACTGGCTCTGAGATGCTTCCATCCTCATTGATGACAGGGAGCGCATGGAATGCGCCAAATGAGGTGAGCTCAGGGAGGCCATCCACTGCGACTCTCCAGCCTTCATCGTCACCGAGGTGGAGATGGAGGACATTGAGCTTATACCTTGACATCAGGTCAATGAACTTGAGGACATTGTCCTTAGTGGTGAAATTACGCGATACGTCGAGCATGACACCTCTATATGGAAGGTCAGGCCAGTCCTCGATCTGCACTGCAGGGACTGTGGCGCCAGCATTGGAAATAATATTGTCAATGGTCACGCCTGCATAGTATGCGCCATCCTCATCAGAAGCCTCCACATTCACGCCATCCTTCGAGATGGTGAGTCTGTAGTAGCCTGGCACGCCCTCCACCTTGTGGTAGTTTGCGACAGCCTCAGCCCTCCAGTCCTTAGACTCCAGGGCAATGCTCTCGTCACCGGCCTCCACCTTCTTCACAGCAGGGATGATGTCGTAAGGAGCGACCTCAACCTTGGTATACTCGAAGTTCGGAATGGTCTCGGTAGGAAGGAAGCTGTACTCTACAGGAATGTCGACAGTCTTTCCGTCGGCGGTCTGGAGGCTGAAGCCTTCAGGAGCCCAGCTCAGACGAGGAAGCGGTCTGGAGAGATATCTGACCACAATCGAGTCAGCGCTCTCCTCGGTAGGGATAAGGCGATAAAGGGTTCCGTTCACATGCTTCACGTCGGCGGTAGATCCCTCCTGGACATTCACCGCACATCTGAACATACCGAACCATACAGACCAGTCAAGGCCCTTAGGCGGATTAACCACTACGATGGTATGACAGGCAAGACCTGTCTCTGGGTCTGTCGCGCCCTCACGGAACTTCACGGAAACCTGGTTTCCGCAAGAAGTAAAAATGGCTATGGCCGCAAGGGCCACAGCCACGAAATGAAATATGCTTTTCATTAAAGTGATGCTATGTTCTTTTCGTTGAGAAGCTCCTTTCCCTCTGGGGTGTAAGCATACTCGATGCGGTCAGCATAGAACTTCTCTACCTTTCCACGAACGACCTTCATGGTACTGTTCACCAGACCATCCTTCTCAGAGAACTGCTCAGGAAGCACTGCGAGTGCTGCAGGGAGCCATCTCTCAGGGAAGAGACCCTCATGTGAACCACCCTTCTTGTATGAATCCACCTCTGCCTGGATCTTCTTGAGCATAAGCACCTTAGCCTCCTTCGACTGAGGATCGAGGCTTGCATCCACGCTCTTCACATACTCCTTGAGGGCATCCTTGTTCGGAACCACGAGAGCGATGGTGTAAGGGTTCATATCGTTGTGGAGGATACAGTTGTCGATGTACTTGCTACCATCGGTAAGACCATCCTCGAAGCCTTCTGGAGAATACTTCTCACCATCAGGAGAGATAAGCAGGGACTTGAAACGTCCGGTCACATAGAGGAAACGAGGATCCTCAGGGCAGATGTAACCCATATCACCGGTATGGAGCCAGCCGTCAACGACTGTCTTCGCGGTAGACTCTGGGTTCTTCCAGTATCCTGCCATGACATTCTCACCCTTGATCACGATCTCACCGCGCTCGCCGTGAGGGAGGACATTGCCCTCGCCGTCACAGATCTTTGTCTCCATAGGAGATACGAGGCGACCTGATGAGCCGAAGCGCGCTGCAGTAGCAGAGTTCGCACAGATGATAGGGGTAGCCTCAGAGAGACCGTAGCCCTGGAAGATAGGAATGCCGATAGCGCAGAAGAAGCGCTGGAGCTCGATGTCGAGGAGGGCACCTCCACCGACGAAGAAGAGCATACGGCCACCGAGGCCTTCACGCACTGTCTTGAAGATGAGCTTGTCGAAGAGGAGCATGAGAGGCTTGCGCCAGAACTGGAGACCTCCGCGGTTATAGTACTCCTTGTTATATGCGATGGCATTCTTCACTGCGAAGTTGAAGAGCTTCTGAACGGTAGGGCCCTTCTTCTTGATGCCATTCTCGATGTTCTTCTTGAAGTTACGGGAGATGGCTGGAACCGAAAGCATCACATGAGGCTTGATCTCCTGGATGGCGATAGGAAGGTTCTTGAGTGTAAGCAGAGGGGTCTTTCCTACAGGTACTGTAGCAATGCTTCCGCCATAGGTCATCATGGTGTACAGACCAGCCACGTGTGCGAAGCAATGGTCAAGTGGAAGCACGATGAGCATGGTGGAACCGTCTGGGATGGAGATCACAGATGCGCCCTGCGCCACGTTCGCCGTGTAGTTTCTGTGTGTAAGGACGATACCCTTAGGATCTGCAGTGGTTCCTGATGTATAGGTGATGTTTGCAGGATCGTCTGGCTGGATGGAAGCGATGCGCTCCTCAAGCTCCTGAGCATGGTCTGCGAGGAAATCCACACCCATCTCACGTACCTTGGAGATAGTGATCTCGTTTTCCTGGAGATCTGCGATGTCGTCGAGGACAATGACCTTCTCCACCAATGGGCAGTTAGCAACTGTCTTTCTAACCTTAGGGAGCTGCTGTTCTGAAGCCACGACGAAACGCGCGTCTGAGTGGGTGATTCTGAAGAGGAGGTCATTTGTCTCCTCAAGCTTGATGGAGAGCGGAACGTCTGCTCCACCGGCGTAGAGGATACCGAGCTCTGAAAGTACCCAGAGGTTTCTTCCCTCTGAGATGAGAGCTACTCTGTCACCCTTCTGAAGGCCGAGTGCCATGAAACCTGCTGCGAGGATACGGCTCTCCTTTCTGGTCTTCTCGAATGAAGTCTCTGTCCAGACTCCGTCCACCTTCTCACGAAGGTATGTACGGTCTGCGTATTTCTTAGTGTAGTGCTCGACAAAGTCGATGATGGTCCATCTTTCTGCTGACATAAATTGGCTTTTTAGATTTTAGTTTCTGATGATGGGAACAGACCGAAGAGCTGTGCGTCGATCATGTTCGTTACTTTCTCGAAATCCTCAGGTCTGTTCGCGAACTTGATGTTATCGGCGTCGATGACAAGGAGTTCTCCCTTATAGCCATCGATCCACTCATCATACCTGTTATTCAGACCTGTAAGATAGTCAATACGGATGCTCTTCTCATACTCGCGACCTCTCTTCTGGATCTGTGAGACGAGGTTCGGGATGGAAGACTTGAGATAGATAAGAAGGTCTGGAGCCTTCACCATGGACATCATGAGGTCGAACAGGTCCTGATAGTTCTCGAAGTCCCTGGTGCTCATGAGACCCATCTCATGGAGGTTCGGAGCGAAGATCCTGGCATCCTCATAGATGGTGCGGTCCTGGATGATGATGTCCTCCGACTTGGAGATGTCCACCACATCCTTGAAACGCTTGTTAAGGAAGTAGATCTGGAGATTGAATGACCATCTTTCCATATCCTCATAGTAATCCGCGAGGTATGGGTTATAGTCTACAGACTCGAACTTGGGGGTCCATCCGTAGTGTGCTGCAAGCATCTTGGTGAGCGTGGTCTTTCCGCTACCGATATTTCCGGCTATCGCAATGTGCATATCGTTATGTTTTTACTATTCATTCGGGAACAGACCGAACAGAGCGGCGTCTATCCTGTCCGTTATGTAAGCGAAGTCCTCAGGTCTCTCGAGGAAGTCAAGGTCATCGGCCTCGATGACAAGTACCTTGCCCTTGTACTCGCTTATGAACTTCTCATATCTCTCGTTCAGACCTGTGAGATACTCGATGCTGATGCTCTGCTCATACTCACGGCCCCTCTTCTGGATCTGATGCACAAGATGAGGTATGGACGAGCGCAGGTAGATCATCAGGTCCGGAGCTTTCACGAGCGACATCATGAGCTCGAAAAGCTCCATATATGTGTCGAAATCCCTGTCTGAAAGGTTCCCCAGGTCATGATTATTCGTGACGAAGATCTGCACGCCCTCGAAGATGGTACGGTCCTGGATGATGGTCTGATCGCTCTTCGCGATCTCAAGGACGTCCTTGAAACGCTGCTTGAGGAAGTAAGTCTCCAAGCAGAATGACCAACGTGGAATGTCCTTATAATAATCCTCGAGATAAGGATTATAGCTCACGGCTTCATACCGGGGAGTCCAGCCATAGTGCTCGGACAGCATCCTGGTAAGGGTGGTTTTTCCACTGCCGATATTTCCAGCTATTCCAATGTGCATCGACACAAATTTTCAGTTTACTGATTCACAAATATAATAATTAATTTGAACAAAGTTCACTATTTTTGTAGTTGAATACGAAACTATCAGACTATGCTTGACATATACACACTGCACTTCAACCTTTTTATGGAAAACACCTACGTCGCTTGGGACGAGGCCTCAAGGAAAGCCATCATCGTGGATCCCGGATGCAGCGACAGCGAGGAGAGACAGAAGCTGTTCGGCTTCATCGACAGGGAGGGACTGGTACCTGAAGCCATTTTCCTCACCCACGGCCACATGGACCATATCTGTGGAGTGAAGGCATGTCAGGAGCGCTACAGCATCCCAGCATACCTCTCTGAGGCTGACCGCGAGGTGCTGAAGGAGCACGCCCAGCAGGGCGCGAGGCTCGGACTGAGCCCCGAAGTGGGCGAGTTCGAGACCAGCCCGCTGGAGGATGGCCAGGTGCTCAGCTACGCAGGCACGCAGTGGAAGGTCATCACCACACCTGGCCATTCGCCTGGCGGCGTCTGCTTCCATTCTGAAGAGGCGCAGGTCATCTTCACCGGCGACACCCTCTTCAAGGGCACCATCGGCAGAAGTGACCTCTTCGGAGGCGATTACGACCAGCTCATCGTCTCTGTCATGGACAAGGTCATGGGCATAGATGGCCCTACCATCGTATACCCAGGACACGCCGAGAGCACCAGCATCAGCGATGAGCGCACGCATAATCCTTTCCTCGAGCCGTTCAATGAACCAGAGCAGGAGGGAATCGACTGGGATGCCGAAGGCATAGAACTTGACGGACAGCTGTAGATTCGCTATATTTACGGATTATTTGTACGAAAGCAGATGGCAGAAGAGAAATATACCGACTACATCGAGATAAAAGGTGCGAAAGCACATAATCTCAAGGGAGTGGATGTCGACATTCCGCGCGGGAAGTTCGTGGTGATCACGGGACTGAGCGGAAGCGGCAAGTCATCATTGGCTTTCGACACCATCTACGCCGAGGGACAGAGGCGCTACATGAACACCCTCTCCCCTTACGCGAAGCACTTCATGGGCATACTGGAGAAGCCCGAGGTGGAGGACATCACCGGACTGAGCCCTATCATTGCCATTGAGCAGAAAACTACCGGCTCAAACCCACGCTCCACCGTGGGCACCATCACGGAAATATTTGACTTCCTGCGACTTCTGTTTGCGAAAGCATCGCGTGCCTACTCCCCTGCCACAGGCAAGGAGATGGTGCGCTACAGCGACGAGCAGATAGTGGACCTCATCATGAACGAGTACGAGGGGCGCAAGTGCATCCTCCTCTCCCCTCTCGTCAGGGGCAGAAAGGGCCACTATCGCGAGCTGTTCGACCAGATGCGCAAGAAAGGCTACAGCCAGGTGCGCATCGACGGCGAGATACTCAGCCTGAATGACGTGGAGTCCGTGGACCGCTACAAGGGCCATTTCATCGAGCTCGTCGTGGACAAGCTCAAGCCAGGCGCCGGCGACGAGAAGCGCATCCGCGACTCGGTGATGAGAGCATTGTCACTGGGAAAAGGAGCCGTGGCCGTGCTGGACATCGCTGACGACTCGCTGCGCCACTACTCGAAACACCTCGTGGATCCGGAGAGCGGCCTGTCGCTCCAGGAGCCTGCGCCTCACTCCTTCTCATTCAACTCCCCTGAAGGCTACTGCCCTCACTGCAAGGGACTGGGCATGATCGTGGACGTGAACATGGACACCATCATCCCCGACAAGTCACTCTCCATCGCCGAGGGTGGCATCGTGCCACTAGGTAAGATGCGCGAGACGAAGAAGTTCGAGGTGATCAGGGCGATTGCCAGAAAATATGGTTTCTCCACCTACGACCCTATCGCGGCCATACCGAATGAAGCTGTCTCGCTCATAGTGTTCGGCTCAGACGAGCTCTTCCGCATAGGCGACGGCGCCCAGAGCGAGATGGTCACCTTCCCCGGCATCGTGGAGGACATTGACGAAAAGATAGAGTGCCCAGTGTGTCACGGCACCCGACTTAACGAGAACACAAACTGCTTCCGCATCGACGGAAAGACCATAACCGATGTCGCCAGCATGGAGATGACCGAGCTGCGCGAATGGCTCAGGACCGTGCCAGAGCATCTCTCCACGAGGGAAAAGGCCATCGCGAGAGACATCCTGAAGGAGCTCTCCGACAGGGTGCAGTTCCTGCTGGATGTGGGCCTGGACTATCTGAACCTGAACCGTCCTACCGCATCGCTGTCGGGCGGAGAGAGCCAGCGCATCAGGCTCGCCACACAGATAGGCTCGAAGCTGGTGAATGTGCTGTACATCCTCGATGAGCCGTCCATCGGACTACACCAGAGGGACAACAGAAAGCTCATAAACTCACTGAAGAAGCTCCGCGATGAGGGAAATTCCGTCATCGTGGTGGAGCACGACCTGGAGACCATGCTCTCCGCGGACTGGCTTGTGGATGTAGGTCCGGGAGCCGGAGCACAGGGAGGAAGGATTTGTTACAATGGTCCCGTAGACCAGGTCAGCGCGGTCCCTTCCGACAAGGCGTCGCTCACGCTTGACTATCTCAGCGAGCGAAACTCCATAGAGGTTCCCTCTGTGAGAAGACCTGGAAGCGGACTCAGCATAGGCATACGCGGAGCCAGCGGAAACAACCTTAAGAATGTCGATGTAGACTTCCCACTTGGCTGTCTCATAGGCATTTCCGGAGTTTCCGGCAGCGGCAAGTCGTCTCTGATAAACGAGACCCTGATGCCTATCCTGAAGAACAAGTTCTTCCACGCGAAGCTCCGCCCTCTGCCATACAAGGAAGTGGTGGGACTGAAGAACATAGACAAGATAATCGAGATCGACCAGGACGCGATAGGACGCACGCCACGTTCAAACCCAGCTACCTTCACGGGAGTATTCAACGACATACGCGCCCTCTTCGAGGACACTCCAGATGCGAAGGTGCGTGGCTTCAAGGCCGGCAGGTTCTCGTTCAATGTAGCCGGTGGCCGCTGCGAGGAGTGCAAGGGAGCGGGCATCAAGGTCATCGAGATGAATTTCCTGCCTTCGGTCAATGTCACCTGCGACGAATGCCGCGGCAAGAGATACAAGGAAGACACCCTCGATGTCAAATACAAGGGAAAGAGCATCAGTGATGTGCTCGAGATGCCGATAAGTGAGGCATACGAGTTCTTCCAGACCATCCCGAAGATAGCTCAGAAGCTCAAGGCTCTCGTGGATGTGGGTCTTGGATATGTTCACCTCGGACAGTCGGCTGTGACCCTCTCCGGCGGAGAGAGCCAGCGCATGAAGCTGGCGGCAGAGCTGTTCAAGAAAGCTACCGGAAACACGCTCTACCTTCTCGACGAGCCTACTACAGGACTGCATTTCGACGACATCAAGATACTCCTCGGAGTGCTCCAGCAGCTCGTTGACCAGGGAAATACAGTGATCGTCATCGAGCATAATCTCGACGTCCTGAAGACAGTCGACTACCTCATCGACCTCGGACCTGAAGGAGGAGCAAGAGGCGGTCAGATCATAGCCACAGGCACTCCGGAGCAGATAGCAGAGAACCCTGCATCTGTGACCGGAAAATACTTAAAGGAAATACTTTAACCACCATGACAAAGATAGAATCAGCAAGAGAAGAGTACAAGGACTGGTGCGATGCCATTGGCATCAAGTCACTTGCAGACGTAAAGGCCATACTTGAGGATGGCAAGGGCATCGACCTTGTGAATCTGTGTGAGGCACGTCAGGAAAGGAAATACGCGGAAATCGCGAATGAGATATACTGGAGACGAGGTAAGTCACGCATCGTCATGATGTCCGGCCCATCTTCAAGCGGAAAGACATCGTCGTCACTTCGCATCGCCCAGCAGTGCAGAGTGCTGGGACTCAAGCCACTGGTCATCGAGCTCGACAACTACTTCGTCGACAGGGAGCTGACCCCAAAGGACGAGAACGGCGAGTACGACTTCGAGTGTCTGGGAGCGATGGATGTCAAGCTCCTCAACGACCAGCTGAACGACCTCATTGCCGGCAAGGAAGTGATCATCCCTCGATATGACTTCAAGCAGGGAAAGAAAGTGATGGATGAGAAGAACAAGATGGTTCTCCATGACAACGAGATCCTCCTCATGGAGGGTATCCACGCCCTGAACCCTAACCTCACCCCTGCCGTGGACCAGTCAAAGATCTTCCGCATCTACATCTCCGCCCTTTCAGCACTTCCAGGAGGAGAGAAGGTGCACAACTCCACCACCGACAAGCGACTTCTGCGCCGCATGGTAAGGGATAACCGCACCAGAGGCGTATCCCCAGAGGGCACCATCCTCCGCTGGCCTTCAGTGCGCCGTGGCGAGACGAAGTACATCTTCCCTTACGAGGAGAATGCCGATGTAGTGTTCAACTCATCGACCCTGTACGACCTTCCGCTGCTGAAGTACTACGCGGAGCCATTGCTCTACGAGATCAAGGAAGGCTCACCTGCATATGAGAAGGCTCAGGCGCTCATCACCTTCCTTCAGAATGTGAAGGCGCTCACTCCACAGGAGATCGCGAATGTGCCTCCTACATCCATCATGAGAGAGTTCATCGGCGGCCAGTCATTGTAGTAGATTATGTGGCTGTGGATGAGTCTGGGCTCAGCGTTGCTGCTGGGCATATATGACGTCGCGAAGAAGCAGGCGCTGAAGCGCAATGGTTCCCTGTGGGTACTCCTCGGGGCGACTGCGCTCTCGGCACTGTTCCTCTCGCCATGCCTCGCGGCTGGACAGCTGGACGACCACCTCCGCCTCATGCTGAAGGCGGTGTTCGTGACCACCTCGTGGGTAAGCGGAATGATTGGCCTGAAGCTGCTCCCCATCACGACAGTAAGCACCCTGAAGGCCTCCAGGCCGTTTTTCGTGGTGCTCTTCTCCATCGTCCTCTTCGGGGAGAGGCTTAACCTCTGGCAGTGGGGCGGCGTCGCGCTCGCTCTGCTGGCGCTCACGCTCCTCAGTGGAGCATCGCGCCAGGAAGGCATCTCGTTCCTGAAGAGCAAGGGATTCTACGCCATGCTCGTCTCCATCCTGTCCGGCGTGGTCAGCGCCCTGTATGACAAGATGATCATGAAGGGTATGGAGCCGCTGTTCGTGCAGAGCTGGGCCAATGTCTACATTACCGCCCTGCTCGTGATCTGCATCATCGTCAAGGCTATCCACGACGGCGAGCATAGAGAGAAGTTCCACTGGGACTGGATGATAGTGCTCATAGCCATCTTCATCACCAGCGCGGACATGCTCTATTTCTTCGCGCTGAAGCAGGAAGGAGCTCTGCTCTCTGTCATCTCGCTCCTCAGAAGGTGTTCAGTAGTAGTCACTTTCGCACTGGGAGCCGTACTGTTCAAGGAGAAGAAAATCAAGGAAAAAGCACTGGACCTCGCCATCCTCATGGCTGGAATGGCCCTGCTTCTATTCGGATCATCAGTATAATTAAATAACACTTTTTACCATCATGAAGAGAATTTTATTCTGCACAGCTGCAGCGCTGGTTCTCGCCGCTTCCTGCGCACCTACTTACAAGCAGGCAAAGTATTATGACGACGCCCACTTCGCCGTCTACCAGGATGTAATCGACCATCCTACCACTCCCAAGAAGGTGAACTACCAGTTCACAGAAGCATCGGAGCTCAACCTCATCGGAAAGATCATGCCCGGCACACCGAATCCATACCATCGCGTGGATACAGTGAAGTACAAGGGCTTCACCACCGGAGAAAACAGGCAGGTACGCTGTCCTACAGGACTTGCTGTGCTCTTCAAGACAGACGCCACCACCATCAGTGTGACCACCAAGTTCGGCTGGGAGTATCAGAGCGTGGCTACCATGCCTATCGCCTACAGAGGATATGACCTCTATATAAAGAACGCCAAGGGCGAATGGCAGTGGGCCGCTTCAGGAGCAGTCGCTCACGGAAAGAGCTCAGACAACCTCGTGCTCATCAAGGACATGGCAGTAGGCGAAAAGGAGTGCATGCTCTACATGCCTAACTACAGTGAGGTATATTCGTGCAAGATAGGTATCGAGGAGGGCGCTCACATCAAGGCACTCGACAGCCCATTCCGTCACCGCATCGTATTCCACGGTTCGTCTTACACCCACGGAGTCAGCACTTCACGTCCAGGTATGAGCTACCCTATGCAGTTCATGCGTCACACCGGCATGCAGGTGCTTTCACTCGGCGTCAGCGGAAACTGCAA
The DNA here is from genome assembly GCA_024398295.1 of Bacteroidales bacterium. Taxonomy (GTDB): domain Bacteria; phylum Bacteroidota; class Bacteroidia; order Bacteroidales; family UBA932; genus Cryptobacteroides. The sequence goes on from JAKSJL010000004.1 coordinate 50,588, forward strand.
GATGCAGCCTTATTTCGCAGCCGTGCTTGAGGATGTAGAGGCTGACGCATACGTATTCGACGCATTCTCAAACCCTGACTACAAGATGATCGCAGACCGCCTCGTACCGTTCATCGACAGGATGATCGCAGCACACCCTGGCAAGCCGCTCATCTTCCAGCAGACCATCTACCGCGAGAACAGAAACTTCTCCCTTACCTACGATGTAAAGGAGCAGGCAAAGATGGACATGGCATCGAGGATATTCAGCCAGATCCTCAAGGATCCTAAGTACAAGGACGTATACTTCATCCAGCCAAACGCAAGCGTGGCCAGCCATGAGTCCATGGTAGATGGAACGCATCCTGACGACTACGGTTATTTCCTCTGGAGCAAGAGCATCGAGAAGCCTCTGCTGAAGATATTTGCCAAGTACGGCATCAAATAAGTCCATGCCATGAAAAGAACAATAAGCATCATTTGCGCACTGGCTGTGGGCATTTCAGCCTTCGCGCAGAGCGCTCAGTACGTGTTTACCGAGGCTGCCGACCTCACCCTTACAGGCAAGCTCTTCTACGACACCCCGAATCCTTATCACCGCATCGACACGGTGAAGCACAAGGGTTTCACCAAGGGCGAGAACCTTCAGGTGAGAGAGTCCTCAGGTATAGCGTGCGCGTTCCGTACAAACTCATCTTCCATCAGTGTGAAGACGGTCTACGGCACACCCACCTACCCGACAAACACAAACGGTTTCAGCGCACGCGGCTATGACCTCTATATAAGGAATGCCAAGGGAGAGTGGCAGTACGCCATCTCAGCTGCGCCAAGCGACAAGGCTCTCGAGAAGAACCTCGTCCTCATCACAAACATTCCAGAGGGCACACACGAGTGCCTTCTCTATCTCCCTCTGTACAGTGAGGTGAACTCAGTGCAGATAGGTGTCCTTGAGGGCTCTACCATCGAGGCCATGGAGAATCCATTCCGTCATCGCATAGCCATCTTCGGCTCATCATACACCCACGGATCCAGCACATCCCGCGCCGGCATGACATACCCAGCACAGTTCTCGAGAAACACTGGCATCCAGATGCTCTCGCTAGGCTGCAGCGGAAACTGCAAGCTCCAGGACTACTTCTGCGACGCACTCTGTGACGTAAAGGACGTGGATGCATTTGTGTTTGACTCCTTCTCAAACCCTAGCCCTAAGGAGATGCAGGAGCGCCTGTTCCCATTTATCGAGAAGCTGCAGGCCGCACACCCAGGAGTGCCACTCATCTTCCAGCGCACCATCTATCGCGAGAACCGCGAGTTCTCGCTCTCCAAGGACAAGGGAGAGGCTGACAAGATGGTCATGGCTGACAGCCTTATGGCTATCGCGGTAAAGAAGTACAAGGATGTCTACTACATCTATCCCAATGCTTCTGCTCCTGACCACAATGCCACCGTGGATGGAGTCCACCCTTCAAACTACGGATACACCCTCTGGGCAAAATCCATCGAGAAGCCACTTCTTCGCATCTTCAAGAAGTACGGAATCAAATAGTATACGGCATACATAGAAAAAGATGGCAGCCTCATTCGAGACTGCCATCTTTCTTTATCTGGCTTTCATACTATGACTTGGAAGTGCCGTAGTAGTTATGGTAGCCTTTCGTGCCATATCCGTAATAATAGCCGCTGCCATAGACATGGGAATCAGCTATACCGTTAAGCACGAGAGCCATGTTCTTCAGCTTATGCTCATCGTAAAGTGCCTGGATATCAGGGAGCAACCTACGATCGAGGTTTCCGGAACGGAGGACGAAGAGCGTAAGGTCTGCCACACGGTTCACGATAAGGGCATCTGCCACTACGTTCACAGGGACGCTGTCGATGATCACATAGTCATACTTCTCCTTGAGTTCCTCCACCATCTTGTCCAGCCTCTCAGACATGAGGATCTCCGATGGATTTGGAGCCTGATGACCTGCAGGGATGAAATCGAGGTTCTCGCTCTGCTCTGAGTGGAGGATCACCTCATCAAGCTTGGATACGAAGTCACAGAGATAGTCGGTAACACCTGCCTTATGCTCTCCAAATATGTTCGAGAGACTTGCACGACGGATATCGAGATCGACCAGAGCCACCTTCTTTCCTGCCAGGGCAAGGCTGAGAGCGAAATTCGCCGAGATGAAGGTCTTTCCTGAACCTGGTACACACGAGGTAAGCATGATGACCTTGGAGTCGCCATGAGTAGCCTTGAGATAATGGATGTTCGCCCTCATGATACGGATATTCTCCGATACTGGATCCTTGGCTTCCTTCGATACGACCACCTGATCCTTACCCTTGAGAACCTTCTTCAGCCTGTCCTTGAGGCCGGTACCTTCCACCTGTGGGATCTCTCCTACGAGTGGAATGCTGCTCAGGGACTTGATGTCCTTGCGGCTTCTGACCTTCGTGTCAGAAACAACGAGAAGATACAGTACCGCTGAAGGGATGAGAAGAGCGATTATGAGAGCCAGGAGAGCTATCTTGGACTTCTTAGGCGCGATAGGAGAATCACTTCCCATCGCTGGATCGAGAAGACGTGCATTTGACTCGGTGATGTTCTTTGCGAGCTCATTCTCCTGACGCTTGTTAAGCAGATAGAGATAGAGCTGCTCCTTGATGGTCTGCTGACGCTCCACGCTGGTCACTGTCTTCTGCTGTGTAGGAACTGCAATGAGTCGACCGGTGTTTGTGCCCGCCATCCTGTTTACATTGTCCAGCTCGATGTTCACGCTCTGGATGAGGTTTGAGATGGAGGTAACGATACGCAGACGGAGCTGGTCGATGGTGTTTGTGAGGTCCTGTACCTGAGGGTTGTTCTCACCTGCGTCAAGCTTGAGCTTCTCTCTCTGGAGAGCCTGGGCGTTGTACTCAGAGATAAGCGCCTCAACGGATACATTCTTCACACCAGCATTGTTCGGAATGACATCGTACTTCGACTCACCCTCGCTGCGCTGGATGTACTCGAGAATGTACTGAGCCACAGCCTTCTGGTTCTGAAGGTCTATCTGGCGCTGCTCCATGGCACTTGTGGTGCTTCGGAAAGCAGATGCATCAGTCTTGATATCGGTGAGCTGGTTCGATGCCTTGTAGTTCGCAATGACCATGTCGACGTCATTCAGGTCGCCCTCGAGCATGAAGATCTGGTCGCTGAGGAACTTCTCTGTCTTGTCTGCCACGCGGTTCTTGTCTGCGATAGCATCCTCGTTGTAGACCTCCACAAGAGTGTTCAGCACGTCCTCAGCCCTTCTCGCAGAGTTATCGTTAAGGGTGAGCTGGATGATGCTGGCGAGCTTCGATGCAGCGGCTGAGACGAGTCTGTTACTATAAGCGATACCCAGCTTCTGCATGTTTCTCTTCGTGACCTTGATGGACACATCCTGAAGAGCGTCCTGAGCCACGTCAAGGTTTTCCTCAACCACTACCCTACCTACAGGGGTGGTAATGGTATCGCCCACATGGGCGGTGATCTCTCTCTCAATGAGCTCACCTGCCACCTTGAAGTCATAGAGCTTCACGGTCTGACCCTTCATCGGGGTCATCATCATGGCAAATGATGAATTCTCCTCAGCATCTGGGAATGAGAGAGTTATCGGCGTGGTCTTATAGAGAGGAGTGTCACGGAAACGACCCTTCTGGTTATACTCCACATCCAGTTTCAGACGCCTTACGACCTCGGTCATGAGGCGCTTTGACTTGAACACGAGTATCTCGTTATCCACGCTGTTATAGGCAGTAGCGATACCGAGCTCCTTGAACGCAGCGGCTTCATTGGCCATCTGGCTGGAACCCTGACGGCTCTTGATTAGCACTGTCGCCTGACGCTGGTATACCACCTGCGTGCTCTTTATGTAGAAGAATGCGGCTGCTACACACAACACTACTGAAAGGACATACCACTTCCAGTTCCTCAATGCCAATGCCAGAAGATCCGAAGTGGACATCTGAGTGTCCTGATTTACATTGTTCTCAACCATATGCTAGAGAAAGACTTTTACGAGTGTAACTACAGAAACGATAGATGAAACAGCTGAGAACCAGACGCTTGGCTGGTTCCACCTGCTGGCGCTACTCTGGGTAGCCTTCGCCTTGTTTGGCTCCACATAGACCACATCGTTCTGCTGGAGATAGTAACGAGGGCTCTGGAAGATCTCCTTGGAGCGTAGGTCGTGGTAGACCACTGTACGCTTGCCGTTCACCTCACGGATCACAGCCACGCGGTCGCGGCGGCCATAGACTGTAAGGTCTCCTGCAAGGCTGAGTGCCTCGAGCAGGGTGGTGTGGTCGTTATTCATAGGATAGCTGCCTGGTCTGGCTACTTCACCGATGACGCTGATCCTGAGGTTCTCAAACTCAATCGTGACGATAGGGTCGATAAGATAGCCACCATCGATGAGCATGCCCTTGATGGTGTCTCCAAGCTGCTTTCTGGTCATGCCCTCGCAATGCACAGAACCCAGCTGAGGGAACTCGATGTTTCCTTCACCATCCACCTGATAGCCGAGCGCTCTCTGGCTGGCATACGAAGCGTATGTATCCCTGGCAGAATTTGCCGTAGCTGAAAGGTTGAATGGCTTCGCTGACTCAGGATTACGGCTGCTCACGAAGATGTTCAGCACATCACCTTTTCTTACACATACCTCGGCGGCGCCCGTGATATCGAACTCCTCGAAGTCATTTACATCCTGCATGTAAGTAAAATCCTTGTATGAGCCACATGAAGTCATGATGATCGCACAGACCATCAGAGCGAATATCATTCTATTTCCAGTCATTGACACGATATTATTTGTTAAACTATTCAACTTACAAATATACCAAATAATAATCGAAAAGCGAAATCGAAAAGAGCCATCATGGCGCAGCTATCCGAACAGTTCGCGAAGCACCTTCAGAGACCTCACGTCTATGCTGCTCTCGCAGTGGTATGAGAGGTAGCGGAGAAGTATCTCCGCGATCTCGTTTCTGAGCTCGCCCGTGAGCGGGATGAGCATGGATTCGGCGAAGGATGACTCCACAAACTGGCTGAGGGTGGAGAGATGCTCGCCCGCGAAAGGGCGCAGGGCATCCACGGTAGGACTGAAGCCCAGCGCGACGGCGAATTCGAGAAGGAACCGAAGGTGATAGTTCGCGAAGTCGCTCTGGAGCGCGTCGAGCGTGAGGATGCTCTTCTCGCACCACTCGAAGAGGCCCTCCTCATGCGCATCCTCACGGACTGCGCGGTAGAGCACCTCGCTCATGAACATGGTCATGGAATTCTTCGCCACGCTGGCCCTGACACCATGCAGAGGGTGCTTCGCCGATATCTTCGTGGCGCGCCAGAGGCTGGATTTGGGATTCTCAATGATCTCCGCCTCGAGCACATTCATCGGGAGGAAGAGCGACATCGAGGTTTTCTTGCCTACATTGACCAGAAAACCTCTTCTTCCCCACTCGCGGCTGATGGTATGGAGCACGACGGAACTCTCACCTATCTTGGTGAGATTCAGCACTATCATCTCCGTCGCAGTGACCATCCGCTACTCGCCTATATTCTCTTTCAGCCAAGCTGCCATGGCGCGAAGCGACATACCTCTATGCGAGATGGAGTTTTTCACCTCTTCGCCGAGCTCCGCCATGGTCTGGCCTGGGAATGCATCTGGGATGAAGACAGGGTCGTAGCCGAAGCCCTTGCTGCCATTTCTGGACATAGCAATGTGTCCCTCCACTACACCCTCGAAGAAATGCATCTCACCATCGATGATGAGTGTCACCACATTCATGAAGCGCGCAGTGCGCTTCTCTGGAGAGTCTGCGCCTACCCTTTCAAGCTCTGAGAGGAGCTTGTCAATGTTCGCGTCGAAATCATGGCCGTCTGTGGCATAACGCGCACTGTGCACGCCTGGAGCGCCGCCCAGGGCGTCTACCATGAGACCTGTGTCGTCTGCAAAGCAGTTCACGTGCAGCCTGTCATAAAGATAGGTAGCTTTCTGTATGGAGTTTTCCTTGAGGGTATCACCAGTCTCTGGGATATCCTCGGTGATGCCCATGTCTGCTGGAGTCACAAGCTCGTAGCCCTCTCCAAGTATCTCGGCAGCCTCACGGAGCTTGCCTTTGTTTCCTGTCGCGAAAATAATCTTCATAGTGGTACAATATCTGCAGCGCAAAGGTATCAATTCGGACAAACTTCTCCAATTTTTCCTTACATTTGTAGACGTATGAAAGCTAAGAACATTATATGCGCGGGCGCTCTTGCGCTCCTTTGCACCGGGGCATTCGCCCAGTCGAAGAACTTCAAGCTGGCTCAGTGGACCGAGATCCAGAACTCCATCCTCAGCGAGCTCAGCAGGTCTTATGTAGACACCCTCCCAGTCGAGAGGATGAAGGCAGCCAGCATCAAGTACATGCTCGACGAGCTGGACCCATATACAGTATATATCCCAGAGGAGGAGGAAGACGACCTCGAGATGATGGTAAGCAAGAGCTACGGAGGCATAGGTGCAGTTATCTACAAGCCTGAGAAAGACGGAAACGTCATCATCACAGAGCCTTATAAGAACTCTGCTGCCGAGAAGTACGGCCTCAAGGCTGGCGACGAGATCCTCTCCATCGACGGCATCAGCGTGCACGGCCTCACCAGCTCTGAGTGCAGCGAGAAGATGAGGGGCAAGCCTGGCAGCACAGTGGTATTCAGAGTGAAGAAGCTCCGTCAGAACGACACCATCAGCCTCAGCGTAGTGCGCGGAAGGATAAAGCTTCCAGACGTGGAATACTATGGCATGCTTGACGCAGAGACCGGCTACATCCTGCAGACCGGCTTCACCGAGTCGGCATCCTCAGAGGTACGCGCCGCTGTGAGCGAGCTCAAGGCGAAGGGCATGAAGAAGCTTTTCCTTGACCTTAGGGGCAATGGAGGCGGCCTCATCACCGAAGCCGTGAACATTGTCTCAATCTTCGTCCCTAAGGGCTCAGTGGTAGTGACCTCGAAGGGCAGCAGGGAGGACTCGAAGATGGTATATCGCACAGCGCAGGAGCCTGTGGACACCCAGATGCCGCTCGTGGTGCTCGTGAGCCACGGTTCAGCATCGGCGTCCGAGATCGTCTCTGGAGCGCTCCAGGACCTCGATAGGGCCACCATCATGGGCCAGAGAAGCTACGGAAAGGGTCTCGTGCAGAGCATCCGTCCACTCCCATATAACGGAAAGATAAAGGTCACCACAGCGAAGTACTACACTCCTAGCGGCCGCTGCGTCCAGGCCATCGACTATGCTCAGAGAAGGGAGGATGGCTCAGTGTCGCACATCCCTGACTCGCTCACCCACGAGTTCACCACAGCGCACGGCAGAAAGGTGCGCGACGGCGGCGGCATCACCCCTGATGTCACCCTCACGGAGAAGGAGTACAGCCGTCTCACCTACTCGATCGTGATGAACGGCATAGTGGAGCAGTACGCGCTCAAGTATGTCTGCGAGCACGAGGCTGAAGGCACACCTGACGACTTCCACTACACCGACTACGCCGACTTCGTGGAGTTCGCGAAGACCAAGCAGTTCGACTACAGATCAAGCGCCCAGGCCCTCTACGACCAGATGCGCAAGGAGCTCGAGAAAGACGGCCTCGCGGAGGCCATGAAGACAGAGCTCGATGCCATGAAGAAGGCCATCGAGATGGACAAGGAGACCTTCCTGAACCTGAAAAAGGACGAGATCATCCCATTCATCGAGGAAGAGATAGCAGTCCGCTACTGGTTCCAGCCAGCCGGCGTCCAGATGCGCATACGCTACGACGACGAGCTGAAGGAGGCTATGACGAAGCCTCTGATCACAGTTCAGGACTGATCAGCAAAAGTCGGCCAAGCGCCTCGATGAAATAGTAGTCGGCGTACGCAAGAGGAACGTCGATTTCGGTGCCGGCTGGTTTATTGCCGACACAATGCATAAGCAGAAAACCTCCATTTGTACCAGATGCGGCGAGATAGTCAGGGGAAGCGAGACGGCGGACCTGTCTCTCAGACATCGCTAGGCACTGCTTCGCGAGAGCGTGGTCAGCGGTCAGCGAGCTTAGCTCCGCGAAGGCAGAGGCCATGACGGCAGCGGCTGAAGCATCGCGAGGCGCATCAGGAATGGCCTCGTCATCGAAATCCCAGTACGGGATGCCGTCCTCCGGGAGGCGCTGGAGCAGCATCCGGGCGATGTTTTCTGCCTGGGAGAGATACCTCTCGTGACCTGTTTCGTGGGCCATCATGGTGTAGCCATAAAGAGCCCACGCCTGACCGCGAGCCCATGCGGAATCATCAGCATAGCCCTGAACGGTCTCACGCTTACGCACATGACCGTCTGTGCTGTCGTAGTCCACCAGATGGTATGACGTGTAGTCCTCACGGAAATGGTTCTCGATAGTGGCATCAGCATGCGCACAAGCCATATCAGCCAGAGAATCAAGACCGAAAAGTCTGGCGGCTGTGGCGAGGATCTCCAGGTTCATCAGATTGTCAATGATCACGGGATAGTCCCATCCACGGCTGAAATCCCAGCTCCTGGTGGTCCTGGTGACAGGAGAAAAGCGCTCTGCAAGCCTCAATGCACCCTGCTTTATGGCAGGCAACCACCTATCTTCATGAGTGATTCTGTATGCATGGCCGAAGCTTGAGCCGATCTGGAATCCTATATCATGGTCACAAGGCCTAAGAGGCAGGTTTGAGAGTTTCAATGTATGCTTTTCTGCCAATGCCTTGAAAGTGGCATCACCGGTCTGTTCATAGAGAAGCCACAGCGTGCCTGGATAGAAGCCACTGCACCACCAGCCCTGGTCTGAATCCAGAGGCTGTCCATCCACATAGGATCTCGGATAGGAAGTATCTGAAAGTCTGGAGTCTATGTCCACCATCTGAATGAGAGCGAGATCATATACCCTCTGGGAAAGTTCTTTCAGGCTCTCCTGCCCACGGCAAGAGACAGCCATGACCATGATGGCCATGAACACGGGAAATAGTCTTTTCATATTAGGTCTGCTATAGTAGATACTGAATAGGATTTGTATTCAGCTCTGTCATTTCGATACGAAGGCCGGCTTCTGCGGAGAGAATATCGCGGAGCAGGTCTTTCGTGTACTGCTCGCTCTGATAGTGGCCTGTCTCGACGAGGAGGAGATCATCCACTCCCGTCACCCAAGGCTCGTGGCCGAAGTAGTCGTGATAGTGCATCTCGCCCGTGATGAAGCAGTCGGCACCGGCTGCGACAGCGTCGCGAAGCAGGAAGGCGCCTGCGCCGCCGCAGAGAGCGACGCGCTGGATCTGGCGGCCCTTGGTGGCGTTATGCAGGAGGCAGTCCACACCGAAGATGGCCTTCACGCGCATGAGGAAGGCATCTTCCGCCTCTGGCTGCGACAGCGCTCCCACTACTCCAGAGCCACATGACACGCCCGCGATCTCGCCCTTAGGCTGGAGCCACTGAAGATCCTTGAGGCCGAGAAGCGACGCTATCTTGTAGTTAACTCCCTCGGCAGCATTGTCAAGATTTGTATGGGCAGAATAGATGGCTACACCGCTGAGGATGGCCTTGATGACCACACGCTCCTGGTAGCTGTCGCCCGCGATGCGCCTGAGCGGGCGGAAGATGAGCGGGTGATGGGAAACTATCACATTGCACTTTCGGGCAATGGCCTCGTCCAGTATGGCTTCGGTGACATCGAGGCACACCAGCACACCGGTGACCTCCATCTCCCTGTCGCCGACCTGGAGACCTGCATTGTCATAATCATCCTGAAGAGCCAGAGGAGCCACGCGCTCCACTGCTGCCATGATATCCTTAAGCTTCATCTGTCACCTCCCAGAGATAGACCTTGTCACCACGACGTACACGCTGCCCCTCAGGGAGCGCCACTGAGCACCTCGTGCCCTTTTCGGTGATGTCGGTAGACTTGAAATTCACCCTCATGTCCTCGACCTTGAACTCCTCCACTCCGGTGGTGGCACCTATCGCCATCACCTCGGCGCCCACCTTCAGCGGAGCGCTCTCCACGAGGATCTCGGCTACATTGATACGGTCAAACCAGTTCGTCACCTTGCCGCAATAAACCTTCTTCCTGGTCGCGCTGGAGCCATATACGCTGCTCCACTGACCCAGATAGGCACCCTGGTAGTAGCCATCCCAGAAGCCACGGTTGAACACTTCTGCAAGCTCCTCCTTCAGGGAAGCGGCAAGCTCTGGAGTGTAGGTGCCATCGCACACCGCATCCGCGGCGCGACGATAGCATGACGCGCAGCGCTTCACATATTCAGCGCTGCGGGCGCGGCCCTCTATCTTGAAGACCTTTACGCCGGCGTCGATTATCTTGTCCATGAACTCCACTGTGCAGAGGTCCTTAGGGGACATGATATATTTGTTGTCGATGTTCAGTTCATTGCCCGTTTCCAAGTCGGTCACGCCGTACCCGCGGCGGCAGATCTGGAAGCAGGCGCCTCTGTTCGCAGAGGCTCCGTATGTGTGGAGGCTGAGGTAGCACTTGCCCGAAATGGCCATGCACAGCGCTCCGTGCGCGAACATCTCGATGCGCACGAGCTTCCCGGCAGGGCCCTTGATCTGCTCGCGCTGGATGGTCTCGTAGATGGTCTTCACCTGGTCGAGCCTTAGCTCACGGGCGAGCACCAGCACATCTGCAAACTGCGCATAGAACTTCAGCGACTCCTCGTTCGAGATGCTGAGCTGGGTGGATATGTGCACCTCCATGCCTATGGTGCGGCAGTACGCGATGGCAGCCATATCCGATGCGATGACAGCGTCGATGCCTGCAGCCTTCGCGGCATCGAGCGTCGCGCGCATCTCCTGAAGGTCCTCCGGATAAAGGACAATGTTCAGGGTGAGGTAGGTCTTCACATCATTCTCACGGGCGATGCGCACCACCTCCGCGAGATCGTCGATGCTGAAGTTGTTTGCGGAGTGGGAGCGCATGTTCAGATGTCCCACGCCGAAGTAGACGGAGTTCGCTCCGCCCTGGATAGCTGCGTGCAGGCACTCGAAGTTGCCAGCAGGCGCCATTATCTCAAGTTCATTCTTCTCCATTTTCCACTATTTTGCTCTGCCAATGAGTGAGTCCGCAAACCTATGCAGCATCTGGATGCGCTCAGATGGCACATCCAGGCGCTCCAGAGCGGCGAGTGCGAGGCCGGTGAGGCGAGCGATCTCGCTCTTCGCGTCCTCAGCCGCGCCTTCGGCATCATATACAGCCTTGACAGCGTCTATCTTCGCCTTACGCTGCT